>JAOTZH010000097.1 GCA_029861425.1 Gemmatimonadota bacterium
CCAGTAGAGGAGATGGACCGCGTCTATCAGTGGGCGCCGTTCACGATGGGCTGGTGCCTCGAATGCCACCGCAGCGAGCCGCAGGAAACGGATGTCTGGACCGATCACATCATCAGTCAGTCCGTCGAGCCGATCTCCGAGCCCGGTGCGCGGCAGGAGCTGAGCTACTACCCGAAGGCGCTCGACTCTCAGTACGGCAAGTTCCGCGGTCCGACGGACTGCGCCGCATGTCACTATTAAGGACCGTCCACGACTGATCATGCCTGAACCCACGGCGAACAAGCCCGAGCAGGGCATCGAGGACGAGGCGGCGGCCGCTTGCGGCTGTGGCGGGTCTTGCGGCTCGAACGTCCCGGAAGAGGCGGGGACCTCGCGGCGCGAGTTCCTGAAGGTCCTCGGCGTCGGGAGCGCCGGCGCGGCGACGATCGCCTGCGGCCCCCCCGACTTCGCCGACAAGCTGATCCCGAACCTGGTGCAGGAAGAGGGGATCACCCCGGGAGTCAGCGAGACATACGCGACGGTCATCACCGACGCCGGTCCGGAACCGCTGGCGGTCCATGCCACCGTTCGGGATGGTCGGGTCATCAAGCTCGAGATCAACGACCGACTCGGTAGCGGGAACGGACTGACCGCGCTGGCCCAGTCGACGCTTCAGGACCTCTACGACCCGGATCGAGCCCAGAACCCCGGACGCTCGAACGGGGACGGCACCTACGCGGACATCGGATGGGATGAGGCCGATACGGCGCTCTCCTCGGCGGTCCAGGGCGGGGGTACGGTGATCCTCACCGGGGCGGTCACGGGCACGCGCGCCCGATTCCTCTCCGAGTGGGCGGCCGCGAACGGGGCCGAGCATATCGCCTGGGAGCCGTTCGGGAGCGAAGCCCTGAAGACGGGTCGCGGCAGCGACGTGCTCCCGCACTACTCGCTCGCCGACGCCGACCAGATCGTCTGTTTCGGAGCCGACTTCCTCGGGACCTGGCTGTCCCCGACCGATCTCGCCGCCGGGTTCGCGGCTTCGCGCGACATCGATGGGGACGGTCACCCGCACGCGAAGCTCACGTTCGTGGGGCCGCGTCTCGGGCTGACGGGCTCGAACGCCGACGAGTGGATCGAGGCCCGGGCCGGCACCGAAGGCCAGGTGGCCATGGCCGTCGCGAACGTCGTCGCCGCCGCGCGCGGAGTGACGCTCGCGGAGGGCTCGAACCACACTCCGGAGTCCGTCTCGACCGCCACCGGAGTGTCTGCCGAGACGATTCGCGCGCTCGGGGAAGAGCTCGCCGCCGCGAACGCCGGGCTGGCGATCCCGCCGGGCATCGAGTCCCAGGGCGCGGATGCCGCGGCCGCTCACCGAGCGGTCGCCCTGCTCAACCAGGCACTCGGGGCCACCGGGGTCCGCGTGCACGACCAGGGCGGTCCAGTCGACGGCGCCACGGCCTCGTTCGCGGACATGCAGGCTCTGATTGCCCGGATGTCCAGCGGGCAGGTTCGCACTCTGATCACTTCGGGTTGCAACCCGGCGTTTACGCTCCCTGCTTCAGCCGGCTTCGCCGCGGCCCTGGGCAGCGTCCAGAACATCATCGCGATCTCCTCGCACATGAACGAGACGGCGATGGCGTCGAGCTGGATCTTCCCGTGCAGCCACGATCTCGAGTCGTGGGGCGACGCGGAGCTCCCCGGCGGGGCGATGGCGCTCGGGCAGCCGGCGATGGCGCCGATCTTCAACACGATGGCGCTCGAGGACATCCTGATCGCGGCTTCGAGCCAGGACCTGGGTGCGCCCGACTACGCCACGTATCTGAAGAACGCGTGGCTTGCGCGGGTCGGGGACGAAACCGGTTGGCTCGACGCGTTGCGTCGGGGTGGCGCGAGCGCGGCTCCCCCGGCGGAGGATGCGACACCCGTCGCGGACGACGGACCGGGCGCTGCCGCGGTGGCCGTCTCGTTCAGCCAGGGCGCCGGATCCGGAACGCAGCTGGTGGCGTACCCGACCGTTCAGTACTACGACGGCCGAGGGGCCAACCGGTCGTGGCAGCAGGAGATGCCGGACCCGATCACGAAGTCCGTGTGGACGACCTGGGTCGAAATGCACCCGGACATGGCGGACCAGCTCGGCGTCCGAAACGGACACATGGTCCGCGTCGAATCCGGCGCGGGGGCCATCGAGGCGCCCGCCTTCGTCTACGAAGGCATCCGTGCGGACACCGTCGCGATACCGATCGGTCAGGGGCATACGGCGTACGGCCGGAACGCGGCCGGCCGCGGCGCGAACCCGCTCGATCTCCTCGCGGCGAACGCGGACTCCGCGTCGGGCGCTCTGGCGTTCGCCGGTACGGACGTCACCGTCACCGCGACCGGCGCGCGTGGCCGTCTCGTGCTCACGCAGGGGAGCCACGACGACCTGGGGCGTGAGATCGCCGAGATCATGAACGTCGAGGACGCGCTCCACGAGATCGAGGAGCACGAGGTCGACCTTCTCTCGATGGTCCGGGCGGCGCACGACGCCGATCCCTCGAGCCCGTATCGCTGGGGCATGGTCATCGACCTGAACTCCTGCACCGGTTGCGGCGCCTGCGTCACCGCGTGCTACGCGGAAAACAACATCCCGACGGTGGGCGAGGAGCTCGTCATGCAGCGCCGCGAGATGTCCTGGATGCGTGTCCACTCGTTCCACGAGCGCACGGACGACGGCGGCTTCCAGACGGTGCACCAGCCAATGCTCTGTCAGCACTGCGGAGACGCTCCGTGCGAGCCGGTCTGCCCGGTCTACGCCACGTACCACAACGGCGAGGGGCTGAACGTTCAGGTCTACAATCGCTGCGTCGGGACGCGTTACTGCTCGAACAACTGCCCGTACAAGGTGCGTCGGTTCAACTGGTTTACCTACGAGTTCCCGTACCCGCTGAACCTCCAGTTGAATCCGGACGTGACGGTTCGTGAGAAGGGCGTCATGGACAAGTGCTCGTTCTGCGTGCAGCGGATCAACAGCGCTCGTCTGGACGCGAAGGGCGAAGGCCGATTGGTCGAGGACGGCGAGGTCCAGAGCGCATGCTCGCAGGGCTGTCCGACCAACGCCATCACGTTCGGGAACCTGAAGGATCCGAACAGCGCCGTCTCGCGGAAGGCGAAGAGCGCTCGAGGCTATCACGTGCTGGACGAGCTCGGAGTCCGTCCGGCAATCACCTATCTCGAGGATGTCACGCACGCACACATGGCTGCGACGGGGCACGGAGATGACGCCGCTGAAGGCGGCGAGGAAGCGCACTGATGGCCACGGCCGAGATGGACACGCCGCGCCGTCACCTGACGCTCGCCGATGCGAACCGGGACATCACGCGCCCGATCGCGAAGCCGCAGGGGCGCTACTGGATCCTGCTTCTCACGACGATGGCCGGGATCGGACTCGGCGCGGGAGCGTGGTTCTACCAGATCGCCGTCGGCCTGGGCGTCGCCGGCATTACCCACCCGGTCATGTGGGGCGTGTATATCACGACCTTCGTGTTCTGGGTCGGTATCGCTCACTCGGGGACGCTGATCTCGGCCATCCTGTACCTCTTCAGGTCGGGCTGGCGAACCACGATCAACCGCTCCGCCGAGGCCATGACGATCTTCGCGGTGATGACGGCGGGGCTCTTCCCGCTGATTCACCTCGGGCGGGTCTGGTATTTCTACTACCTGATGCCGTACCCGTCGCAGCGGCAGATCTGGCCGGACTTCCGGTCGCCGCTCGTGATGGACGTGTTCGCGGTCACGACCTATCTGACGATCAGCGCGCTTTTCTGGTACGTGGGGCTGATCCCCGACCTGGCCGTGCTCCGGGACAAGGTGAAGGGGGTCCGCTACAAGATCTACGGAGCACTCTCGCTGGGCTGGCAGGGCACGGTCAGGGAGTGGCGACACTACCGGCGGCTCTATCTGTACATGGCGGGCATCGCGACGCCTCTGGTCCTCTCGGTTCACTCCGTGGTTTCGTGGGACTTCGCCCTCTCGATCGTCCCCGGCTGGCACTCGACGATCTTCGCGCCGTACTTCGTCGCCGGAGCCATCTACAGCGGCGTCGCGATGGTCATGACGCTCATGATCCCGCTCCGGTGGGCGTTCCGGCTCGAGGACTACGTCACCGAGGACCACTTCGAGAACATGTCGAAGCTCCTCCTTCTGACGGGGACGATCGTCGGCTTCGCGTACGCGACCGAGTTCTTCATCGCGTGGTACTCGGCGGACCCGATCGAGATCGAGAGCTTCAAGTGGCGTGCAACGGGGGCCTACGCTCTGCCCTTCTGGGCGATGGTGTTCTGCAACGTCGTGATCCCGCAGACCCTCTGGTTCCGGAAGATTCGACGTAGCGTCCGCGCGCTCTTCGCGCTGGCGATCTTCGTCAACATCGGGATGTGGTACGAACGGTTCGTGATCTTCGTGACCTCCCTGGCCCACGAGTACGAGCCCGGGGGCTGGGGGATCTACACCCCCAGTTGGGTGGAGATCGCCATCCTCATCGGGAGCTTCTGCTGGTTCTTCTTCTGGTTCCTGCTGTTCGCGAAGACGCTCCCGGTGATCAGCATCGCCGAGGTGAAGGAACACCTGGCGCACGAACAGCATGGTGAATCATGAGCGGCGTCCTGGGGCATTACGACACGCTTCACGGCACGGTCGACGCGATCGAGCGGCTCAGGGCCGCCGGGCACAAAGACCTCGAGATCTACTCGCCGATCCCTTCGCCCGAGATCGAAGAGGCGATGGACATCCACTCGTCTCCCGTCGGGCTGTGGGCGCTCATCGGCGGCATCACGGGGTGTACGACCGGCGTCCTGCTGACGGCCGGCACGTCGCTCGGATATCCCCTGGTCACGCAGGGCAAGCCGATGGTGTCTCTGCCGCCCTTCGTGGTGTTCATGTTCGAGCTCACGGTGCTTCTGACCGGGATCTTCGGTCTGGTCGCGCTCCTCGTGCACACGCGCCGGCCGGTGATCAAGCTCGATTCCACCTATCGCACGGACTTTTCGGTCGACAAGTGGGGCATCTTCGTCCCGGCCGAAGGCGATGGGCGCGGCTCCGCCGAACAGCTCGTCCGCGACACGGGGGCGGTCGTCGTGGAGGTGACGGAATGAGGCGCCGGACTCTCCTTGCCGTGGCTGCCGCGGCCGTCCTGGGGGCGTGTGACGATCAGATCAAATACATCCCTGTATTCTCGACGATGTCCACACAGCCTTCCGTAGAGGCGTACGAGAACGCCGGGCGGCCCCGTGTCGCAGGCACGATGTCGATCGATGCCGATCGGGAATACACGCTCTTCGAGGCGGACACGATGCTCGTGAACCCGACGTCCGGGAGCGCGGGGGAGCTCGCGCGCGGGCAAGAGCAGTTCGATGTCTTCTGCACCCCGTGCCACGGCTCGGCCGGTCTCGGGGACGGAACGGTCGTCGGGCCGAATCGGCTCCCTCCGCTGCCGACGCTCAACGTCACGAGCGATCTCACTCGCGGGTACTCGGACGGCTACATCTGGGGAATGATCACGAACGGTCGAGGGGTGATGCCGTCGTATCGTCGAATTCCGGCCGCTGAGCGCTGGCTCATCGTCAACTACGTTCGCCAGCTCCAGCGCGAGGCCGCCGCGGGAGGGGATCAGTGAGTCACCACGACTCTTCCGGTCCGACCGCCGAGCAGGCGCTCTCGACGATCGGTGGACGGGTTCCGGTCATGTGGCTCGGGATCTGGCTGGCAGCCGTGGCCCTCGGGGTCGCGGGCTTCATGATGACCGTCGGCGATGATCCACAACGGGCCTGGATGAGCGTCTGGTCCAACTACCTGATGTGGACCAGCGTCGGGATGGCAGGGGTCGCGTTTGGCGCCGTCCTCCAGGCGGCGAAAGGGCACTGGGGCAAAGGATTCCGCAGACTTGCCGAGGCCTCCGGGGCGTTTCTCCCGCTCTCGTTGATCCTTTTCTTTTTCCTCCGCCGGGGATACGAGCACATCTTCCCATGGATCGGCGAGGTCGAGACCGAGCACCTGAATCGTACGTGGCTCAACGTCGATGGGGTGTTCATGCGGAATGCGATCCTCCTGACGGTCCTCTATGCGGTCTTCTTCCTTTTCATGTGGTACTCGATCCGTAGCGATGCTCCGCTGCTCGCGGAGAGGCACACGGGCTGGAGAAAGGCCTTCACCTCGTTCTTCGCGCGGGGCTGGCGCGGCGATGAGGAAGAGGCAGCGCGTGCGAGGGCGATTCTCGGGCGGCTCTCTCCCGTCCTGATTCTCGCATGGGCGGTCGTCGCATCCCTGTTCTCGATCGACTTCGGGATGTCTTTGACTCCCGGATTCGTCAGCATGATCTGGGGGCCGATCTACTTCATCGGGGGCTGGCTCTCGATGCTCGCGATCATCGCGATCATGGCGAACCACTACAATTCCCGGTACGCGGAGCTCTCGCTCTGGGGGAAGTACCAGTTCCACGATCTCGGAAAGCTGATGTTCGCCTTCGTGGTGTTCTGGACCTACATCTGGTTCGCCCAGTTCCTGGTGATCTGGTACGGCAATATCCCACGCGAAGTGAACTGGTTCGAGCCGAGGGCTCTCGGCCCCTTCAAGGGCCTCTTCTGGCTTCAGATGATCCTGATCTTCGCGATTCCGTTCCCGCTTCTCCTCGGCAGGAACCCGAAGATGAAGCCACGCTGGCTCGCGTTCGTGGCCTGTATCATCCTCGCCGGTTTTTGGGTGGAGCGGTACAACATGGTGGCGCCGTCGATCTGGCACGGAGAAGGGCTGCCGCTGGGGCTCCCCGAAGCGATGATTTCGCTCGGCTTCCTCGGCGCGTTCGGACTCTGTTATGCGGCGTATGTGACGACGTTCTCAAAGGTTCCGATCCGCGAAACCATCGCGGTCGGTTCCGCGGGACAGGGTCCCTAGCCGAAAAACCGACCGGACCGAGTACAAACGGGTGCTGAATCGAACCCGACCTGTTGCGACTCATGGGCGACAGGGGGGTGCGCGGTTCCGCACCCGTCGTCATTTTGAGACGTGCTTGAAAAGGTCGGAGTCTCGCGGCAATCAGGCGGCGGGCGCCGACCTTTCGGAATGAATCGAGACTGGATGGACATTTCCACCGAAGATTTCGACCAGCTGGTCGCTCGCACGACCGCGACCGTCGAGAAGTACCGCGAAAAGGCCGAGGAGCTCCGCGAGGAGCTTCGCGCGGCTCGAGCGGGACGTAAGGTTCAGATCATGGCCATGATCGACCGCCTCGAGCGGAAGTACGACGGCGCGAAGGTAAAGCTTGAGGAGTTTTCGGAGCACACGGCCGAGGACACTGCGCAGGCGCTCGGGGACTTCCACCAGAAAGTGGTGTCGGAGTTCTCCGACATGAAGCGAACGATCGACCAGCGGATTCGCTGAGTGCCGGTACGCTTCAAATAGACGAGCCGCCCCTTCCCCTTCGGGCGGCTCGTTCCGACCGGCTCGCGTCACGATAGCCCGAATGGACCCCTACAACTTCAGCTGTTCCGCAACCGCAAGGCGCTCTCGACGAGCGCTTGCTGTCGTCGCGCATGTTTGCCGGCGTAGCCCTCGGCCGGGCTCGCACGCTCCGAGCGGCCGATGTACATGGGCTCGCGTCCGCTGACCGCTCTGATCCGCCCGCGAACGTAGGTCCACCCTCCCATGTTCTCGGGCTCCTCCTGGACCCAGCAGATCTCGGCCGAGTCAGGGTACGCCGCCAGTGCCGCGCGCAGCTGGGTCTCGGGGAACGGCGTCAGCTGTTCGAGACGCAGGATTGCGATGCCGGGTTTCTCGGGGCGCGCGGCGACCAGATCGTAGTAGACCTTCCCGCTGCACAGAAGGATCCGATCGACCGAACCCGTTGCCTCCGGGTCACGAATGACACGCTGAAAGGTACCCGCCGTCAGATCGCCGATCGTCGAGCGCGCCCTCGGCTGACGCAGCAGGCTCTTCGGCGTCATCACGACGAGAGGCCTCCGCGTCGGTCTCAGCGCCTGGAGCCGTAGAAGGTGGAAGTACTGGCCCGAGGTTGTGCAGTTGCAGACCCGGATGTTCATCTCGCCGGACAGCTGAAGGAAGCGTTCGAGTCGAGCGCTCGAATGCTCGGGCCCCTGTCCCTCGTACCCGTGCGGAAGCAGCAGAACGAGGCGTGACTCCTGCCCCCACTTCGATCGACCCGCGACGATGAACTGATCGATGATCGGTTGTCCGACGTTCGCGAAATCCCCGAACTGGCCTTCCCACATCACGAGAGCGTCGGCGGCGATCGTCGAGAAGCCATACTCGAAGCCGAGGGTCGCGATTTCCGACAGCGGGCTGTTCGCGATCTCGAACGGCGCCTGGTTCTCGCCGATGCGTGTCATGGGAGTGTACTTGTCGCCGTTCTCCGAATCGTGGAGGACCAGATGCCGATGGCTGAATGTGCCCCGCTCCGTGTCCTCGCCCGTGAAGCGGATCGGTACGCCCTCGGTTACGAGCCCCGCGAACGCCAGGGCCTCCGCGTGCGACCAGTCGATCCCCGACTCGAGGGCGGCGCGGCGCTTCTCGAGCTGGCGCCCGAGCTTGTGAAACAGCGCGAAGTCCTCGGGCCAGGCGTGGATCCGGTCGTTCAGATGCCGCAGTCGGTCTTCCTCGATCGCGGTAACCACCGGGATGTCGGCCGGATCGATCAGCCAACGAAGGTCTTCCTCCGACCCGTCTTCGTGCGTCTCCTCCGGAGCCGATGTGATCGTGTCGCGGGCCGCCACGAGCTCGGACTCGATCGCGTCGACCATGGCCTGTGAGTCTTCGGTCGATATCACGGCGCTCTCTACGAGCGTATCGGACCACTGCTCGCGAACGGATGGATGGTTCGCGATCGCCTTGTACATGACGGGCTGCGTATACCCGGGCTCGTCGCCCTCGTTGTGCCCGTAGCGCCGGTAGCCGACGAGATCGATCACGATGTCCTCGCCGAACTCGAACCTGTAGTCGACGGCGAGGCGCACGGCCGCGATACAGGCGGCCGGGTCGTCGGCGTTCACATGGACGATCGGAATACGGAAGCCGAGAGCCAGGTCGCTGGCGTACCGGGTGGAACGACTCTCGCCCGGAAGCGTGGTGAAGCCCAACTGGTTGTTGGCGATGAAATGGATCGTGCCGCCGGTCTCGTACGCCTCGAGCCGGCAGAGGTTCAACGACTCCGCGACAACGCCCTGCCCCGCGAACGAAGCGTCCCCGTGGATCAGGACCGGCAGCATCACCTCCGGATCGTCCGAGTCCTCCAGAAACCGTGCAGCCCGCGCCATGCCCAGGACGACCGGATTCACGTGCTCGAGGTGGCTCGGATTCGGCGCGAGGTGAACGTCGAGCTCGACCTCCTCCGCAGCGACCCGACGCCGCCCGCCGACGTGATACTTCACATCGCCCGATCCCAGCTCCGGGAGCGCCGGCTGGATCCCTCTCGAGACCTGTTCCTCGAACTCCGCAATGATCGACTCGTACGACAGGCCGATGATGTGGGCCAGAACGTTGAGTCGGCCCCGGTGCGCCATCCCGAGAAAGACCTGTTGGGTTCCCCGCCGCCCCGCCGCGCTCAGGACCTCGATGAGCATCGGGAGCAGCATGTCCAACCCTTCGATCGAGAAGCGCTTCTTCCCGAGGTACGACCGGTGGAGGAAACGCTCGAGCCCCTCGACCCGGCTCAGGCGCTCCAGAAGCCGGCGCGCGCTCCCCGGTTCGAGCGGCCTCCGGTGCCGACCCGACTCGATGTAGTCCACGAGCCAATCACGCTGCGCCGGGTTCTCCATCTGGTCGAGCTCGTACCCGATCGTTCCACAGTAGGTGTCCTCGAGCCGACCCATGACTTCCGCCATCGTCGACCCGAGGCGTTCTAGGTGCACCACGCTCGATGGAATGCGCGCCAACTCTCCCGGTCGCACTCCATGGAATTCCGGCGACAGAAGCGGATGCCGGGGAGGGTGCGCGCCCAGAGGATCGAGAGATGCTCCCAGGTGCCCGTAGGCCCGGTACGCCTCGACCACGGCCCCCGCGATCGCCGCGAGCCGCAGATCCTCGGCCGCCACGACTTCGGTCGCCGACGGGATCAGGGCCGGCCCGGTCGCTGCACGTGGCGCTTGAGGCGACGATACGGGGGCCGCCTCCGCCCAGCCCGCCAGAGATGGGGGAATCAGTCCACGATCGCGAAGCGCCCGTTCGTACAGCTTCTCCGCATATCCCGCGTTGTATCCGTCGGCGGCGCCGCCGGACACACCGTTAGAGGGCGCCGGGGCATCCTGCCGCTTCGACTCGTCAGCCATCTATCCCATCGTTACGGGTGGTTCGACCCACCCTTCTCGTGTTCGTGGTCATGTGAGTGTCCGGGACCGGCGCCGTGGTCGGGGTCGACCGGGCCGTAGTCCGCGTCGTTCTCGTCCGACAGGCTCTGGTAGATGGTCTGCAGCCAGCGCTCGGCGTTGATGAAGCCCTGACCCCACCCCTCCCACTCGTCGCCCGGGCCGCGCTCGACGACCTGCTCGACTGTGGCCCCCGCGTCCATCTGCTCGCGCACGAGACCGATGGTCTCGTCCAGCATCCTCTTGTACTCGCGCAGATCGTCCATATCAGAGAGCGGGCCGTGCCCGGGAATGATCTGGATGTCTTCCGGAAGGACGCTGAGCCCTTCCGCGATGCCGTCCTGGAGACCCTCCACGCTTCCGCCGGCGCCGAGGTCGACGAACGGGAAGCGCCCGACGAAGAACAGGTCCCCCATGTGGATGACGTTCGATCCGGTGAAGTGGATCACGGCGTCACCGTCCGTATGGCCACGGGGAACGTGGATGGCGATGATCCGCTCCCCGTTCACGTGGACGTTGACGCTC
Source organism: Gemmatimonadota bacterium (assembly GCA_029861425.1). Classification (GTDB taxonomy): domain Bacteria; phylum Gemmatimonadota; class Gemmatimonadetes; order Palauibacterales; family Palauibacteraceae; genus Palauibacter. The sequence goes on from JAOTZH010000097.1 coordinate 10,851, forward strand.
TCGTCGAACGTGATCACCGGCAGGGCCTCGGGCGGCGCCGCGGGCGTCACGTTCCCACCACGGTCCTGCGGCGTCGAGAGTCGCTCCCGCACGTTGGTGTGCGCGATGATCGTCGACTCGGTGCCGAAATCGGCGTTCCCCCCGGTGTGGTCCCCGTGGAAGTGCGTGTTCAGAAGGAACTTCAGATCGGCTGCTGCCTCGGACTGACCGATCTCCTGAAGCGCCGCGCGGATCTTGTCGGCCAGCGGCGCGAACTGATCGTCGACCATCAGCGCGCCATCCGGCCCGGATGACACCGCGATGTTGCCGCCCGCTCCCACGAGCATGTACACGGGACCGGCGACGTGGGTCGCCTCGACCTGGACCTGGGAAAAGTCCTGCTGGGCCGCGAGCACCGATGTGCCGGCAGCGGCGAACATCGCGAGGGCCAGGCCAGCCGTGACAGGCCCGCCGTGGGAATAGTGTCTCTTCATGAGGTGCCTTCCTCCGGTCCTGCCGTCAGCTGACGGTCGAAGTCCGCCTTGTCCTCGATCTTCCGCACGTCGCTCTCGAGCCCCGACAGCTGCTGCTCCATGAGAGCCAGTCGCTGTTCGATCAACTGGAGCTCGCGGTTCGCACCCTGCCCTTCGCGCATCCTGGCGACGGCCTCGGCAATCGGCTTCAGGGCGAACCTGGCCGTGACGCCGGCGACGGGGATGAGCACGACCATGAGGCCCATGACGACCGCGACCACCCCCGTCACATCGATCGGGAGAACGGGAACGGACTGCACGAGCGGGGCGATGCCCAGCGGGATCGACATGGCTATTCCACCGTTGTTGAGTCGAGGGCCACACGGATGTACGACGTGGGGATTCGAACGCTCCGAAGATGCGCTGCCGCGTGGCCCGATGCTACACTCGAAGAGCCCGACGGCGCATCGAGTTACCCGAACGCTCCGGTATGCGAAGCTACCTCGTCTTTCTGCTGCTGTTCGCCCTCAAGCTCGTCTGCCGCGCGTTCTTTCGCGTTCGGCTCGACTGGCTGAAGGACGAGCCCGATCCCTGGTCGAATCTTCGGGTCCTCGCCCTGCTCAACCACACGAGCCTCTTCGAACCCGTGTTCGTCGCCGCGGCGCCGAATCGCCTCCTGTGGCAATTGGCCGCCCACGGAGTCTTGCCGGTCGCCAACAAGACGATGGAGCGTCCGCTCGTGGGTCGGTTCTTTCGGCTCGTCGCGCGCCACGTGATCCCGATCACGCGCGAGAGGGACGACACCTGGGAGCTCGTGCTGGATCGGATCCACGATCCGAAAGCGCTCATCGTGATCCTCCCGGAGGGCAGGATGATGCGTCCGACCGGGCTGGATCTGCATGGAAACCCGATGACCGTGCGAGGTGGCATCGCCGACCTGTTCGGCGCCGTGAAGAGCGGGAAGCTCTTCCTCGGCCATAGCCACGGACTACACCATATCCACGCCCCCGGAGACCGATTCCCGAAGCTGTTTCAGCGCGTGACCCTGGCGTGTGAGACGATCGACATTCCAGAGTATCGAGCCGCATTGATCGCGGAGGCGGGCGAGGAACACTTCAAGCGTGCGGTCATCGAGGATCTCACGCGTCGACGAGACGAGTGCTGCCCCCGACCCCCCGTCGTCTCGCCCCCCACCGCTCCGGCCTCCGGCTAGCGTCGGAGTCAGCGAAAACGGATCCGCTCGAAGCCGCCCTCGGGCTTCGGAGCCCACGCTCGCCCACGTAACACCACGAGCCGGATCCGCGCCGCGTTTCGGATGTCTCTCGTCGGGTCGCCGTCGAGGATGACGAAGTCGGCCTGCTTGTCCTCTTCGATCGTGCCGCGGCGATGCAGCTCGCCCAAAGCGATCGCCGCGTTTCGAGTCGCGATCGAGATGATCTCGAGCGGCGGGATGCCGGCCTCAACCAGAAGCTGCAACTCGCGATGGAAACGCGCGCCCGAGACCGGGCCGGAGGGCCGACCGGAGCCGGCGAGAAGCCGGATCTCCTGGTCGTAGAGCGTTCGAACGAGCGCCAGTGCCTTCGGCCACTGCGCCTGGAGGTTGGCCCGATCCGCGTCCGACCAGCCGCCACAGGTCGCGCCGGACGAAACGCACCTGAGGGGCGTCTCAGCCGAGGAAAGGAGGGGGACGACCGCCGCATCGCGTGACAACAGCGCCGACACGGCGACGTCGACCTCCGGCCCGGCCGGGTCGACGAGCCGCAGCCACTCAGGGAGCGCGACGCGGGGTCCGTCCGTCACGCGTCCGCGAAAGCTCTCCCGTTCCGCCTCGGGCAGGAGATCCGGGTCCAGCGAGACGAGGCCGCTCGCGACGTCCGCCCCGGAGCGAACCGCCAGCACCCAGCCCTCGTGTCGACCCTCGAGCCACACGGGTGCGTTCTCGGCGCGGGCGGCGCGGGCGATGTCGCGAACCCACTCCCAGGGGACGGTCTCTGCGACGGAGACGAACTCGGCCCCGTCGTCTCCGGTCAGGCTCTCGACGATTTCCGTCACGCCATCCGCCGACTCGATCGAAAGGCCCGTGCTCCCGGCAGGTCCCTCGAGGATGGGTCCGCCGATGTAGACCGCCGGGAGCGGGCCCTCGGCGAAGACGTCGCGACCCATGGCGCGGAAACGGTCGAGCGGCATCGCGGCTTCGCGCACGGCGGTGATCCCGAGGGCGAGCATGGAGGCGAGCGTCGCGGAGTCGCGGGGCGCCGCATGCGCGTCGATCAACCCGGGGATCACGTAGGATCCCTCCAGGTCGACGATCTGCGTGCCCTGGGGGACTTGCAGGGACGACCGCGGACCGGCCCCCTGAATCCGGCCGTTCCACACCAGGATCGCCGCATTCTCCTCGGGGGGCCCGCCGCGACCGTCGATCAACGTGAGATTGGTGTACAGCTCCGCCGTCGCCCCGATGAACGCTTCGGGGTCCTGTCCGCTCGCGGGCGAGACGCTCGAGGCAATCGCCAGCGCGCTCGCCAGGAGCAGAGCCCCCATCCTCGGTTCAGTCATTCGCACTCGGGGGCGTGAGACCCGGCACGCGGGGCGGCTCCGCGCCGGGGGGCGTGATGTGGTGCAGGTAGACGTCCCGCTTCGGGTAGGGCATCGCCACACCAGCGTCCGCGAAGACCTCGACGACCCGCCCGGTAATCTCGTCGGCGATCGCCCGGCGCCGGCGGGCGTCCTCGATCCACACGCGAAGCTGGAGGTTGACCTCGGAGGGGCCGAAGCCCCGGAGAATCACGATCGGCTCCGGGTGCTTCGCCACGCCTTCGACCGCCGAAGCGGCGCTCAGCACGAGCGTCTTCGCGAGTTCGAGATCCGAGTCGTACTCGACGGCTATCGGGATACGAAGCCTGATCTTCGAGCCGGACATCGTGTAGTTGATGATGTCTCTTCGCATGATCTCGTTGTTCGGCACCACCACCACCAGGTTGTCGGGGTTGCGGATCTTCGTCGCGCGGAGGCCAATCTCCACGACATCCCCCCACGACCCCGTCTCGGCCGGCGAGTTCCACAACTCGATCCGGTCTCCGATCTGAAACGGACGGTCCATGATCAACAAGACGCCCGCGATCAGGTTGGAGAGGGTGTCCTTGGCTGCGAGCGAGAGGGCCAGGCCCATCACGCCGGCGCCGGCGAGCAGTGGCGCAATGTTCAGCCCGAGCCTGTCCAGGGCCAGCACGATGCCGAAGACGACGATCAGAAACCGGACCATCTTGTTGAGCATCGGCAGCGCGGTGTCGTCGATCGAGCTTTCGGTAAGACGGCCCTCCACCGCCTCCAGTAGCTTCCCGACGAAGCCCGACACCGGGAACGCGAGAGCGGCGATCCATACGGCATCCACGGTGGACGCGGCGGCGGGGAGCTCCCAGACGTCGAAGAGCCGCCAGAGCGCCCATGCGACCGCCGAGATTTGGAGCGTGCGCCGCAGGAGCCGAGCGAGGAGATCATCGACGTCCGTCTCGG
>JAOTZH010000256.1 GCA_029861425.1 Gemmatimonadota bacterium
TCGAGGACGCCCCCTCGGCCCCCGCCGAGGAGGCGGCGTCGACGGCCTCCGCTCGCAGGTCGAAGGCGACGACCTCGTGTCCACCCGCCAACAGACGTTCCGTCATGTTGGCGCCCATCTTCCCGAGCCCGATCATCGCGAGCTTCATTTTGCGGTGCCTCCTGCGAGAGGGTCGCGCTCGGGTCTGTGCGAGGTCAGCCCTGGCGCTCGATTAGCTGGATCAGCCTGTGGATTCCATCGGTTGTCGGTCCGACTCGTACCCGAAGAACTCGTCGGCCCCGCTGTTCGAGGGCCCGGAAGTCGCCCTCGGCCTGCGCACGAATCAACTCGTGGAACGTCGTTTCGGTTTCCGGGATGTGGACATGGGCGGGGGCGTCGTCGGCGATCTGGATGAACACACCGCTGTCGGGTCCGCCCTTGTGGAGCTGCCCGGTGGAGTGGAGGAAGCGCGGGCCGTACCCGAGAGTCGTGGCGACCCCGGTCGCGGCGGACACGGCCTCGCGCAGAGCGGCCAACGCTTCCAGCTCGTCGGGGTCGCTGCCCGCCAGATACGCCTGGATCCCCACGTAGTCCCCCGGCTCGGTCGCCTCGAGAAAGCGTTCCACCTCCGACGCGAGCGCATGCACGTCGACAGAGGGCTCGCCACCAGCGGGGACGTGGCCGTACTCCGGCACGTCCCATGCGAGATCGACGACCGCGTCCGCCTCGGCGCGCCGCGACCCATCCCCGAGGGGCTCCCTTTCGGCTTCGTCGGGGGGCGCATCGTGGCCGGCCGCCTCGCCGCTACCCGCCGGACCCCGAAACATCGCCTCGCGCGCGAGCTCCTTCGCCAGCTGCACGTCCGGTTGATTGAAGGGGTGAACGCCGAGAGCGGCCCCCGCCCCCGCGACCGCGAGCTCCCAGACGAAGAAGAGCCCGAGGAGATCGACGGGGTCGTCGACTTCGACTCTGATGACGGGGTGACCGGCGGCCTCGAGCGCCGCCAGCCGCTCGATCGACTCGTCTTCCTCTCCCCACTGCGCGGCCTCGCGGAGCGCTTCCTCCGCGGCCACGATGCCGACGAACGCACGGTCGTCTCCGTACGCCTCGGGGTCTAGCTCGGGTTCGCCGACGACCGGGATGATCCCCTTGCCATCTTTCCCCGTGCTCTCGGCTACCAGCTGTTCGATCCAGTCCGGGACGCTGCCGTAGGGCTCGCTGGTCACGACCGTCAACTTGTCACGCCCCGCGAGGGCCAGCTCCGCGATGGCGGCACCGAGTCGCAGGCCGGGGTTGTCGGCGCCAGGATCCCGGCAGACGTCCGCGATCTCCACGGCAGATGCGATCATTGGCCCGAGCTCCACGCCCATCAGCGCCGCCGGCACCAACCCGAAGGGGCCAAGAGCCGAGAATCGGCCTCCCACGTCCGGTGGCGCTTCGATCACCGCTAGAAATCCCCTCTCCTCGCCGAGCTTCGCGAGGGGGGTGTCAGGATCCGTGATCGCGATGAAGTGGTCCCCGGGGTGGTCCGTCACCTCGCGGGTACGTGACCAGAAATGCCGGAACAGCGACAACGTTTCCATCGTCGTCCCCGACTTGCTGGCAACGAGGAAGATCGTGTTTGCGGGACAGATCCAACCGAGGTCGCGTACCGCGCGCGGGTGAGTACTGTCCATCACACTCAGGGGAAGACCCTCCCCCGGAATCGTGTGCGCCAGGACTTCCGGGGCCAGGCTCGAGCCCCCCATGCCGAGCAGCACCAGATCGGTGATCCACGGAGGCAGGTCCCGTGCGATCGCCCCGAGAACGGGGATGAGATCTTCCCCCGCGCCAGGCAGATCGAGCCAACCGAGCCGGTCGCCGAGCTCCGGCGCCGGCTCAGAGGACCAGATCGACGTGTCACGGTCCCAGATGCGGCTCGCGACATCCTCCTGGGCCCACCCCTCGAGACGGACGGACACGGCGTCCCCGACCGATCCGAGAGCGAATTGCACGTCGATCAAGGCGTCTCCAATTCAGTCGAGATGTATCCCATAACGTCTTTTATGCCAGTCGATTAGAATAGGCCTACTACGCTTCCATCCTCCTGAATCCTCATCCCGTTGGCCGCCGGTACCCTGGGGAGACCGGGCATCGTCATGACGGTGCCCGCGCGCGCGACGACGAATCCGGCCCCGGCGGACGGTCGAACGTCCTGCACGGTGATCCGGAACCCGGTGGGTCGCCCCACCTTCGTCGGGTCGTCGCTCAGGCTGTTTGGCGTCTTCGCGATGCAGACCGGAGTCCCGCCCAAACCGACCGACTCGAGCTGCGCAATGTCCTTCTCTGCCTGCTTCGTGAAGTCGACCCCGTCCGCCTTGTAGACCTTCGCCGCGATCATCTCGATCTTCTCCTTGATAGGAAGATCGAGCGGGTATCTCGGCGCATAGCTGCCCTGGCCCGCCTCGAGAGCGTCCAGCACCGCCTGGGCGAGATCCTCGCATCCCTCGCCTCCACGAGCGTGACCCTCGGACCGGGCGTACCGCACGCCGGCTGCCTCGCAGGCCTCGGCCACGGCCGCGATCTCCTCCTCGGAGTCAGTGCCGAATACGTTGATCGCGACGATCGGCTCGACACCGAATCCCCGAATGTTCTCGACGTGCGCTTCCATGTTGATGAGGCCGCCTCGTACCGCCGCCTCGTCGGGGGTGGCCAGGTCGGTCTTGTTTGCCCCGCCATGGAGCTTGAGCGCCCGGATCGTCGTCACCAGGACGGTGGCTTCGGGGTTCAGGCCGCCGATCCGACACTTGATGTCGAAGAACTTCTCGGCGCCCAGGTCCGAGCCGAACCCCGCCTCGGTGATCACGACGTCCCCGAAAGCGAGGCCGGCACGCGTGGCCATGAGCGAGTTGCACCCGTGCGCGATGTTGGCGAAGGGACCGCCGTGTACGAATGCGGGCGTTCCCTCGAGTGTCTGCACGAGGTTTGGCGCGATCGCTTCGCGGAGCAGGAGCGTCATGGCCCCGGCGACGCCGAGCTCGCGGGCATGGACGGGCTCACCCCCGAGCGTGTACCCGACGATGATGTCTCCCAATCGCTTCTCCAGATCCTCCAGACTCGCCGCGAGACAGAAGATCGCCATCACCTCGGACGCCGCGGTGATCATGAACCCGTCTTCCCGGGGGACTCCGTTGATCCGGCCGCCCAGACCGATGACGACGTTTCGCAGGGCACGGTCGTTCATATCTACCGCCCGTCGCCACGTGATCTGGCGCTGGTCGATCCCGAGTGCGTTCCCCTGTTGCAGGTGGTTGTCGAGCGCGGCAGACAGCAAGGCGTGAGCGGACGTGATCGCGTGCAGATCGCCGGTGAAATGCAGATTGATGTCCGCCATCGGAATCACCTGCGAGTACCCGCCGCCGGCGGCCCCGCCCTTGATGCCGAAGACGGGGCCGAGGCTCGGCTCGCGAATACACAGGACGGACTTCGAGCCTATACGCCTGAGGCCATCGGCGAGGCCGACCGACACGGTCGTTTTTCCCTCTCCGGCGGCGGTGGGCGTCATCCCCGTAACGAGGACCAGACGACCCGGGCCCGGCTCGCGGGCGAAGATGGTCTCCGGCTGCACCTTCGCCTTGTAGTGCCCGTAGGGCTCGAGCTGGTCCGGTGTCAGGCCGATTGTCTCGGCGATCTCGGCAATCGGCCGGGGGGTCGCGGCCTCGGCGATCTGGACGTCAGTCAGCATGCGATTCCGGTTCCTGTCTGTTGAGCGAAAGGCCCGTACTCGGCTCCGATAGCGGTTTTTCCGAACGGGGACTCTATGGCCGGAACCGCCGCCGCAAAACCCGCGTCCGCGGACCGAAAGCCGCGGACATGAGCGCGGGTGGCGTCAGCTCGCCGCGGCACTCGCTTCGGGATCGCGGCCCGCCGCGCTGATCGTGAGGCCGACGGCGATCACGACGGCCGAGCCGATCACGTTGTACCAGAGCCAGGAGACATCCGTCAGCCATGAGACCAGCCCCA
>JAOTZH010000098.1 GCA_029861425.1 Gemmatimonadota bacterium
ACCTCGCGACGACGACCTTTCTCGACATCCAGCGGATACCGCCCGGCCACGCGCTCTCGATGCGGGCAGGTGACGGCTCGCCGCGCGTCTGGAGGCACTCGGAGCTTCCGTCGCCGTCGCTTGCCAGGCACAGGACAGACCGGGACGTCGTGGAGCATTTCCGGTCGGTGTTCCGGGAGGCCGTGTCGGATCGTCTCACCGAGCCCGCGGCGGGCGTGTTCATGAGCGGCGGCATCGACTCGCCCGGATTGGCGGCGATGGCGAAACGCGTACTCGAGGACCGGGGAGCCGCGTACGACCTCCGGGCCGTCACCGTCGTTTGGGACGAAGCGATCCCCGACGAGGAGCGACGGTACGCCGGACTGGTGGCCGAGCGGCTCGGGATGCCGATCGAGTACGTGGTCGCCGACGCGTTCGAGCCCTTCGAAGGGTGGGGGACCGAACCGCTCGGGCGTCCGGAGCCGTACGACGAGCCCGAGCTGCAAAGCTGGGTCGCCGAGTGCCGAGCAATGACCCGGCATGCGCGCGTCGGGCTGTATGGGGAGGACCCCGATACTCTTCTGATGCCGGTCCCGCTTCGGGGAGAGCTCAGGCGAGATCGGCCGCTCGCCCTCGCCGGACGGGTCGCGCGATACGTCAAGGCGAACGGCCGCTTGCCGTACATGGGCACGGGTCTCGCCGCGCGATTCAGGAGTCCCCCGAGCGCACCGCAATCTCCGGCCGACGCGACCGAATACCCGACGTGGCTCGATTCGAAGTTCGAGCGCTCGGTGGGCGGTCGCGAACGCTATGACGACTGGTGGGCCGAGCCGAAGCTGAACGGGTCGGCGCACGCCGAGCCGCACAGAATGTTGTCTTCACCGCTCTGGCAGTCGTTTCTCGAGTCCCTGGACTCCGGTGTGACAGGGTTTCCGCTCGAGATCCGGCTCCCCTATATGGACGTGCGGGTCGTGGAGTTCCTTCTGTCTCTACCGACCGTCCCCTGGCGACAGAAGAAGCACCTCTTGAGGGCCTCCCTGGAGGGTTGGCTGCCGACCGAAGTGCTTGAAAGGCCGAAGGCTCCGCTGAATGGGGCCTTCGAGGCTCGGCTCTTGCACTGGAAGACCCATGCCCCCCCCCTGGACGGGGTCGAACGAGATCTCCTGGACGCATACGTCGACGTGTTCGCCCTCGAGCGAAGATTGAGCTCGGGCGAGCAGACGGCCTGGACAGACCTGCGACCGATCGCCCTCGGCCACTGGCTGACTCAGGTGGCGGGATAGATGAAGAAGACGGGGGACGGCTCGATGTCGAAGTCCGACAAGAGCGAGAACAAGAAGCCATACCGGACACCGCGGCTCACGGTCTACGGGGACATCCGTGAGATCACGCAGGCTGTGGGGAAGCGTGGTCAGAAGGACGGCGGCGCCAAGGGCGCGACCATGATCAAGACATGACCCATGGCCTTCGCCGCCGCCTGACGCGAGGGTAATGTCCCGACCTCCGAAAAAGCCCGACAAGAAGAAGATGTACGAGAAGCCCCGGCTGACGGCCTACGGTGACGTCCGCGAGATCACCAAGGCCGTGGGCATGTGGGCGGCGCCAGACGGGGGTTTTCCCGGCATGAACCGCGTAAAGACCTGACCCCCATTCCCACGACACGTCACCGACTCTTCGGACTCGACATCGAATGCGACGATGCGATCCCCGGGCTTCTCCGGGCTCGCGATAGGATTCGCATGTCGATTTCGGTCGAGCTCGATCCCGAGGACTGGGAGGCCGTCGAGGACGAGCTGTGGTCGGACGGTCCGCCATCTCCGTATCGGCACGCGCGGCCGGATGGCGCCGACCCCCTCGTCGACGCCTCCGAAGACGCGTCCCGGTTCCGGTATCGCTATTCGGACGGCACCGAGTTCCTGATCGACCTCTCGTCTGAGCGAATCTGGGGACGGACGGCGTCGGGGCTCACGCGCGATGACACGATTGTCTACCTGCTCGGACCGGTGTTGGGGTTCGTCGCGCGGTCGTTGGGCACCCTCTGCCTCCATGCGAGCGCCGTGGTCCTCGACGATGAGGCGGTGTTGTTCACGGGGCCCGCCGGGGCCGGGAAGTCGACGCTCGCCGCCTCGTTCGCCACAGCCGGGGTGCCGGTCCTGACGGACGACATCGCGGCGCTCACCTCGATCGAAGGGGGGCACGAGGTCGAACCCGGTAACTCGTTCATCCGGCTGTGGCCGACCTCCGCCGGGGTGACGGCCGGCGTCGGCGAGCTACCGCGGCTCGCGCCGGATTGGGACAAGCGGTTCGTGGACCTCACGCGTCCACCTTACGTGTTCGCGGACGAGCCCGGGCGGCTCGGCGCGATCTATCTCCTGGCGGATTCGTCCGGCGCCCCCGCGTCGGTGGGTCCAGTCAATGAATCGGAGGCGCTTCTTTCACTCGTGGGGAACACCTACGCGAACTACATGCTGACGCCGGAACAACGTGCCGAGGAGCTGCGCGCGATTGGACGCGTCCTGGAGCACGTCGATGTCCGCGTCCTGTCGATTCCGGACGATCTCGACGGCCTCGCGCGCGCCATGGACGCGGTGTGGGGCGATCGTCGGCGCCGGGCGGGTGCCGCGTGACGTACAGCGTTCCGAACTACGGCCGCATGATCGAACCGGGGCCGCGTCTCGAGGCCTACGTGAAGGCCATGGAAGACGTCATCGAGCCCGGGTCGGTCGTGGTGGAGATCGGTACCGGTACCGGGTTCTTCGCCGTACTGGCGGCGCGCCTCGGAGCGGATCGCGTGTATGCGATCGAGCCTGAGGAGTCGATCCAGGTCGGCCGCGAGATGGCGCGCGCGAACGGCGTCGAGGATCGTGTCACCTTCCTCCACGGACTGTCGACGGAGATCGAGCTGGACGAAAGGGCGGACGTGCTGATCTCGGACCTGCGTGGGGCGCTGCCGCTCTACGGGACACACATCCCATCGATCATGGACGCGCGAGCGCGGCACCTGAAGCCGGGCGGCGCGATCCTCCCGCTCAAGGATGCGATCCGTGTCGCCGTCGCCCACGACCCGAAGTCGTATCGTGAGCACGTAGAGCCGTGGTCACCGGCGCCGGAAGGATTCGCGATGGAGCCGCAGCGCCAGCGGGCGGTGAACTCGTGGTTCGTACAACGCGTCGAGCGCCGCCATCTGCGCACCGACCCGGTGACCTGGGTCGAGCTCGAATACGACTCGATCGACTCTCCCGACGTAGAGCAGCCGATCCTGTGGGAGGTCGAGCGCGCAGGCACGGCGCACGGCCTGAGCGTCTGGTTCGACGCCTCGATCGGTCCGGACGCCGCGTTCACGACAGGGCCCGACGGACCCGAGCTCGTCTACGGAAGCGCGTTCTTTCCGTTCGAGCGGCCGCTCGACCTGCGGGCCGGAGATCGGCTGCATGTGGACATGAGGGCGAAGCTCGTCGGGGAGGACTACACCTGGGTGTGGAACTCGAGTCTCGTCGGAACGGACGGCGAGGAGCGCGCCGCCTTCGAGCAGTCGACGATGCGCGGGTCTCCGGTGACAGCCGAGAGGCTGCGGCAGCGTGCGGGCGACTTTCGGCCGGCCCTGTCGGATGACGGCCGGGTGGATCGCTTCATTCTCGGTCGCATGGACGGAGCCCGGTCGCTACAGCAGATCGCGACGGACGTGCGCGAGGAGTTCCCAGCCAGCTTCGAGTCGGCCGGCGATGCTCTCACGCGCGTGGCGGACCTCTCCGTTCGCTACTCGAGGGCGACATGAGCGACGTCCTCAACTTTGTCGCGGCACTGCGCCGGGATCAGCCAGGGCGAGTTTCCCTCGCCCTGACCCTCATGGTCGCGGCGAGCGCCGTCGATGCGATCGGCGTGCTGCTCCTCGTGCCGCTGCTCGGTCTCGTCGGGCTCGATGCGGGGCAGGGGAGTGTCGGAAAGATCGGGGAATTCGTCGCCGACGGGCTCGCGGGGCTCGGGATTCCGCTCACGCTCGCGTCCGTCCTCATCGCCTACGTCGTGCTCGTGGCGTTCAAGAATGCGTTCGAGGTGTGGGAGACGTCGACCGTCGCGAGGCTGGAGCAGGACTTCGTGAGTCGCCTGCGCTCACGGCTCTACAAGGCCACCGTGCGGGTCCCGTGGGTCCATTTCTCGCGCGGGCGGCGATCGGACTTCATCCATCTGCTCACCAGCGAGCTCGACCGGGTGAGCGGAGCGACCTCCGAGGCGCCGCGACTGATCTCGCTGATCTTGATCGGCGGGGCCTACCTCGTGCTGGCCGCTGTGATCTCGCCCACGCTCACCGCCATCACCGGCGGTTGCGGACTCTTGATGATGATCCTGCTGCGACGGCGGAACCGGCGCGTCGAGGAGCGCGGGTCAAAGGCGAGCGAGCTCGGGGCAGAGCTGCACGCGGAGGCGACCGAGAACCTCCGCGGGCTCAAGACCGTTCGGAGCTATGGTGCGGAGCGGCAGACGATTCGCCGATTCTCGGACCTGAGCGGTCGAGTCGCCGACAACTGGGTCGCGACGCTCCGCGAATACTCGATGACTTCGGCGCTGTACGGCGTGCTCTCGGCGGTCGTGCTGGCCGTCACCGTGTTCCTCGCGATGGAGGCGCTGGCGCTCCCGACCGCGACGATCTTGCTCGTCCTGTATCTGTTCGCGCGCATCGTACCACGATTCAGCGGCGTTCAGACGACCTACCAGTATCTGCTGAACGCCACGCCGGCCTACTCGAACGTCCGGGCGATGGCGCTGTGGGCGGAGGGGCACACACCGCCCAGGACCGCTGCCACGGCCGTGTCGTTCGCGCGGGAGATCGGGATGCGGGACGTGACGTTCCGGTATCCGACCAAGACCAATGCAATCGCAGTGGAGGGCATCTCGCTGACGGTGCGGCCGGGCGAGTTCGTCGCTCTCGTCGGCCGTTCCGGTGCGGGGAAGAGCACCGTCGCCGACCTTCTGCTCGGGCTCCTGGAGCCATCGTCGGGCGAGGTCGTGATCGACGGGGTGCAGCTGACCCCCGAGGCGGGACCGGGGTGGCGCGAACGCGTGGGGTACGTCCCGCAGCGGACCTTCCTGCTGCATGACACGGTTTGCGCCAACCTCGAATGGGGGACTCCGGGTGCGTCCGAGGGAGAGATGTGGGAGGCCCTCCGTTTGGCCCGTGCAGAGGACTTCGTTCGTGACCTCCCTGGCGAGCTGGACGCTGTCGTGGGGGATGACGGGGCCCTCCTGTCGGGCGGCGAGCAGCAACGGCTGGCCCTCGCGCGGGCGCTCCTGCGGAAGCCTGACTTGCTGCTGTTGGACGAGGCGACGAGCGGACTCGACTACGAGAACGAACGCGACATTCTCGAGGCGATTCACCGCCTGGACGGCCAGGTCACCACGCTGATGATCACGCACCGGCTGCAGCTTGCGCGCGGAGCTGACCGTATCTACGTGCTCGAGAGCGGCAGCATGGTCGAGGCCGGCTCGTGGGGCGAGCTGATGGGCCGGCGGGGTGGGACGCTCCTCGAGCTGCTGCAGGCCGAGGCGTCGGGTGCGCGGCACCGGGCGGGTGAGTCCGTGGGGGCCGCGTGAGCGAGATCACCCTCGACTCGGTCGTCGTCGCGGGCCCGGATCAGGTGTCGACCGGCGTCGAGGAAGACGCCGTCCTCCTGAGCCTCCGGGACAGCACGTACTACGGGCTGAACCCCGTGGGCGCGCGGATCTGGTCGCTCCTCAGCGAGCCCGTGCTCGTGAGCCAGATCGTGGAGACGCTGCTCTCCGAATACGAGGTGGCCCGCGACGAGTGCGAGGCCGACGTCCTCGACGTGCTCGGCGAGCTGTTCGAACGCGGTCTCGTGAAGCAGGGACCGGCATGACGGCGGCGCGGCGGTTCATGGCTCTCCCGCGCGATCGGAAGCGCCTCTACATCGAGGCGTGGGGTTGGACGTGGATCGCCCGGCTCCGGCTATGGCTCACGCGAAAGTCGAAGGTCCGGAAGGTCCTCGGCCCGGTGATCGCCGTCCCGGAGACCCCGCACGAGCTGGACGAGGAGCGGTCGGACGTACAACCCGTCCAAGCCGTGCGCGGCGTGGCGCGCGCGATCGAAGCCGTCGCCGCGTTTGTGCCGAAGGTGACCTGCCTGGTGAAGGCGCTCGCTCTGCGCGGCATGCTGGCCCGGCGGGGTCAGCCGTCGGGCGTCCGGCTCGGCGTCGCGCGGAACGGGCTCGGGCTGGACGCGCACGCGTGGGTCGAGGTTCCCGGCGTCGGCGAGTTCGGTCGGGCCGGGCAGCACCTGGACTTCATCCCGCTCGGCGGGTCGCCCGGGGAGGACACCCCGCAGGCCCGGGCGGAGGCGCGATGAGGCCCGAGCTCGAAGCCGTCGCGACCCCGGAAATGCTGCTTCTCTGCTCGATCGCCCGTCTGGAGATGGACGAGGCGAGCGAAGCGCGGCTCGACCGCGCGTTAGGCCGCGGGATCGACTGGGACCGCCTCGGTCCGCTGGCGGAGTTCCACGGACTCCGGCCGCTGCTCTACCGACACCTGGGCCAGCGCGAGGACGGCCGTGTCCCCGAGTCGGCCCGGGCCGCGATGAAGCGCGACGCCCACGCGATCGCCGCGAAGAATCTCGGGATGGCACGGGAGCTTGTCGACCTCACCAACCTCCTGAGCACCGCTGGCGTGGAGAGCGTGCCGTTAAAGGGGCCGGTGCTCGCCGAGGCCGTCTACGGGTCGCACGCGATGCGCGAATTCGGCGATCTCGATATTGCGGTGCGCCCGCGAGATCTGGACCGCGCGCTCGATGCGCTTGCCGAAGTCGGGTTCCGTTCGACGACCGGGCTCGGCCGCCGGGCGGACCGCGTGGTCCACCGCGCGTCCGGCGCCGTCCCGCTCCGGCGGCTCGGGTCAGGTCCACTCGTCGAGGTGCATTGGAGCCTGATGCCGAGGTATCGCCCGGGGCTGACTCTGGAGGACGTGTGGGGGCGGCGGGGAAGCGAGGTCCTCATGGACAGGCCGATCGCCAGTCTCGACCCGGAGGATCGGTTCATCGCGTTGGCCGTACACGGCGGCAAGCACGCCTGGGGCAGCCTCGGATGGCTGGTCGATGTGGCGGAGGCGGGTCGTCCCGGTCGGCTCGACCGGCGTGCCGTGTCCGCGCGGGCTGTGGCCGCCCAGGTGACCAGATCCGTCGAGTTGGCCTCGTCCCTTGCCGACGATGTACTGGCGGCGGCCCACGGGATCGAATGGAGCGATACCGCGAAAGACCTGGCGAACGATCTCGGCAAGCGATTGGTCAGTGAGGTCGCGCCGCCGTATCCGCCGAACTCGGCCGCAGATCATCGATTCTTCCTCGGGGTCCGTGAGACAATGGCACAGCGAGCCGCGTATCTGAGCGGCCTGGTTCTCGCTCCGATGCCCGCGGATGCCGCAGCGGTCCGCTTGCCGGACCGGCTCGCGTTCCTATACCGCGTTGTCAGACCCGCGCGCCTGGTCACTCGCACGGTCGCGCGTTCGACCCGCAGGCACAGGGCCCGCGCGCCACACGGCGATGCGATGGAGAGAGCGGCCTGATGGCGCTCTCGACGCGTCTCAAAGAAGCGCTGAACCGGGGGCTTCGCCCACTCAACCTCGGGCTTCGTACGCTGACGGCGGAACAGGCGGAACTCGCCCGCCTGAAGGGGCTGGAGGCGCGGGGCTACTTCGACGAGCCGGCCTTCCCCGTGCCCGACTCGGTCCGCGATTCGGATCATACGGCCGTCGTCGAACTGCTCAAACTATACCGGGACGAAATCGCTCGGTTGGCGTCGCCCGAGACGAACGACGTCGGCTATCGGTTGGACAACATCTTCTACGGATCGCCTGACGCCGAGGTGCTCTATTGCCTCGTCCGAGACCTGGCGCCGCGGCGGATCGTCGAGGTGGGGAGCGGGAACAGCACGCGGATCATGCGGCAGGCAATCATCGACGGCGGTCTCGATGCCGAGGTGGTATGTATCGATCCGCAGCCGCGAGTCGAGGTCGAAAGCGTGGCCGACCGGGTGATCCGGAAGCGGCTGGAGGACCTCGAGATCGACGCCTTCGCCGAAATCGCGTCGGGAGACATGGTCTTCTTCGACTCGAGCCATCGGGTGGACACGGGAAACGACGTCGTACGGTTCTTCCTGTCCGTGTTGCCTGCCCTTCCGGCGGGGGCAGTCGTGCACGTACACGACGTCTTTCTGCCCTACGAGTACCCGCGCGAGTGGGTGATCGACCAACGCTGGGGGTGGGGCGAGCAGTACGTGCTCCAGGCCTATCTCCAGGCAGCGACCGACGTGGAAGTGCTGTGGGCCGGGCATCATGTGCAGCGTTCCCGGTCGGACTTCGATGACTGGTTCCCGCAGAGGACTGGACGCGCGCAGAGCCTCTGGCTGCGTACGGGTCCGCGAGTCGGTTCCGCGATCGCTTCGGCTCGGCAGGCCGACGGGGTCGAGACCAGCAAGGTGTTTGCGACCTGAAGCCGCGGCGGGTTGTTAAATGGCTCGGGCATGTGGCCACCAGCAGGCACCCGCTGCGGCTCGTGATGGCCAGGGTGCGCGGTCCGCGCCGGGAGGCGGCCCGGGTGCACCTCCTCTCGCGGATGCCGAAGGGCGGACGGGTTGCCGAAGTTGGCGTGTTCAGAGGCGACTTTTCCGCCGAGATCCTGGCGAAATGTGAACCGCGCGAGCTGCACTTGATCGATCCGTGGGGATACGCGTCTGAGGAGGAGCACGACGAGGCGGTGTACGGCGGCGGGGCCGGTGAACAGGGGGAGATGGACCGGCTGCACGCAGCGGTGAAGCTCCGCTTCGCGACCGCACCGAATGTCCATGTCCATCGCATGACCGGTATCGAAGCCGCCGCGATGTTCGAGCACGGCTCTTTCGACTGGGTGTACGTCGATGCCGACCACCGGTACGAGCCGACCCTCGAGACCGTCCGAGCCTTCCTGCCGCTCGTGAAGCGAGGCGGCTTCGTCGCCGGAGACGACTACGGGACAGTCGGATGGTGGAACGGAGGAGTGACGCGGGCGATCGACGAGGTCGAGCGCGATGGCCAGCTGCGCCCGGAGGTGTTCGTCGGAAACCAGTTCATGCTGAGGCGAGCCTAGCATGAGTCGGACCTGCATCGTCTGTCCGCACCACATTTCGTCTCAGCCTCGGAGCCTGCGCGAGGCGGATACTCTCGCGAAGGAGGGCCACGAAGTCGTCGTCGTTTCCAGACAAACCGACCCCGCCCGCTCGCTCGAAGACCGCCGTCTCGCCGAGACGCGTCCTTGGGAGTTGAGGTCGGTGGTCCTGCACAGGTCCGGGCCGACGCGAGGTCGTTGGTTCGCGACCGCAGCTCGAAGCGAAGTCGCGCGGCGGTTGCTTCGAGCCGGAATGAAGTCGGCCGGCGTCGCGGTCGCGAGCGCAGTGCGAGGGGCGTCGGCCCTGACGCAGCTCGCCCTCGACTGGCCCGCCGATCTCTATATCGGCCACACGCAGCTCGGGTTGCCGATCGCCGCCCTCGCCGCGGAGGCGCACGGGGCACGACTCGGATTCGACTGCGAGGATCTGCTTGCCGACAGCGGTACGGACGATCCGAGAACGATTCACTCGATCGAAGCGGAGTTCATCGGCCGGTGCGATTACGTGACAACCGCATCGCAGGCGATGGCCGACCGGTTGGAAACTCGCTACCGCGTCGCGGCTGATGTGCTCTACAACGTTTTTCCGCTGCGGTTGCGCGGGGACATGCCGCCGCCTTCCGAGCGCCCCCAGGACGGCGCGCTACGTATCCACTGGTTCGGACAGACCCTCGGACCTGGACGCGGACTGGAAGAGGCCGTGCGGGCGGTCGGTGAGATCGGCGAGGGGGTCGAGCTCCACTTCCGTGGGCGTGTGAGCTCGGACTTCCGCCAACAACTCGAGTGCATCGGGGGAGAGAACGCAGCCCTGTTCTTCCATGAGCCGCTTCCGCACGACGACCTCATCCGAGCGTTCGAACGGTACCACGTGGGACTCGCGCTCGAGCGGCCCACGCACCCGAACTATGGGGTCACGGTCACGAACAAGCTCTTCTCGTACGCCCTGGGCGGTCTTGCCGTGCTCGCGACGGACACGGAAGGACAGCGCGAAGCGCTTTCGAAGATGCCGGGTGCCGGGACGCTGGTGCCTGAGCTGAGGAGCGGTGCGCTGGTCGAGCCCCTCGTCAGTTGGCGGGACGATCGCGACGCGCTCGCAGCCGCCCAGACGGCGGCCTGGCAACGGGCGGACCGTCGGTTCTGCTGGGATGTCGAGCAAGAGCGTTTCCTCACGCTGGTGCAGCCGTCCGTCGACCACGCGGTCGGAAGAGACGACGCGCCTCGAAGGCGTAAGGTGGGCTGAGTGAACACCGTGATCGAAGTCTTCCGGCTGTTAGACACGCGCCAACGAGTGGTCCTGTTCGGCCTCCTGGCGATGATGTTGGTCGGCTCCGTCCTCGAGATCGTAGGAGTGGGCATAATCCTCCCGTTCGTCCAGTCGGTCCAGGACCCACAGAGTCTACTCGCCGCACCCCTCGTTGGACCGGCTCTCGAACGATTGGGTGTCGAGGGGACCGAGGTGGTGCTCGTCGCGGGTGCCACGCTCGTCGTGATCATCCTGCTCAAGAACGGTTACCTCGCAGTGATGTGGCATCTGACCTACCGCTTCCTCATGGACGCCGCACAGGCTCTCTCCGTTCGTCTCATGCGCGGGTACGTGCGGGCGCCCTACGAGCGACACTTCGGTCGCAGTACATCCGAGCTCATCAGAAACACGACGATCGAAGCCGAAAAGGTCTTCAGCTCCGTCGTGTTACCGATGATGCGACTGTTCACGGAGCTGCTGGTCACGGTAGGTCTGATCACGCTCCTGTGGGTCGTTCAGGGTGGCCTCGTGTTTCTGGGGATCGCGTTGCTCGCCGCCGTGAGCGGCCTGATCGGGTGGCGCCTGAAGTCTCGGCTGAAGCGGATCTCCGAGGCCCGCCACGAATACGACGCGCGAAGAATCTCCTGGGTCCAGAACAGCTTCGGCGGTCTGAAGGAAGCGAAGGTGACGGGTACTGAATCCTTCTTCCTGGGCGGCTTCGAGAAGAGCAATCAGCAGGTCATGACGGCGTATCGGGAGCTCCTGATGGTCCAGGTGCTCCCCCCCTTGGCGATCGAGGCGATCGCCGTCGGGGTGATCGTATCTCTGATCTCCGTATTGCTCGTCACGGGGACGCCAGGGGATCAGGCGTTTGCCGGCATCGCCCTCCTCACGGTGGCGATGCTCCGGTTGATTCCTTCGGCAAACCGCATGCTGAGCGCACTCAACCGACTCCGCTTCAACGGCCCGTCTGTCCGCACCGTTGCTGCCGAGCTCGAGCAGGTCGAAGCAAGAGAGCCCGATCCAGAGGCGGGGCTCTCTCTTCCTCGCGGCGTGATCACGGTCGACTCGGTCTCATACCGGTATCCGGGTGCGGATACCGATGCCCTGGTGATGGCGTCGCTCTCGATCGAGCCTGGACAGGTCGTCGCGCTAGTCGGCCAGTCGGGCGCAGGGAAATCCACGATGGTGGACATCCTGCTCGGGCTGCTGGAACCGAATCTGGGAACCGTGAGCGTCGGCGGCGTCCCGATTCGCGGAGCGCTCGAGGAGTGGCGGTGTCGAATCGGCTTCATCCCTCAGGCGGGGTACCTGGCCGATGACTCGGTCCGCCGAAACGTCGCGTTCGGGATCCCCGACACGTCGATCGACGACGAGCGCGTGTGGAGGGCGCTTGGCTCCGCTCAAGTCGCGGACCTGTTTCGAGAGAACCCCGAGGGACTCGACGCGCGTCTCGGTGAGTCGGGCGTGATGCTCTCCGGCGGCCAACGCCAACGACTCGGCATCGCGAGGGCTCTGTATCGGAACCCAGAGATCTTGATCCTAGACGAGGCTACCTCGGCGGTCGACACGGAGACGGAGCGCGAGATCGCCTCGAGCATCGCGCGGCTTATAGGGGATCGCACCCTCATCGTGATCGCACATCGTCTTGCCACGATCCGCAATTGCGACCGGATCTTCGTCTTCGACGGAGGGCGGGTGGTCGGCGGCGGCACCTTCGACGAATTGTCATCGGAGAGCGCGGTTTTCCGGCGCCTCCTGAAGGCCGGGGATGCCGAAATCAGATTCGCGACCGCATCGGCCGAGACGGCGTGACGCCCCTGCGCAAGCTGTTGATCGTTTCGCCACACTTCCCGCCGGTCAACGCGCCGGACATGCAACGCGTGCGGATGTCTCTACCGTATTACGAGGAGTTCGGGTGGCGCCCGACGGTCTTGGCTGTTGCACCGGAACAGGTGGAAGGCGCACTCGATTCCAGGCTCGCCGAGACCGTCCCGGCCGACGTCCGGGTGATCAGCACGCGCGCGTTCTCGCGTCGTCTAACGCGGCCGCTCGGGATCGGGAACCCGGCCATCCGAGCACTGCCGTGGTTGGCGACCGCAGGTGAGCGCGAGACCCCCGACCTGGTGTACTTCTCTACCACACAGTTCGCCTGCTTGCCCCTCGGGAGACTGTGGAGAGGGCTGCGTGGGACCCCGTTCGTCGTCGATCTGCAAGATCCTTGGATGCATGACCCGAACTCCGGAGGGCGCGCTCGGGGCAAGAAGGCTTCGGCCATGACGATCCTCCACCGCCACATGGAACCGTGGACGATGGAGGCGGTCGCGGGGATCACGGCGGTCACGCAGGCCTACATCGATACACTTCGCGTCCGGTATCCCAGGTTGCAGGGAATCCCCGCAATCGAACTGCCGTTTGGGGCGGCCAAGGAGGACTTCGATCGGCTCGACCGGACGCCTCGACCTCCCTCGGACGCCCTTTACGGCGTTTACGTCGGGCGAGTCAATGAAGACATGCTGCCCGCCGTGGAGGCCATGCTGCGCGCTTTGAGTCAAGGTCTTCGGTCAGATCCGTCCCTGTACTCGCGCGTTCGGCTTAGGTTCGTCGGCACGGCGTACGACCCCGCCGCGTCGCCTCAGATGCAGCCTCTCATCGACGAACTCGATCTCGCCGGCCAAGTGTCCGAGGAACCAGCCCGGGTGCCGTATTTCGAGGCACTACAGATCCTCGTGGACGCAGACTTCCTCCTTGTACCGGGATCGCTGGACCCTGACTACACGGCCTCCAAGGTCTTCCCGGCTATCCTGGCCCGCCGTCCCCTCCTGGCGCTCTTCAACGAACGAAGCTCGGTGGTAGATATCCTGTCGCGTTGTCGCGCGGGGACCGTCGTCTCGTTCGGGGCGACGGGCATCGGGGACGAACAGGTCGCGGCGTTTCGACGGGAGTGGTCCGGTGTACTCAAGCGTCTCCCGTTCGAGCCTGAAGTGGATTGGGACGAGTTCGCACCGTACACGGCGCGAGAGATGACTCGGCGTCAATGCCAGCTGTTCGATCGCGTGCTGACGAGGGAGGCCCGCGCTGCCTGACCGTCGGCCGAATCTGATCGGGATCGGCGCACCCAAAGCAGGGACGACCTGGCTCTTCAACTGTCTGAGACAGCATCCCGAGATCCACATGGCGCCCTGTAAGGAGACCAACTTCCTCCATCACGAGGTGGTCGACGGTCGCTTGCAGGAGTACCTGGAACACTTCGCGGGTGCATCTGATGAGCGCATCGTGGGGGAGATTTCGACCAGGTATCTAGCCTCGGTCCGCGCTCCCGCTCGTGTAGCCAGTCTGTTTCCCGAAGCGGCGGTACTCGTCTCGCTCCGCGACCCGGTGCGGCAGGCCTACTCGCACTATTGGCACCTGCGGCGTCAGAACTTCCACCAATGGACCAGTGAGGATCTGCCGCAAACGTTCGACGCGGCCATAGAGCGATACCCGGACCGAATCCTCGAGCCGGCCCGCTACGGCAAGCACTTGACGCGTTGGCTGGAGCACGTTGGTCGTGACCGGATGCACGTGATCCGCTTCGAGGACATCGAAACGGTACCTGGGGAGGTGCTGCGTCGGCTCTACGGTTTCCTCGACGTCGATGCCAGGTTCGAGCCCGGGACCGTCGAGGGTGGGCACGCCTCATCCAGACGTGGCGTGTCGCCCAGGAGCGATACGCTAGGACGTGTCCACAGCGTGCTGCACGACCGGCTGAACCGCTACGCGTTTCGCCCGCTCAAGCGGTTGATCGGGACTCGCCGGGCCGTGGCGCTGAAGGACCGCCTGGGGCTGCGGCAGGCGATGGAGCGGGTCTTCATGAGGCCCGGGTATCCTCCAATGCCGGGCGAAACGGAAGCGGGGCTGAGACGACTGCTGGCCGACGAGGTCGAGCAACTCTCCGAGCTCCTGGGACAGGATTTCTCGGCGTGGGTGCGCCGGGCGGCGTGATGCTCGATTCGCCACTCGAGACTCGGAGGGACCGGTCGTTCAGGCTGGCCGTGGTGGCCTCTCACCCGGTGCAGTACTACGCGCCGTGGTTCGCCCGAATCGCAGAGCAGCACGACCTCGAGGTGCTCTACTGCCACCGACAGGACGCGGGCGGCCAATCGGAAGCCGGGTTCGGCGTCCAGTTCGACTGGGACCTCGACCTGCTGTCGGGCTACCAATCACGTTGGCTGAGCAACGTCGCAAAGGAGCCCGGACTCCAGGCCTTCCGGGGCTGTGACACCCCAGAGCTCGATTCGATCATCCGCGACGGACGCTTCGACGCGGTATTGGCTCTGGGTTGGAATCGGAAGAGCTACCTGCAGGCGGCGCAGGCCT
>JAOTZH010000257.1 GCA_029861425.1 Gemmatimonadota bacterium
GTGATACGACAGCGTATTGAGGACCACGTCGCCGGGCCGAAAACCGGCCGCCCACAGGGCCGGTGCCATGCGCCAGAAGTCTTCTTCGCGCCCTTCGGGGTCCGTGATTCCACCCGGGGATCGGTAGATGCGTCGGAGCTCGGCAACGGGAACCGCGAGCATCCCGCCAAATGGAGGATCGCTCGCCTGGAGCGACGGGAGGTCGTCTTTCGCGATCGGGGGGATCGCGGACAGATCACCGATGGAACGAATCGATTCGGGAGATACGCCGGCAGCGTCGAGACGGCGCCGGATCTCCGGGCTGTGCTCGTGCCCGTACGCCGCCGCCTGAGTGGCCAGCTCGTCCTGCGCGTTCTCCCAGTCGTGTCGAGACTCGGAGGCGGACCAAAACAGTCGTTCCGTCACCGGGATGCTCCCACGCAGCCGCCGGCTGCCATCCGGGTTATGACAACCACCGCTTTCTTCGGCGGTAGTGCTTCACGTCACGATAGGATCGGCGGCCCACGTCGCCCAGACCCAGGTAGAACTCCTTCACGTCCTCGTTGGCCGAGAGCACCTCGGACGTGCCTTCGAGGACGACGCGCCCGCCCTCCATGACGTAGCCGTAGTCGGCGATCGACAGCGCGAGACGGGCGTTCTGCTCGACGACGAGAATCGTCGTCCCCTCCTCGCGGTTGATCCGCTGCACGATCTCGAAGATGTCACGTACGAGCAGGGGAGCGAGTCCGAGGGAGGGCTCGTCGAGGAGGAGCATCCGCGGGCGCGCCATGAGCGCACGACCGACCGCCAGCATTTGCTGCTCTCCGCCCGACAGATAACCCGCCTCCTGTCTGGAGCGCTCTCCCAATCGAGGGAAATACCCGTACACTCGCTCGATGTCGGCCGGGATCTCTCGACGGTCACGCCGCGTGTAGGCGCCCGCGACGAGATTGTCCTCGACCGATAGATGTTCGAAGACCCGCCGCCCCTCGATCACCTGAAAGATCCCCCGCCTAACGACCTCGTCAGCGTCCAGTCCCCGGATATCATCTCCCGCGAATTGGATCGATCCATCCGTCACTTCGCCGTCTTCGACCTTCAGAAGTCCCGAGATCGCCTTGAGGGTCGTCGTCTTCCCCGCTCCGTTGGGGCCGAGGAGGGCCGCGATGCTCCCCTCGCGCACCGCCAGGGAGAGCCCTCGCAGGACGAGGATCACGTCGTCGTAGAGGACCTCGACGTTGTTGAGCTCCAGGAGGGGCGCATGCCCGTGGCCGTCGTCGGCGGTCACGGGAACAGATGCCTCACCGGACCTCCGGTGCCGTCATGAAGTCCGTGATCGGTGTCCATGCCCCGTTCTCGACGCGGAACATTCGCATACCGTTCGCCCCCCGGTGGTCCCCCGTGCTGAAGGTTATCGGCACGGTTACTCCCCCCGTGTCGAAGCTGGTGATCTCTTCGAGAGCCGCCCGAATGGACTCGCCCGTCAGCGGTTCTCCCGACTCCAGCGCGCGTCGAATGCCCTCTCCGAAGATCTCCGACGTGAACCAGCCCTGCGTGTAGGCGGTCGTGCGATCGGAAACGTCGTCGCCTCTGGCCGCGAGGTGCTGTTTGAGGTCGGCCAGACCCGGTGCGTCGACCCAGGGCGGGGGGTAGGGCATTCCCCCGACAACGCCTTCCGACGAGTCTCCGGCGAGGTCGACCAGGAGTGCGTTGGCGCACCAGTTGAGGCAGACGATCGTGGCGTCCAGCCCCAGACTACGCGCGTTGCGCACCGCGACGGCGGCCGGGGCCGAGGTGTTCTGGATCACGATGTATCCGGCCTCCGATTGCCGAATCCGTATCATCTCGGCGGTGAAGTCGGTCGCGCCACGCGGCATTTCGAAGAGCCTCACGTCGATCCCGGCCTGCGCCGCGTAGTCCTCTCCAAGCTGTGTCCATGGCGACAACCCGAAGGGGCTGGCGTTGTGGAGCAGGGCGACGCCCGGCCGCCCCGAGCCGCCCCCGGATGCGTGGTCGGCGGCGATCCAGTCGAGACTCACCAGGAACTGCTGGCTGTAGGACGTGGCGACGAGAAAGTTGAACGGAGCCTCCTCCGGGTCGCCCAGCCGGTGTGACAACGACGCGGAGCTGAAGGGGATCCGATCCGTAGCGACACGCGGGACGAGGGCCTCCGTGTCTCCGGTCCCCCACCCCATGAACACGATCGCGCCTTCCTGGACGAACTGGCTGTAGAGCTGTTCGGCCCGGTCCACCTGGTACGCATAGTCCTGGAAGATCAGATCGATCTGGCGTCCGCCGATGCCCCCGCGGCCGTTTGTCCAGTCGACCCAGGCGCGAACCGCATCCGCATAATCGGTTCCGATGTCTGCAGTGGGACCCGTGAGGTCGAAGATCGCGCCGATCTTGATCTCGTCCGTCCCCGGATCGGCGGGCTCACCGCCGCCGCAGCCGGCGAACACGAAAACGACCAGCATCAGAAGCCTGGGGACGATTAGACCGAACCTCATGCTCTCCAGCCTCCTGGCGGGATTTCGGCGACCTCCATCACCGGGACGACCCTACCCGCCCCGAGCCTCGCCGCGCTTGTACGCGAAGGGCCACACGTGGAAGTAGTCTTTCACGTTGCCCCAGAGTTTGGACAGACCCTCCGGTTCGAAGATCAGGAACAGGATGATCACGAGTCCGAACGCGGCCTGCTGGATGTTGGGAAGCTGAACCGCCACGCCGGGGGCCGATTCCTGAAGCGCACGCCCGAGATTCGTGATCGCGGCGGGGAGCAGGGTGATCAGCGCCGCTCCGAAAAAAGACCCCCGGATGGTCCCGAGCCCGCCCACAATGATCATGGCCAGATAGAAGATCGACGTCTCGAGCGTGAACCGTTCCCACGTCACGATGTTCCGATAGTAGGCGATCAACCCCCCCGCGAGCCCGACGAAGAACGAGGAGGTCGCGAACGCCAGCAGCTTGGTCCGGAATATGTTCACACCGATCACGCTGGCCGCGATGTCCTGATCCCGGACCGCGACGAACGATCGTCCGATTCTCGATCTGAAGAGGTTCGCCGTGAAGAGGGCGGTGAGCAGCGCCAGCCCGGTTGCCACCCAGTAGAAGTTGAAGTCCGAGTTCAACCGGAGTCCGAACATCTGCGGGGCGGGGAGGACCAGGGCCTCGGTCCCGCCGGTCAGCGCCGTCCAGTGGGTGACGACCCACTCGATGATCTCCTGAGCCGCGAGCGTCGCGATCGCGAGGTAGAGCCCCTTGAGCCGGAGCGAAGGCAGGCCGAAAAACGTCCCGATCGCGGCCGTCATCAGACACCCGCCGACGATCGAGACGCCCCACGGGAGTCCGAACCGGAGTGTGAGCAACCCGGTACCGTACGCGCCGACCGCCATGAAGGCACCCTGGCCGAGGGAGACCTGACCGGTGTAACCGACGAGGATGTTCAGGCCGATCGCCCCGATCGTCGCGATCGCGATCTGATTCGCGAGATTCAGCCAGTAGGGGCTGGCAAGGAAGGGGAAGACGAGGAGGAGCAGGATGAAGAGCCCCATTCGCCCCCGCTCGACAGGGGTGCGGCGGAGGGCCATGTCCGACCTGTACGTCGTGTGGAATACCCCGCAGTCGAGCGCCATCAGACGCGGCCCCCTGCGCCCGCCCGATCGCGATCGAAGCGGCCGACCCCGTTACGTCTTCGGTCACACACGCTCGATGATCTCCTTCCCGAACAGCCCGTACGGGCGGATCATCAGAACCAGAACCAGCAGGACGTAGGGAATGATCAGGTTGAGTCCCGCCCCGACATAGCCGCCGACGTAGACCTCCAGGAGACCGATGATCGCGCCGCCGAGCACCGCGCCGCCGATCGAATCCAGCCCGCCGAGAATCACCACGGGGAACACGCGCAGACCGACGGCCGAGACGTTGCCGCTGACGCCCACGATGTTCCCGAGCATGATGCCCCC
>JAOTZH010000001.1 GCA_029861425.1 Gemmatimonadota bacterium
CGGGCGCTCCGTTGCTTCGACGTTCCGGCCCTGACGGGCGAGGACCGCGACCGCGCCGCGATGTATCGCGCGCGTCGCGAAGTCGCCGCGGAGACAGTGAACGTGGAATCCGTCGACGATTGGCTCCGCTCTCTCGGAAGTCTCGTCCACGTCGAGCGACTCGGCGACGCGAATCGGGTGCGGGCCGCCCAGCTACTCAACAAGACGAATCAGATGAACCTGGCGACCCGGCGGATGAGCGAGGCCGGTCTCGTGGGGTGGGCGGCCGACGAAGCTCATGAATTCTGGACGTTCGGGCTGGCGGACCGGTTCGGGGATCACGGGGTCACGGGCCTGCTCGGTCTCGCGCGTGTCCGGGACTCGCTCGAGGTCGTCGACTTCGTGATGAGCTGTCGCGTCCTGGGTCGGAACCTCGAGCGAAGCATGATCGCCTGGGCCGTCGGCCGGGCCCGCGATGCCGGTCTCCGCCGGCTGGTGGCCCGATACAGGCCGACCGGGAAGAACAGGCCTTGTCTGGATTTCCTCCGCTCGTCGGGGCTCCTCGAAGTCGACGAGACCGCGGTGTTCGAGTGGGCGGCGGCGGAGAGCTACGCCGTTCCCGAGGGAGTGGACCTGCGCGGTCCGGCGGAACGGCGAACGACACCGGCCTGAGGCACCAGCGGCGTTGCGCCGGCCGCGCCCCCGGCTCCCGCGGCGCCGGCAATCCGGTCATCGAGATCGGAGCGCGACTCGCCACAGATGAACATGCGATACCACATCTCCGCGTTCAAAAGCAGCCACAGCCGTTGCCCGTGGTCTTCCCGTCCGGACGCGTGGGCGGCCCGGAAGCCGTCGATGGACGACTGTCGCAGAATCCCCTCTCCGGCAAGACGAGACTCTGACAGAAACAACTTGTAGAGGAGCCGGTATTCGTCCCGAAGCATGTAGGGCAGCGCGGACGAGAACCCCTGCTTCGGTCGGTCGACGATCTCGGCCGGGAGATGTCGCCGCGCCAGCCGTCGCTGCAGATGCCGCAGGCCTCGCCCCCTCACCTTCAAATCCACCGGCAACCGAGCCGCGAAGTCCACGAGCCTCGAGTCCATATAGGGGCTCCGCGCCTCCAGGCCATGCGCCATCGTCATGCGATCCGTCAGCATGACCGGATGGTCGGGTAGCCGCACCGCGACGTCGGCGGCCAACATGCGATCGATCGGGTGGGTCGCTCGGGCAGACTCGTAGGGGGCCGCGAGCACCCCCTCGGCGGCCTGGCCCCCCAACGTCGCGATCGCCTCGGAGGTGAACAGCCGGTGCCGTCGCTCCCTGTTGAAGTGGAAGTAGGTAAGGCTGTCGGCGTACCGCTCGCCGCCCTCGAGGAACGAGGCTCGGTGGAGCCACTTCAACTGGTGCGCCCGACTCTTGTACCACCGCCCATCCGGGACGCGTCCGAGAATCGGCCCGATCACACCCCGCCTCACCACGCGCGGGATTCGCGCATACAGGCTCGCGTACTCGTTGGCGTAATAGCGGTCGTACCCCCCGAACGCCTCGTCACCGCCGTCGCCCCCGAGAACGACCTTCACGTGCTCATGGGCCAGTGCGGCGAGGTGGTAGGTCGGGACGCACAGCGGATCCGAAGGTTCGTCGAGCTGCTGGATCACCGTGGGGAGGGTCTGCACCAGCGACGGCGTGACGGTGCGCTCATGGTGTTCCGTGTCGTACCGGTCGGCCACGACTCTGGCGGCGGGCGACTCATCGTACGTCTCGTGCGGCAGGCCCAGCGTGAAGGTCGGGAGCCGTCGATCGCCCACGCGACCGCCCAGGAGTGCCACGATCAGACTCGAGTCGAGACCGCCGCTGAGGAAGGCGCCGACGGGCACGTCGCTCAACAGATGGCTGCGACAGGCCTCGGTGAGGACCTCCTCGAGCTCGTCGAGCAGGTCGTCCTCGGGCCGATCGTGCTTCGGCTCGTAGACCGGCTCCCAGTAGCGGCGAACGACGAGCCCATCCTGGCCGAACGTCAGAGAGTGACCCGGCGGGAGCTTGCGAATCCCGCGAAACATGCTGCGAGGTGGGGCGATGAGCCGAAGGCCCAGGTACTGATCGAGTCCCGCGAGGTCCAGCTCCGCCAACCCCGGGTCGGCGGCCAGAAGGGCCTTGATCTCCGAAGCGAAAAGGAGTCGCCCGCCCTCCGCGTGGTAATAGAAGGGCTTCTGTCCCATGCGGTCACGGGCTGCGAAGAGGGTTCGGTCGACCGTGTCCCAGATCGAGAAGGCGAACATCCCCCGCAGGTCGTCGAGGCATTCCGGCCCCTTCCGACGGTACAGATGGAGAATCGTCTCGCAGTCGGAATCTGTCGCGAACCGACATCCCTCGGTCTCGAGACGGCGGCGAAGCTCGGGATAGTTGTAGATCTCACCGTTGCAGACCAGGTGGTAGCGCCCGTCCTCGCTGACGATCGGCTGGCGACCGTTCTCGAGACCGATGATCGAAAGACGTGCGAGGCCCAGGGCGGAGAACGGCGTGACCTCCAGGCCGAGATCGTCCGGCCCGCGGTGCCGCTGCGCATCCAGCATTCGACGGGCGGCTGCCGGGTCGATCCGCTCGCTGCCTACGATGCCGGCGATGCCGCACATGAGCTTCCCCTGTCCCGTTCGATTCGCCCGCCGCCAGTTCCGGCCAGCGGGCTCGTGTGTCGCCGAACCCGCCGCGGTCGTGGCAACGGCGCCTCAGTCAGCGAGTTAGCGTCGGCCAGGACGATAGCGAACCAGATCCTTGCTGGCGCGCGTCTTGACGCAACGCTGTATTGCACCGCCACTTGGCTTTGGCTTAGAAACCCGTCTTCAACCGCGGCCTCGCGGCACGCCGCCTGCGCCATCTCATTTCTATATGACCTCTGCGCAAAAAGAGCACCTCGACGAAGCCAATATCGCCCGACAGCGTCTCTTCGAGAGCGACAAGAGCAGCCTTCAGCGATACGCCGAGCTGGTGATCGGCGAGTATTCGCTGTGGAGGTTGATCCGCTACGAGCTGATCTCGCTGCTCATCCTCCCGGTGCCGGGAGCCCTCGGGATCGCGTTACGGCGGCTCTTCTGTCCCGCGCTCTTTCGCAGCGTGGGCCGAAACCCCGTCTTCGGTAGGGACATCACCCTGCGGAACGCGCACCGCGTCAGCCTGGGGGACGACGTCGTGATCGACGATCGATGCCTCGTGGACGGGCGCGGGGCCGGCGAGGAAGGGATCGAGCTCGGCGACAACGTGATCCTGCACCGAGCCGCGGTCGTCATCTCAAAGGGTGGCGGGATTCGGGTCCGATCCGGCACGGATATCGGGTCCTATGCTTCGATCATATCTCAGGGTGGCATCGATATCGGCGAATCCGTGAGCATCGCGGGCGGCTGCCGGATCGGCGGCGGTCTGGTGGATTCGGGTACGGACGGCGCGAACCGATACACCACGGGGCCGGTCCGCATCGGGGACTCCGTCACCGTGCTGCCCGCCGCGATCGTGCTCGACGGAGTGGAGGTCGGGGCCGGCGCGGTCGTCGGAGCCGCGGCTGTGGTTCGGGAGGACGTCCCCCCGAACATGACCTTCGCCCCGTATCACCGCGGGCTCATGGTCCCGCATGGCGAGAAGAACGGGTCGACGGTCGACGAGGAGGCTACGGCCGACGCGGAGGCCGGGGAGGCTACCGACACGCGCGAGACGTCTCGCCCTGCAGGCGGCGGGCCGACCCCGCCTGTCATCACGGCAACCCTGCTCGAGGCTGTCGCGGAGCTGAACGAGACGAGAAGCGCGGATACCCGCATCGCGCTCTCGCCCGACACCAGGCTCATCGGGGGCGAGCTCGACTCCCTGGCGCTCGTGAATTTCATCGTCAGCGCCGAAGCCCGTCTCGAGCGGGCCGGGATCTACGTCGATCTGGCCGCGACAACGAGCTCCGACCAGAGCCATCTCCGTACGATCAGCACCCTCGCCGACTTCGTGGCCCGATCAACCGAGCGCCCGCACTGACCCTGGTGACGCGTCCGTGAGCGATCGCATCGCGATCACGGGAGGAACAGGGTTTATCGGATCTCGACTGGCTCATGCCTGCGTCGAGCGCGGGTGGCGGGTCGGTATCCTCGGGGAGGAGAACACGGCCGCGGAGGCCTCCAACCTGCGTCGCCTCCGCGAGGCGGGAGCCGATGTCACCCTCGCCTCCGTTACCGATCGCGAGGCCGTGTCCCGGTTGGTGGCCGCGGCGGACGTCGTCGTGCACCTGGCGGCGGCGCAGCACGAGATGTCGATACCGGATCGGCGATTCCACGAGGTAAACGTAGACGGAACGAGGATCGTGCTCGAAGCGAGCGCGGCGGCAGGCGTCGGGCGCGTGGTCTACGGCAGCACGATCGGAGTTTACGGCGTCGCTATGGGTCGCGTCGACGAATCGAGCCCGTGCCAGCCGCACAACATCTACGGCCGGACCAAGCTCGAAGCGGAACGGCTCGCGTTGTCCGCCGTGGACGTCCCGACCGTCGCGATTCGGATCCCGGAGATCTACGGACCGGGCGATCGACGGCTTCTAAAGCTCTTTCGTGCCCTCGCCGGTGGGAAGTTCTTCCGGATCGGCCAGGGGAAGAACCTGCACGACGTCCTGTTCGTCGACGACCTCGTGGAGGCGCTGCTTCTGGCCGCGCGCAGCCCTGACGCGGTCGGAGAGGTGTTTCAGCTCGGTGGCCCGTCCCCGATCACCACGGACGAGATGATCACCGCCGTGGCCCTCGCGGTCGGTGCCGAGCCGCCCCGCATGCGGATCCCCTTGTGGCCATTGCTGGCGGTGGGGACGGCGATGGAGCTTACACTTCGACCCCTCGGCATCCAGCCGCCGCTTCACCGGAGGCGGCTCGACTTCTTCCGTAACAGCTTCGAGCTGGGGTCGGAGAAGGCCAGTCGGGTGCTAGGTTTCGATCCGGGTGTCGCGTTCGACGAGGGGGCGCGCATCACCGCGGATTGGTATCGGGCGGAGGGATTGCTCCAGTGACGGACCACGAACAAGACGTCGACCGGGCGGGGGGGGAGCTTACCGCCCGCATCGAGCCGTTCGATTCGTTCTGGGAAGCGCCGCGGGACATCGAGAAGGGATATTCGTCCTTCGCTCGGTTCTACGCCCACAACTACCTCCCGCACATCCCCGAGCGGAGGGACGCTTCGATCCTCGTGACTTCATGTGGCCCGGGGTACTTCGTGAACCTGCTCCGTGAGCGGGGATACACCGCCGTCGAGGGGGTAGATTCGTTCCCGGCGAAGGTCGAACACGCGACGAGGCGTGGCCTGCCGTGCCACGTGGCGCGGGCGTTCCCTCTGCTCGAAGCGGACGGGACCCCGTATGACGTCATCTTCGCCGAGCAGGAGATCAACCATCTGACGAAGGACGAGATCCTTCGCTTTCTGGCTCTCTGCCGAAGACGGCTGGCGCCCGGCGGCACGCTCATCGTTCACTCGATCAACGGCACGGCTCCGCTCACGGGTTCGGAGTCACGGCACGGCAACTTCGATCACTACAACAGCTTCACGGAGTACAGTCTCGTTCAGGTCCTCGAGTACTCGGGCTTCGAATCGGCGCGAGCGTTTCCGCTCGACCTGTATGTCTTCTGGACGAACCCGCTCAACTACGTCGCGCTCGGCGTCCACTGGCTCCGCACGCTTGTTCTCCGTCTCAACTTCCGGCTGGTAGGCAAGGACGCCCGGATCTTCACCAAGAAGCTCGGGGCGGTGGCTCGTGCGCCCTCTGGGGGCCACGCGCCGTGAAGCGCGAGCTGTCGGCGCTTTCCGATCGGAGGTTCCAGCTGGCTGTGGTCGGCGGCGGGGTCTTCGGAGCCGCGGTCGCGCGTGATGCCGCGCTCCGCGGCCTCTCTGTCGCGCTCGTGGAAAAGGCCGATTTCATGACCGCGGCCTCAGGCAACTCGTATCGCATGGTGCACGGCGGGATTCGCTATCTCCAGCACGGCGATCTTCGACGGGTCCGGGCCTCGGCGCGCGAACGCCGGATCCTCCTCGCGACCGCTCCGCACCTGGTGGCGCCTCTCCCGATCGCGATTCCCACGTTCGGTCACGGGATGCAGGGGCGCGCCGTCCTTCGCGCGGGGATCGCCGCCTACGACCTCCTCACCTGGGACCGAAACCGGGACGTGCGGGAGCCGACTCGTCAGATCCGGACGGGGCGTACGATCTCGCGCCGCGAGGTAGAGAGGCTCTTTCCCGGGGTCGAGAAATCGGGGATGACGGGGGCCGGCGTGTTTGCCGACGCCCAGCTTCAGCACCCACAGCGGCTCGGCATCGGCATGCTCGAGTCGGCCACGAGGGCCGGTGCCGCCGTCGCCAATTACGCGGAGGCGACCCGGGTCGCGGTCGTGAGCGGCCGGGTCGAGGGGCTGGACGTGCGAGACGGTCTCTCCGGCGACGCGTTCCGGATCGAGGCGGAAGCCGTCGTCGTGGCCGCGGGCGCCTGGTCGGAACGATTGCTCGGTGCCAACACCGGCATCGAGATCGCCGAACCCTCGACGTTCTCGCGCGACCTATGTCTGGTCGTCGACCGGCCAGCCGAAGAGATGGGGATCGCCGTGCTCGGAGGGACCTCCGACCCGGATGCGGTCTTCAGCCGTTCGCGCCGTCACCTCTTCGTCGTCCCGTGGCGCGGCCGATCGATCGTCGGAGTCTGGCATCTGCCGTACGACCGATCGCCAGACGACATCGTGGTCGGCGAGGACGAGCTGACGAGCTTCCTCGGCGAAATCAACGCGGGGTATCCAGGACTGGAGCTCGAACGCAGCGAGGTCACTCACTACAACACCGGCCTCGTCCTATTCGGCCGCAATCGGCCCGGCGCCGAGGATCTGAGATACGGACACCGCTCGAGTGTCACCGACTACGGCGCATCCGATGGGGTCGACGGGCTCTACTCGTTGATCGGGGTCCGCTACACTACCGCGAGGGCCGAGGCAGAGGCGTTGCTCGATCGGATCATCGACACTCGTGGCTGGAGGGCCACGGGCTGCGTCACGGCGAGCTCACCGGTTCCGGGCGGCGACATCGATAGCCTCGAGACCCTCGCCCGGGAATACCGCGACCGGTGGCCGGGTCTCGACTCATCCGACATCGACGAGCTGCTCATCGACTACGGAACCGAAGTGCCGAGCGTGCTGGAGGCGGAAGGTAGCGGGGAGATCGCGTCCGCCGATGTTCTCCACCGTACGGTACGCCACGCGGTTCGAAACGAGATGGCGGTCAGGCTGGAAGACGTCGTCGTCCGACGGACGAGCCTGGGCCTCTTTGGCCCGCCGCCCGCCGACGTCCTGAGACGAGCGGCCGGACACATGGCGGAGGAGCTCGCCTGGAATGCCGAGCGGATAGCCGACGAGATCGACGCCGTCCGCCACGCCTATCCCCTTTCCTCCGATCACGCGGAATTGGGCGTGGGAGTCGGCGCGTGAACATCCTGATGGTCAACTACGAGTATCCGCCTCTCGGCGGAGGCGGAGGCGTCATCCACCGCTTCGTGTGCGAGGAGATGGCGAAGCGCCACCGGGTCGTGATGGTCACGTCCGCCTATCAGGACCAGCCGTTCCGGGAGACCAGGGGCGGAGTCGACATCATCCGGGTGCCGGTGTGGGGACGTTCGCGCAGATCGGTCGCCACCTGGAGCTCGATGTTGTCGTTCCCGCAGGCCGTGGCGCGCCACGCACGGTTCATCATCGATGAGATCGACTTCGACATCGTGAACGGACACTTCGCCGTCCCGACGGGGCCCGCATCGACGTGGCTGGCACGGCGGGCCGGGGTCCCGCACGTGATCACTGTGCAGGGCGGTGACCTGTACGATCCGTCCAAGAAGGCCTCTCCACACATATTCCCGCCGCTTCGCTGGTCCGTGAAGCGAGTTCTGGCGGCCTCTGCTCGCGTAGTGGCCGCCTCGGAGAACACGAAGGCCAACGCCCTTCGGTACTTCGGCTCGGCCGTGCGTGGCGTCGATCTGATTCCGCTCGGGATACGACCGAGAGAGTTTCGACGAGCGACCCGCACGGAGCTGGGGCTTCCGGAGGACGTCTTCCTCGGGGTGACCGTCGCTCGCCTGATTCGACGGAAGGCACACGATCAGCTGATCCACGCCATCACGCGGCCAGGGCTGGAGGACGTCCATATCGCCCTGGTGGGCTCCGGGCCGGAGCGTGACAACCTGGAGCAGCTCGCCCGCGAGCTGGGCGCCGGGGATCGGGTGCATTTCCCGGGCCGGGTGGACGAAGAGGTGAAGTGGCAGATCCTCGACACCTCGAACGCGTTCGTGAGCGCCACCCTGCACGAGGGCTTTGGTTTGATGTTCCTCGAGGCGATGGCCGTGGGGCGCCCGGTCGTCTGCCCGGACTTCGGCGGCCACACCGACTACCTCACGGATGGAGTGACGGGGTTCGTCACGCCGCTGGGCGACAATGAGCGGCTGGCCGCCGGGATCGGTCGGCTTGCGTCCGAACCGGATCTCGTTCGCCGGATGGGCGAGAGCAATCGAAAGCTCTTCTACTCCAGGTTCGGCGCCCACCACTGCGCCCAGAACTACGAAGCGCTATTCGAGGAGGTGCTGGCCGAACAGAATGCCGCTGCGAGTCAGACGGCGCAGGCCATGTCCTGACCGCAGCACATCGGCGATTTCACCATGCCGTGCCCGTCCGGACACTTCGAGACGTGGACCGAGGTGCCGTCTTCCTTCGCGAGCGTCTCGTGAACGAGATCGGCTCCGCACTGTCCACACGTCATGATCCCGATGCTCATGCCGCACTTGTCACATGTGTATGCCGCCATGATGACTCCCAGGTTGGCGTTGAACTGCTGGTGGATGACGACCGAAAACACTGCGATCGCGGAGAAGGCTAGGCGCTGGCGGAGCCGGACAGCAAGTCCGGGACGCCGATCAGGTACGTGACGTTTCCGGGGGACCTCTCGAGACCCGTCCGGCCGGCCCGCCAGCGGTAGCCCGGCACTTCGACCTTTGCGGCGAGTGATTCCAGCTCTGGCACCGTGTAGGCACGAAGATGCGAGACGATGCCATCCCACCAGCAGGTCACGGGGACGAGCGGCAGGATGTAGGTCCAGAACAGCCGAGACCAACGAAACGGACGGATGAGAGGCGTGGTCAGCCAGACGAACACCGGGGTGAACAGAAAGGGGACCAGGGCGAGGAGACTTCGTTCCGGGATCTCGAAGATCGCGATCGGACGTCGGTCGGTCGCGGCGTCGGCGAGGATCTTCTCGGCTTCCGCGGGCGCGAAATGGTGAAAGCCGTTGAAGAGAGTCCGACACCCGGGGAGCCGGGGATCGACACGAGTCGCATCCACGGGCTCCCCGAGGTAGCTGACCCTCCCCGACGCGGCCGCCTTCGCTCCCTCGAACGCGGAGACATTGGGATACAGATCGGTCAAGAGAACCTCGACATCCAGGCCCTCCGCGCCCAGCTCACGCTGGATATCGAGCACCGGCCCGCCACCGCCCGAGCACAAATCGACCAGACGGGTCTCTCCGGACTCGCGAAGCGCGCCGGCGATCAGGGGCACCATCGGCCGGTGGAGACTCAACCTCGAGGACATGAAACGGAGATAGTCGGTGGCCAGGTCCCTGATCGTGGCCGGAAACCACGGTAGATCCTCGAGCTCGAAAACGTGGAGGCGGGGGAGGCCCACTGGGACGGCCTTATTCGGGCGGGTAGTGATCCGCGTCTACGTAAACGATCAGCCAGTCGGCACCAGCGTCCTCGTCGAAGACCGGGGTGTCCTCGCCGACTTCGGCCACGCATCCGGCCCCCGAGAGCGCGAGTACCGCCATCGACGGGTGCATCAATGGTGACAGGCAGGGTCTCATGCGACGAAACATGACGTCAGTTCAGCAGGAACTCCACGGTCGTCACGACACGAAGGGGCTTGAACAGCTCCCCCTCCGGTGAGATTCCCATTGTTCACGCCGGCAGGTAGGCAGAGGTTCAGGCGGGCCGACGGGCGGCTCAACCGGACTCCCGATCAAAACGGCAGGGCGCTTCGTGAACGAACGGCAACGGATTACAGGCTTCGCTACGCTACTCCTCGCCGGCCTGTGCTCGGCCTGCGGTGCACCGGACGAGGAGCTCGCCGAAGGTGCGTTTCTCATGAGCCGCGGCGAGGCGGTGGTTCTGCGCCCAGACCGGGTGCTGGACGGCCTCGGCGGCTCGCTGGAGGACGTCGAGGTCGTCGTACGTGACGGCCGGATCGAGAGCATCGTCGAGGCGGGCACAACGGAGGGCGCCGAGGTCCAGGACCTGGAAGGCATGACGCTCCTTCCGGGGCTGATCGACACCCACGTTCATGTCGGCTGGCACTTCGATCACGACACCGACCGCTTGCACTTCGGCGATGTCGAGGAGACGCTCGGCTATGCAGCCGACAACGCGCTCGCGATGCTCGACGCGGGGGTGACGACCGTTCAGAGCCTCGGCGGGCCGGAGGACCTCCTGCTCCAGGAGGGCATCGCATCCGGCGAGCTGGAGGGGCCCACGATCATTACGTCCATCGCTCCGGTGATGGAGAGCACCGGCTCGCCCGACGACATCACGGCATTCGTCGACGACGTGGCCGCCCGCGGCGCGGATGTGATCAAGATCTTCGCCTCGGGGAGCATCCGGGACGGCGGGACTCCCACGCTGAGCCAGGAGCAGCTGGATGCCGCCTGCGGCCGGGCGACCGAGCACGGCTTGCGCAGCGTCGTCCACGCGCACGGTCCACAAAGCGCGACTCGCGCGGTACGGGCGGGTTGCTCGCAGATCGAGCACGGTGCGCTCCTCGACCGGGAGACGCTCGAGCTGATGGCCGAACGCGGAGTGTACTTCGACCCGCACACCCACCTGATCTTCCAGAACTACTTCGACAACAAGGAACGGTATCTCGGCCTCGGCAACTACAACGAAGAGGGGTTCCAGGCGATGGAGAGGGCGATCCCGACGGCGCTCGAGTCGTTCAGAATCGCCCTGGATGTGACCGGGCTCGACATCGTCTACGGGACCGACGCCGTTGCCGGCGCGCACGGGCGGAACTGGGAGGAGCTGGCCTACCGGGTCGAGACGGGGGGACAGGATCCGATGGACGCGATCGTGTCCGCGACGAGCCGGGCGGCGGAGTCACTGGAGCTGGAGGACGAGGTCGGTCGCGTGGCGCAGGGGTTCGCGGCGGATCTCATCGCGGTCGAGGGGGACCCCACGGCCGACATCTCGGCGCTCAGCCGCGTCGGGTTCGTGATGAAGCGCGGCCGGGTCCACCGTCTGCCCGATATACGGTCACGCTGACGTCACCGAAGCGACTCGTGTTCCCGCGGCCGGGAAGATTGTGCGATTTGTCGTGCTCGACACACAGGACGCCCGCGAACGGCACCTCCAACCACCGGCGAACGACGCGGTCGAGCTTACGCGAGCCATACGGCGGGTCAGCGAACGCAAGATCGTAGGAGCTGGCTTCAAGCTTCTCCACGAACGGGATCGCGTCGCGCTTGAACACGCGGGCGCGCTTTCGAAGGTGGAACGCCGCCACGTTCGCCTTGAGGGCGTGCAGGCTCGCGGGGCCGTCCTCTACGAAGTCGACGCTCGCCGCGCCCCGGGACATCGCCTCGATTCCGAGTGCGCCGGAGCCCGAGAACAGGTCCAATACGCGCGCGCCGGGGAGCTCCGGTTCGAGCAAGGTGAGCCACCGGTCCCTGACGGCCTCCGAAGTCGGGCGGACCCGCGCTCCGGGTGACACCAGGTCGCGGCCGGCCCACTTGCCGGCGACGACTCTCACCGACCTCCGCCGGCGACTTCCCTGATTCTCGCCACGAATTCGCGAGCCAGCTCGTTCGGAACGGGGATCGTGAGGTTGTACTGGGTGATCTTCCACCCATCGTCCCCCTTCACCAATGCCCCGCTCCCTCTCGTCTCGCCGAGGTTGTCGTTGTCGAGGCGCTCGTCGAACCAGGCGGTCCGGCCGTCGGCGGCGACGTACACATGTCTCTCGGTCATCGTGTAGGTCCAGCCGCGCCCCTGCGAGAACGGCCCGCGCGCGTACTCCATGAACTGGGCGCGGTCCCAGCGCTCGGTCGCGTCAGTGCCCAGAAAGATGAAGTCCTCGGCGTAGAGCCCGAAGTAGCGCTCGAAGTCGGCGTCGGACGCCGCCTGGTGGAGTGCATCGAGCACGCCCGAGACCGCCGCTTCGTCGGCGGACTGGCCAGACAGCAGCGCCGGGGCGGACAGGAGCACGAGAGCGCAGGTCGCGAGGAGTCCACCCGGGCTGGATCGGCGCAGGTCGCCCCGTGTCGGGTCGCGTCTGGTAGTCATCGGTAATTCCCTCCCTGTCGTCGAGTGAGGCCGCCCAACTGAGATGCCTGCGCGCCGGGTCGCAAGCCGGGATCAGGCCGTGCCAACGCAGCGGGCGCGCCAGGCATCAAAGGAAAGACCGGGGCCGCGACACCAGAACGACGGCTGACTCGTATATTGTCAGAGGGTGTTTCTTCTCAGGACGGACAGGATGTAATGGGGCGAACGATCGAAGACGCTCAGAAGCGACTCGCCGACGAGCTGATGAAGGGTGGCGATGTCTCCGCGGTCGGCATTGGCGCGGACGACGGGGAGCCGGTGCTTCGGGTGTACGCGTCGAAGTCGGGCGCGGACCGGGTACCGAGCAAGTACGAAGGTCACCGGGTCGTCGTGGTGAATAGCGACGGCTTCCGAGCTCAGGGTCCGAAGGACCGAGGAGGCCGCTGATGGGTCCGAAGCGCAATCTCATCCTCGCGATGCTCACGGCGGTCCTGGGCTATATCGGGATCCTGTACCTCGGGGCCGGACCGGTTCCGGTGCCCTGGCCGGACGGGACGATCTGGGCTCCCGGACCCGGGGTGGCTCCCAGCCCGTCGTTCGATCCCCGCGATCAGTCGGTTGAAGCCGCGCTACGAGTGCAGGCGATGGTGGAGGAGGATCTCTTCGCGATCGCCGGCGTGATCGGCGCGGGTGTCGGCTGGACGGCCGATGGGCGCACGGCTCTGAGAGTGTTCGTCGAACCCGGGCAGGTCAGCGCGGTGCCCACCCGGCTGGCGAACTTCCCGGTCGTGATCAGCGAAGCCGGACCGTTCCATGCCGGCATGCCGGCGCCGGTGACCGCCGAAGCGGACGAGTCCGACCTGCTTCCGACCTCCCGCTTCGATCGACCGGTTCCCGTCGGGATCTCCACCGGGCACCTGAACTCCACTGCCGGCACCATCGGCGCGGTGGTTACCGACGGGATCGACACCTATGCGCTCAGCAACTGGCACGTCTTCGTGCCGGCCGGGCAGGCCAGGGTGGGCGATCCGCTGCTTCAGCCCGGTCCGTATGACGGCGGAGCGAACCCGGCCGACGTGATCGGGACGCTCGCGGCCTTCGAGCCCGTGAAGCTCTCGATGTTCGCGAGCAACAAGATCGACGCCGCGATCGCGAAGACGGACGAGGTGAGCCCGTTCACTCCGGCCAACGGCTACGGATCGGCCCGCAGCGAAACGATGAAGGCGCGACCCGGACTGCAGGTCCAGAAGTACGGACGGACGACTGGCCACACGCACGGTGCGGTCGAGTCGATCAACACCTCGATCAACGTCACGTACGGCTCGGCAGGGTCGCAGATCGCCCGGTTCACCGGCCAGATCATCATCTGTTGCAGCTTCAGCGCCGGCGGAGACTCCGGTTCGCTCATCGTTGTCGAGGACCTGGACGACGAGGGGACCGAGGGCCCGAACAACCGGAAGCCGGTCGCACTTCTGTTCGCCGGCGACCAGACCCGCACGATCGCGAACCCGATCGACCTGGTCCTCAACCGCTTCGGTGTGAAGATCGTCGAGGGCGAGCGCTAGGGTCTTCTGACGGGCGGCGGCCGCGACCGCCGCCCGACCGCACACTCGCGCGGATTCCGCGCGCACGGATAGCTTGGCTCCCACCATGGAACCCGTGCGCTCTCACTACGTCCCGCGGACAGCGGCAGGCCGCCTCGCGGTCGGTGCGTTCCTGGGTCTCTTCGCGTTCACCCAGCCGCCGCTCGTCTTCTGGCTGGCCAACCGGACGGACCCGTGGATCGCCGGCGTGCCGTTCCTCTACGCCTACCTGTTCGTCATCTACGTCGGTCTGATCGGGATCCTGCTGTGGGCGCGCGGAAAGAACCTGTGATGCCCTCTCCCGCGGCACGGGCGCGATACCCGGACGAGGGCCGCTAGTGGAGGCCTGGGTCGTCGCGACCGGTCTGATCTTCATCTATCTGCTCGCGACAATCGTGATCGGATTCGTCGCGAACCGCAGGATGTCCGACGATCTCGAGGATTTTCTGCTCTACGGGCGGAAGGCGAAGTTCGTCGTCCTCTACCTGACGGTCTGCGCCACGTACCATTCGGCCTTCGCCTTCCTCGGTTCTGGCGGGTTCTTCTACACCCACGGGATCGGATTCTGGGCCGCCGGCGCGTGGACGGTGCTGGTGGGAGCGATCACGTACGTCCTGGGCAGCCGGATCTGGGCGCTCGGGAAGAACTTCGGATACATCACCCCGGCCGATATGCTGGCGGACTTCTACGAATCCGACGCCGTCCGGGTCGTGACCGCCCTCGTCTCGGTGCTCTTCACGATCCTCTACATCCAGGTCCAGGCACAGGGACTCGGGTATATCCTCTCGGTCGCGTCGGGCGACAGGATCTCGTTCCAGCTCGGGACGCTCATCCTCCTCGTCGTGGCGGCGGG
The DNA here is from genome assembly GCA_029861425.1 of Gemmatimonadota bacterium. Classification (GTDB taxonomy): domain Bacteria; phylum Gemmatimonadota; class Gemmatimonadetes; order Palauibacterales; family Palauibacteraceae; genus Palauibacter. The sequence continues at coordinate 14,747 of JAOTZH010000001.1, forward strand.
CTATCTCATCGCCGGCGGTCTGCGCGCCGTGTACTGGACCGACGTGATTCAGGGGGCGTGGATGTACATCGCCGTCTGGGTCGGCGCGCTCGTGCTGGCGTACGAGCTGTTCGGCGGCCCGCTCGAGCTCTGGAAGCGCGTCGCGGCCGAGCGGCCGGACCTGCTGACGCTCCCCGGACCGGAGGGGTTCTTCACGCCCGGGATGTGGTTCGGGATGGTGATCGTCCTGTCCTTCGGGATCGTCTTCCAGCCGCATCTGATCATCCGGTACTACACAGCAGCCTCGGCGAAGACGATCAAGTGGCTGGGCGCGACGACGCCGATCTATCTCATGACCTTGTTCATCCCGGCCGCTCTGGTGGGTCTGGGCGGGGCGCTCGTGATGCCGGACATCGAAGTGGCGGATCGGATCTTCCCGGAGATGCTGTTCGAGTACGCGCCGGCGTGGCTGACCGGGATCATCCTCGCCGGCGCGACCGCGGCGGCGATGTCGACGCTCGACTCGATCCTGCACTCGAATATGACGGTGCTTACGCGGGACATCTATCAGCGGTACATGGTCACCGATGCGGATCAGCGCCACTACATACTCGTCGGCCGGCTGATCGTAGTCGCGTTGCTCGCCGTCGGGTACGTGCTGTCGGTCGGGACGTTCGAGTTCCTTGTCGTGCTCGTCACGCTATCGGGAGCCGGCGCGCTTCAGCTCATGCCGGCGATGCTCGGGGTCCTCTTCCCGTCACGCCGACTCACCACGAAGGCGGGCGTGCTCGCGGGGATCGCCGCCAGCATGGTCGCCCTGTACGCGACCCTGGTAGCCTGGCCTCATCCGTTGGGTCTCCACGGCGGCGTGTGGGGGCTGCTCGCGAATTTCGCCGCGACGATTCTCGTGAGCCGATTCACGGCACCGCCGACCGACGCGACCGTCGAGCGCATCCACGGAGCGATCGAGCGGTTCGTGTACGAGGGGGATCCCGCGTGAGACGGAGCATCCCTCTGCTCGGACGTCACATGGATGGCACGACTTGAGCCACCTCGTCGGAGTGGACACGGGCGGGACGTTCACGGATGTCGTTCTTGTCGAGGGCGACCAGGTCCGCATCTACAAGGTGCCGTCGACTCCGGACGATCCCAGCCTGGCGGTGCTCGAGGGGCTCGCCGGGCTCCTCGACGACGGGGCGCTTGCCGACGCGCGTGTAATCCATGGATCGACAGTAGCCACAAACGCTTTACTTGAACGTAAAGGCGCACGAGTCGCGCTCGTGACCACGGCGGGGTTCGAGGACGTCATCGAAATCGGGCGTCAGGCTCGGAGGGAGATATACGACCTGGCCGTCTCGAAGCCCGAGCCGCTGGTGCCACCACAGCGACGGTTCGGCGCACGCGAGCGGCTCGATGAGCGCGGAACGGTCATCACGGCGCTCGAGGAGGCCGAGGTGGAGCGGGTGGCGCGAGCGGTGGCCGCGAGCGATGCGGAATCAGTCGCCATTTGTTTGCTCCATTCGTATGCGAATCCGGCGCACGAGCATGCCCTGGTGCGCGCCCTGGAGGACTCGGGATTCGTGACCGCATCGTATGACGTGCTTCCGGAGTTCCGGGAGTACGAGCGGACGAGTACGACGGCGGTTAATGCGTTCGTAGGGCCGGTCATGTCGTCCTATCTGGGCAAGCTCGGAGAGCGTCTGGACCCCGGGCGGGTGCGGATCATGGCCTCCAATGGCGGGGTGGTCTCGCTGGACGCCGCCAGTCGCCTCGCCGTCCAGACCATCCTCTCGGGGCCTGCCGGCGGCGCGGTCGGCGGCTTCGAGATCGGACGGCTCGCGGGTCACGACCATGTGATCACGTTCGACATGGGCGGAACCTCGACCGACGTCAGCCTGTGCGCGGGTGAGCTGAGCAGGACCTCGGAGGCCGAGATCGGCGGGCTGCCGATTCGCGTCCCCGTCATCGACATCCACACGGTCGGCGCGGGTGGTGGCTCGATCGCGTACCGCGACCCGGGGGGCTCGCTCAGGGTCGGACCGGAGAGCGCGGGGGCGGACCCCGGTCCCATCTGCTACGGGCGAGGCGGGGCCGGGGTGACCGTGACGGACGCGAACCTGTTTCTCGGCCGTCTGTCGCCACACCATTTCCTCGGCGGGGCACAGGAGCTCGAGTCCGAGGGAGTATCGGCGGCGATCGAGAGGCTGTCGGCGGAGCTGGGACTCGAGGCAGTCGAGCTCGCCGAAGGCGTCGTGCGCGTCGCGAACGCGACGATGGAGCGGGCGATTCGGGTCATCTCTTTGGAGCGCGGGTTCGATCCGCGCGACTTCACGCTCATCTGTTTCGGCGGGGCGGGCGGCCTGCACGCGGTCGACCTCGCACGGTCTCTCGGGATCCCGCGGGTCCTCGTTCCGGCGGGAGCCGGGACGCTCTCCGCACTCGGGATGCTTCTGGCCGATCCGATTCGGGACTTCTCGCGCTCGCTTCTTCGGCCGCTCGACGGTTTCGAGGCGGACGAGCTCGAAGCGGTGTTCGACGCGCTCGAGGGACTCGGGCGCCAGGAATTGGTCGCCGAGGGATTCGCCGAATCCAGTCTGCGGTTCGAACGGCTCGCGGATCTACGCTACAGCGGTCAGGGATTCGAGCTGGCAGTGTCCGTCGGTTCGACGACCGACCTCGAGGACCCGGGCCCGGCGTCAGCCTCCCGCGCGGATACCCTGGCCGCGGATTTCCACGACGCCCACGAGGCCCGCTACGGGTACGCCGACCGTGGTCGATCGGTGGAGGTCGTGACTGTGCGCGTCCGCGCGATCGCGGTTACGGACAAGCCCGAACTGACCACCGCCGTGTCTGGCGATACGGACGCGAGCGCGGCCGTGATCGGCTCGCATCGCCTTGTCCATGACGGCGGGAGACACGACGGAGCGCTGATCGACCGGGATCTGCTCCGCCCGGGGCACGAGTTCGTCGGTCCGGCCGTCGTGGTGGAGTACAGCACGACTACGCTCGTCCCTCCCGGGACAGCCTGTCAGATCGACACCCACCTGAACCTCGTCCTGACCCCATGAAAAGCGTGGGAGACGTAAACGAAGCCTCGATCGTGTCGCCGGATGACCAGAGCGTCACCTTCGTCGAACTCTTCTTCGATCTCGTGTTCGTCTTTTCCGTCACCCAGTCGGTGGGCTATCTGCACCACCACCTCGATTGGGTGGGGGTCGGGCAGACCGTGCTCCTGTTCTGGCTCGTGTGGTGGGCGTGGACGCAGTTCACGTGGGCGCTGAACGCTGCGGACACGACGCACGCTTGGGTCGAGCTGGCGACTCTTCTCGCGACAGGAGTCGCCTTCTTCATGGCGGTCGCAGTGCCGGGTGCTTTCGGCGAGGATGCGCTCTGGTTCGCGCTGCCGTATGTGGCGGTGCGGGTCATCGGCCTGGGCCTGTATATGCGTGTTGCCTGGGCCGCTCATGCCGGGCAGCACGCGGCCGTCAGGTCGTTTGCGCTCATGTCCGTCGGAGGCCTGGTCGCCGTCATCGGGGGCGCGATCGCCGGGGGGACGACGCAGATCTGGCTCTGGGGGTTGGCGATCCTGCTCGATGTGATCTCCACGAGCGTGGCCGGAGACACCGACGACTGGGACCTCCACCCGGAGCATTTCGCCGAGCGTCACGGGCTCATCGTGATCATCGCGCTCGGCGAGTCCCTGATCGTCGCCGCGGCCGGTCTCACGAGCGCCGGGATCTCCGGCACGGTCCTGCTCATCGGGGGACTCGCGGTCACGACGACGTGTGCTCTCTGGTGGACGTACTTCGGGTGTGCCAAGCCGACCCTCGACCGAGAGCTCGAGCACCGAACGGGATCGGATCTCTCGAAGCTCGGCCGGGATGTGTTCTCGTTATTGCACTTCCCGCTCGTGCTTGGCGTGATCGGGCTTGCAGCCGCGATCGAGGAGATCGTGCTTCACCCCTCCGATCCTCTCGACCTGCCCAACCGCGTCGCTCTGGCCACCGGAATCTTTCTCTTCACGGGCGTGATGGCGCTCGCCCTGTGGCGAGCGTCCGGAAGGGTCCACGCGCTGCGACTCGTCCTTGCGCTCGCGACCGGCGCCGCGATCGTGTCCGTAGCGGGCGTCACACCGGCGGTCACTCTCGGCATCGCGACCATCGGGGTCACCGCGATAGGGGTCGTCGAGCACCACAGGAACGACCCGGTGGCCACCCTATGACGATCGAGGTGACCCGTTTTCCGGCCGGCCGTAAGGCGACGCTTTCATGACGCGACCCGAGCCGTTGTCGTCCTGGGATCCGATCACGCTTGAGATCTTTCGCAACCTCTTCTACTCCGTCGCCGAGGAGATGGGGGTCACGCTGTGCCGGACGTCGTTCTCCCCCAACATCAAGGAACGGCGTGACTATTCGTGCGCGATCTTCGACGCGAAGGGCCGCATGGTCGCGCAAGGCGAGCACATGCCCGTGCACCTCGGATCGATGCCGACGTCGGTGGAAGCCGCGATCGCCGCGGTAGATCTCGAACCCGGCGATGTCGTAATGGTGAACGACCCCTTCCGTGGTGGGACGCATCTCCCGGACATCACCCTCGTCGAGGGCGTGTTTCTCGACGACGGTGACGAAGCGGAGGGCGGCGCAGGGGACGAGCCTGTCGTCGATTCCGCGTCGCCGAGACCGGCCTTCTTCGTCGCGAACCGCGCGCACCACTCCGACGTCGGTGGCATGACACCCGGCTCGATGCCGCTCGCTACCGAGATCTTCCAGGAGGGGATTCGGATCCCACCAGTGCTCCTCGTCAAAGGCGGCGAGATCCAGCGCGACATCCTCGACCTCGTGCTGGCGAACGTGCGAACTCCGGTCGAGCGCGAGGGCGACCTGACCGCCCAAATCGCGTCGAACCGCACCGGCGCCCGCCGACTGCTCGGTCTCGTCGAGCGGTACGGCGCGGAGATGGTATCGGAGTACATGCGACACCTGCAGGACTACGCGGAACGGATGACCCGAGAGGCGATCCGGCGAATCCCGGACGGCGAGTACCGGTTCGAGGACGCGATGGACGACGACGGCCAGGGGAACGGCCCGCTGCCGATCATCGTCAGGCTGACTGTCGACGGCGAGGACGCCACCGTCGACTTCACCGGCACGTGCGACCAGGCGGCGGGGTCGGTGAACGCGAACGACGCGATCACGCTGTCGGCGACGATGTACTGTTTCCGGGTGATCGTTCCGTTCGCCGTGCCGTCGAACTGGGGGACGATCCAGCCGCTCACCGTGATCGCGCCCGAGGGCTCGCTCGTGAACGCCAACCCCCCCGCGGCCATGGCGGGCGGGAACGTCGAGACCTCACAGCGGATCGTCGACGTGGTGCTGGGGGCGCTCGCGCAGGCGATGCCCGACAGGATCCCGGCGGCGAGCTACGGCACCATGAGCAACCTGACGATCGGCGGCGTGGACCCGCGCACCGGCAAGCCGTTCGCCTACTACGAGACGATCGCGGGCGGCATGGGGGCACGGCCGTGGGCGGACGGGCTCGACGCGACGCACTGCCACATGACGAATAGCCTGAACACTCCGATCGAAGCGCTCGAGCACGCGTATCCCTACCGGGTCCGACGCTACGCGGTGCGGCGCGGTACGGGCGGCGCGGGCGAGTACCGTGGCGGCGACGGGATCGAGCGCGAACTCGAGATGCTCGGCGACGCGACGGTGACGATCCTGAGCGATCGGCGCGTGGGCCGGCCCTACGGCCTCGAGGGGGGCGAACCGGGCGCGCCGGGCGCGAACTCCGTCGTGGACGCATCGGGCGAACCTTCGGCGCTGGCCGGCAAGGACTCCCGCGAGGTGAAGGCTGGCTCGGTCATCCGGGTGCACACCCCGGGCGGCGGGGGACACGGACTGGCCTAGGGTCGCTCGCGACCTCGAAGGCTCTCGGGTGCGAGACGGGGCCGGAGGATCGTCCCGATGCGAAAGCGGCCCGACCGGCTTAGCCGGCGGGCCGCTTCCACGCCTTGAGGAGCGTTACTGAGGCACCAGACCGTCGGGCCTACATGCCCGGGAGGATCACCTGGTCGATCACGTGGATCACGCCATTCGTGGTCTCGATGTCGACCGCGAGCACGTTGGCATTGTCGATCATGACGCCATCGCTGCCGGCGGTGATCTTCACGCTCTCACCCTGCACGGTCTTGGCGGAGGAGAGATTCACGACGTCGGAACTCAGGACCTTGCCGGGCACGACGTGATACGTCAGTACGGCGATCAGCTTGTCGCGGTTCTCGGGCTTGAGCAGCGTCTCGACCGTGCCGGCCGGTAGCGCGGCGAAGGCGTCATCGGTCGGCGCGAAGACGGTGAACGGACCATCGCCCTTCAGCGTCTCGACGAGCCCCGCGGCCTGGACCGCGGCGACGAGCGTCTCGAAGGAACCGGCCGCGACAGCCGTGTCGACGATGTCCTTGTCCTGAGCTGCGAGCGGCGCGGAAAGGGCGACGACGGCAGCGAACCCGAGGGAAAAGATCTTGGAGGTCTTCATTGGCTTGTTCCTTTTGAACGTGGTTTGTCGATCTGGTTCTGGTCCGGGCACGACTGGGAGCTCGCCCTGACGTCCACTTGTTGTCCAAGATAATAGTAGGACGTTTGCGGTCGTGCAAGGCCGGTGTCCAGGTATCTATGTGTACTAGCCATCGACACACTGTCTCCGTAAATAGGTTTCGGCGTAACGCCCAGATCGGATCCATCGGGTCCGAAATCGGATTCCGAGGTCAGGGCTAGCGCGGCTCGAACCGTCATGCGGGACGGCTCGAAAGGTCACGACTGCCGCATGGAAACCCGACGCGCTAACGTGACGGACCTGGCTCGTGGGGTTCGAGCCACATGCGCAGAGGAGGCAGGCCTGGCTTCAGCCGACTTCAATGCCGACGGTGCGAACTGGATTCGTGGCACGGTCGCGGCGGGCGAGCCCGATGAGTAGAAACTGGTCCGTCCCCGCGAAGCGCTGGGGTGGCGGAGCTCTCATCGGTGTCGCCGCGTTCATGTTTCTCGGCTTCATGGTCTCGGGCGGTGCCTTCTCCACGGCGGCCACCGTCGCGGCGTTCCTGGTTTCGGTCGTCCTGCCAGCGACGACGGGCGGCCTCATGATCAAGTCGTCCATGGGGGGCGGACGCGCTCTCACGGAACGGCAGGAGGCCCTCCGTCTCGAGACGATCCAGGCCGAGGTGCTGCGGCTGGCCGGAGTGCACGGAGGGCGGTTGACCGTCGTCGAGGTGGCCGGCGAGCTCGGGATACCCGCATCGACGGCGGAGGAGGTCCTGAACGAACTCATGGCGAAGGAGGTCTCCGACGTCGCCGTGACCGAGTCGGGTCTTCTGGTATACGAGTTCCACGATCTGAAACACCTGTCCGAGAAGGAAGATGCACGCGGGATTCTCGATGCCGGGCCCGATCGCGGGTTCGACGTCGAGTCCGGACTCGACCGTCCCGGCATGAACCGACCGGATGAGGCCGATTGATGGATAGGACGGACCCGTGAAGGAGCTCGAGACCCGGTGGCCCTGTCCGGTCTGTCTCGGCGTGAAGCTCCAGAAGCTCGAGATCGGCTCCGACTCTCTGGTCCTCGACCACTGTCCGCGGTGCGGCGGTATGTGGTTCGAACTCGGCGAGGTGCAGGCGCTCGGCGGGGAGGGCCCTCACGCTCTCTGGAAGCAGGTCGAGGAACGGGACGACGTGCACCGGGCCCAGTGCCATTCCTGTGGCGCGTTCATGGCCCGGAACGACGAGCGCTGCCCAGCCTGCGGTACGAAGAACCGCATCGATTGCCCGATCTGCACCCGGCGGCTGAAGCAGGTCGAGCACGACGGACTCGTTCTCGACGTCTGCAAGCACTGCAAGGGGGTCTGGTTCGACCACCACGAGTTGAACTCGATCTGGACGCTCGAACGCGACAGGCTCGTCGAGAAGTACCGCGGTCAGGGGAAGGTCGCGAAGGTCGCCCGGGACGGATCGGATGTCCTCCTGGAAACGCTGATCTGGGCTCCGGACCTCGCTTTCTACGGAGCGATCGCCGCAGGAGAGGTGGCTTCCGCCGCGATCGAGGTCGCTCCGGCGGTGCTCGAGACGGTTGGCGAGGCAGCGGGTAGCGTGTTCGCGACCCTGATCGAGATCATCTCCGGCATCTTCGGCTGACGAGGGATCGTCAGATCGGACGGGTTCCCGTCGTCACGACGAACTCACCGGGCATGTCGTACGCCGACCCGACGCGAAACGTCTCGATGGTCTCCAGGTAAGCGTCGTGAGCGTCCTGCTTCAGGTCTTCGTCGAACCGCGAGTAGGCCATCGCCACCGGGCCTCCGGCAAAGGCCGCCTTGAGGGCCTCGTCTTCGGAGTCGTAGGTGAGACGGGTGGAGATGCGCTCGGAACGAACATCGGTGAGGCCGGCCTGTTCGAACGCCCGGTTGAGCGTGGCTCCCGTGCCCAGCTGGAAGAACATCGGGCAGACCTCCGTGTTCACCCGCTCGTCCACCACGGAGAATATGCCGGACCAGCCGCAGCTCACCCGCGCCCCCCATACCGATGCGACGGCCCGACCTCCGGGTCGAAGGACACGGCGCATTTCCGAAAGCGCCTCCACCGGCTCGGGAACGTACATGAGCCCGAGTGCACAGAGCGTTGTGTCGAAGGACGCGTCGTCCAGACTGAGCGCCTCGGCTCCCATCCGCTCGAAGCTCGCGTTCGAAACGCCAGCATTCGAGCACCTGACCCCCGCCGTTTCCACCATGACCGCGGAGATGTCGGTTCCCACCAGCTCTCCGGTGGGGGCTACTGCCCGGGCCGCCGGCACCGACACCAGTCCGGTACCGCAGGCGACATCGAGAACACGCTCGCCGGGGTTCAGATCCGCCAGCTCCAGCGTGAGCGTCTGTGCCGGCTCGAGCTGACGACTCCACGATTTCTCGTAGTCACCGGCCGCCCGATCCCAACCGTAACGCTGTACCCGTCGCTGTAGTCTCGCATCCATCGTTCGTCTCGTCGGGTTGTCAGGGTTTCCGGACCTGCAGCTCGCGACGCATGGGCATCGGGTCGCGCCACACGACGAGGTACGGACAGCGTGTCTCGGCGAGATCGAACACTCTTCGGACCTCCGTCTCCGAGGCGTCGCTCTCCACGGCGACGATGTAACGCACCTCGGTATATGCGGGGGTGACGTCGGCCAGTCCCAACTCGCCTCGCGCGTCGTAGTCCGCCTCCACGGTCACCTCGAGCGAGTGGATCGGGAGGGAGTTCTCGGCGGCCCATCGACGGTAGGCCATCGCCAGACACGACCCCAGCGCCGCTCGCCCGAACACGCCAGGGTTTGGACCACGGTCGTTCCCGCCCCAGCGGTCGGGCATGTCCAGGGTCAGAGCCCAGTCGCCATCCGCGACCTCGCAGGTCATGCCGTGAGTCACGCGCACGCTGGTCGTCGCGGTGCCGATCGCCGTCGAGGGCCGTAACTCGACCGTACGAGCCATCCGCTGGCAGGCGGCGGTCATCTTCTCTGTCGACGGGTCGAGCGCTGGGGCCGCAGGCGCGGCCGCATCCGTTCGCGACATCGGTCCTCCTTCCTCCACATAGTGGAAGACAGCGAAGGCGCTGCCTCGGGCTCAGCGCCCCGGGTCGATCCGTTCGAACCCGGCCGCCGCGAGCGCTTCGTTGAAGCCGGCGAGGTCCACGAGCCACTCCTCGTAATCCTCCCGGATTTCCTCCCACTGGCGAGCGTACCTCTCGATCCAAGCAGCCTGCGGGTCGGTCGGCCGCGACGTCGCACGCCCGATCGCTCTCATCACTCCGGAGAGGCCCGGCAGTAGAGGCACGTAGTCCATCTCGGCCCGTTCGTCGTCGGGCCACAGGAGACGGACACGCAGCGAGTCCACGCAGTCAACCAGCCCCGCCGCCGAGGAGATGAGATCTGAGGCTGTGTCAGCGGCGGACCGTAGACGGGCCTCCCAGGCCTGGATCTGCTCGCGGGCGTCGTCGAGGTCGCGTACCACGGCCGCCGCCTCGACCCCGACCGATCCCGCCCGCCGAAGCGCCTCGACCTGCATGGCAGCTTCGGAGCCCGCCGACGGGAGGCGATCATCCGGTTGGACGGAGACGACCGTCTCGGTGGCTACCCCGTTCCAGGTGAGTCGCGCGGTGTAGTCGCCGGGCAGAGCCTTCGGCCCGGCGGCCGGGAAGCGGTACCCGTCCTCGCTGTCGTCGAAGCGTTCGTGCCGCAGATCCCAGGCAACGCGGTGCAGACCGGCCTCGCCCGGCACCTCGAGCACGCGAATCGTGTCGCCCTCCGCATCGACGATCGCGAGATCGAGATCGGGCGCCCCAGGGGCCTCGTCCGCCTCGGATGCGTCGGCCGCGTCCGCCTCCGCCGCTTCCTGCTCGCTCGCCGCGTCCCCGGAGAGGTAATAGGTGATGAGAGCTCCGTAAGGGGGGTTTTGCCCCACGAACACGCCGTCGCCGATGTCGAAGCGGAAACGACGGATCGCGGGCTCGAAACGAACCGCGGGCGACGCATCGAACAGATACGGCCCCTGCCCGGCCAGAGCGGCTCCGAGCTCCTGGATCGGAGCCGCGTCGTCGAGTACCCACGCGCCGCGGCCGTGCGTCCCGATCACCAGATCGTTGGCCGTCTCCGGGATGGCGAGATCACGCACGGGGACAGGCGGGAGCCCGAGCCGCAGCGAAGCCCATACTCGCCCCGAGGACGCGCTGCCGCCCGATGGGGGCAACGAAAACCAGATCCCGGTCTCCGTCCCCACGTACAGCAACCCCTCGACCCGCCGGTCCTCTCGAACCACATGCACGTGGCCGGGCGTCGGCAATCCGTCGCCGATGCTGGTCCACGTCTCTCCGTAGGCGTCGGTCGCGAACACGTACGGAGACATGTCGTCGTCGCGGTGACGGTCGAACGTGACGTATGCCGTGCCGGGGTCGGTGCGGGAGGCCACGATGCGAGAGACCCACGAGCCGTCGGGGACGTCGATCCGCCCCGAAAGCTCGGTCCACGTGACACCACCGTCGCGGGTGAGCTGAACGTTGCCATCGTCGGTGCCGACCCAGATCACGCCGGCCCGGACGGGCGACTCGGAGATCGTGTAGATGGTTGCGTGGTACTCCGCGGTTGTGTTGTCCGGGGTCAGACCTCCGGAGATGCCGAGACGTTGGGGATCGGCGCGGCTCAGATCGGGACTGATCTCGGTCCAGCTCTGGCCCTCGCTCTCGCTTCGGAAGAGGACGTTCCCGCCCACGTACACCACGTCCGGATCGTGCGGCGAGAGGTGGACGGGTGCGTTCCAGTTGAACCGGTACTCGTGCGCGCCGGCCGGGAGCCCGCCCGACGAGACGGGATATGGTGAGATCGACCGGGCTTCGCCGGTGGCCAGGTTCACGCGAAAGAAGCTTCCTCCCTGCGTGTTCGCATAGATGAGATCCGGATTCCTGGGGTCGAACTGCACATACATGCCGTCGCCCGGACCGATGATCTCGTGCCAGTAGTTGATCAGCGATCCAGCGACGTTCCGGGTCCGGCTGGGACCGCACCACGAATCGTTGTCCTGGAGCCCCCCACACACGTTGTACGGAGTCGAGTTGTCGACGGCGATCTGGTAGAACTGGGCGAGCGGAACCGTATTGGAGAACTCCCAGGTGTCACCGCCATCCGGCGAAAAGTGGAATCCACCATCGTTTCCGTTGATGAGTCGGTCGGGGTTCTCCGGATCGATCCATAGCGCGTGATGGTCACCATGGATATTCGCCGCGATCCGCTGCCAGGTGCGCCCGCCGTCGATCGATTTGTGCAGACCGCCCGCGACCGCGTAGAGCGTGTTCTCGTCGGTCGGGTCGACACGGATGTCGTGGTAGTAGAAGGGCCGACCGCCGATCTGGGAGGAGCTGCTGACGACCGACCAGCTGGCGCCACGATCCTCGCTCTTCCACAGCACGCCCTCATCGTTCGACTCGATGATCGCGAACACGAGGCGCGGGTTCGATTCGGCGATGGCGACCCCGATCCGCCCGAGATCGCCGGTGGGTAAGCCGTTCGTCGGCGCGTCGTCGTTCAGATGCTCCCACGTGTCACCCGAGTCCATCGAACGATAGAGGCCGCTGCCCGGTCCACCGCTTCGGAACGTCCACGGCCGCCGCCGGAAGTCCCACATCGCCGCGTAGAGGATGCGGGGATTCGTCGGATCCAGCGCGAGGTCTGCGACCCCGGTGTTCTCATCGACGTAGAGCACTCGTTCCCAGGACGCTCCGCCATCGAGCGAGCGGTATACGCCCCGTTCCTCGTTTGGGCCCCACAGGTGACCCATCGCGCCGACGTACACGACGTCCGGGTCGCGCGGATGCACGCGAATTCGCGAGACACGTTCGCTGTCCGCCAGCCCCATGTGTACCCAGGTCTCGCCGGCGTCGGTCGACCGGTACACGCCGTCTCCGATCGAGGTAGAGTTCCTGGGGTTCCCCTCACCCGTTCCCAGGTAGAGCACGTTCGGGTCGGACGGTGCGAGAGCGATCGCCCCCACGGACGAAGTCCCGCCCGACTCGAAGATCGAACGCCAGGTGATTGCACCGTCCTCGGTCTTCCAGACCCCTCCGGTCGCGGTCGCGAAGTAGACCGTGAGCGGGTCCCCGGGGATGGCGGCGATGTCTGTCGTTCGTCCGCCCATCTCAGCCGGTCCGATCGAACGCCACGAGAGCCCCTCGAGAGCCTCCTCGAGCCCGTCGCGTGATTGCCCCGTTACCGCGTTCGGCTGGAGACAGGAGAAGACGGTCGCGAGCCCGATGGCGAACAGGTGACGGCTCATCTCGGTGACCTCATGGAATGGAATCGTTGTCGCCGGCCGCTCCGGGGGGAGCCAGCCAGAGCGAGTCGTTTTGGGGAAGCAAAGACGTATTCGAGCGGGACCGGGTCAGGATGAAGCTGGCCAGAACGATCGTGACGAGCGCGATGGCGACAAGCCCTCCCGTCACCCACCTGGTACCGGTCCGGCCCCTCCGGCCGCCAGTCGAAGATGCTTCTCGCCGCGGTTGCGCCGGCGATTCGCGGTCCGCGGCCGGAGCAGGCTCAGCCGGAGCAGGCTCAGCCGGAGCAGGCTCAGCCGGAGCCGGGTCGGCCGGGGCGCTCTCCGGCTCTTCGGCGGGGCCGTCGGGCGGACGGAGTGCCCCAACCGTCGCCCAGCCGGTGGGCGTCTCCGACGCGCCCGGGGCCGGGCCAAGCCAGACGACTCCTTCGACGGCCGGCGGAGTCGCCCGTCGAAGCACGCCGGCCGGGATGAACGCGAGAACGGTCGCGCCCTTGGCGACAGCCGAAGCACTCAGAGAGGCGAACGCCGAAGAGCTGAGGAGCTCAGTCGCGTCTGCCGGTCTCGAACCCGCGGGGACGTAGACGTAGCCACGGGCGCCACCGCGCGAGGCAACTTCGGCGAGCGGGGTGCTGCCGGCCAGGACTTCGGTCAACCCGGCCTCGACCTCGGCGCCGATCTCGTGATCCAGCGCGGCGGGCCGGTTCTCGATCGACAGGAGAAGGGTATGACCCGTGCGACCGCGACTGATCGACTGCGCGAGATCGCTCGCCAGAGCGGCCGCCTGATCCGCCGCAATCGTCGCGACCAGCGCGATCAAGCCACCCTCGTCCGGAACGGCCCGGGCGACCGTCTCGAGCTGGTTCTCGTACTTCTCTTCCATTACGTCCGATCGAGATCCGTCAGCGGCTCCACGACCCGGATCGCGGGTCGGCTAGAACCGGGGGGTGAGGGTCAGTCGGAAGCTCCGTGTCCTGCCGGGGCTGCGCTCCTGGACATCGACGTAGCTGTTCTGGAACAGGTTCTCGACCTTGGCCTGAATCCCCCAACCGGAGATGTCGTAGCCGAGACGAAGATCGACGACGGTCACATCGCCGCGATCGTCCAGCGGGAACGCGAGCACCTCGTCGACCCGGCTGCGATACCGGACATCCAGGGCCAATCGATCGCGCCAGCCCGACAGTGTCGTCGTCAGGTTGTGGCTCGACCGGTACGGCAGCGGGTCGCCGGTTCGGGAGTCCTCGCTGTCGAGGAAGACGTAGTTGACGTTGAAGTTCAGGTGGTCCGGCAGCACCGCGAATCGAATGCCGGTGTCGATGCCGCGCACCCTCGCTTCCGCCACGTTCTGGAACTGGAAGACGAAGAACTGTCCCGCTACCGCAGTGGGCTCGATCAGGTCTCTGTATTCGCTCCAGAAGGCGCCCGCATCCAGCCAGATCCTGTCCGTGAGCCTCGCCGTGCCCGCGATCTCGGCCGCCCACGCCGTCTCGCCGCTGAGCGCGAAGTTCGGGATCACCGAAAACCCGAAAACGGTCGTCTGGGTGAACTGTTCAGAGATGCTCGGCGCTCGGTACCCGCGACTGATCGAGCTCCGCAGGCTCAGGCGACTCGTCGGCTGAAACACGACGCCGATCTTCGGGTTGACCGCAAGGTCCCTCTCGGCGCCCGTCGCCTTATGGTAGTCGAGACGAATGCCGATGGACCCGCGCACCTGATCGGAGAGGATGATCTCGTCCTGCGCGAAGACGGCGAGGTCGGTGACGCGCGGCTCCACGTCGCCGAGGAAGTTCGACGACACCGGCGTGTAGGCGGCTTCGCCACCGACCGTCAGGGCGTGATCGGCGGCCGGATACAGCGAGAGCTGCAGATCCGCACCGTAACGAGTCGATCTGTGAAAGTCCTCGTTATCGTGGAAGTGGTTCCGGACGCGCGCGTGATAGATGCTCGGACGGATCTGGAGACGGGCGTCCGGTGTCGCGATCGGGTTCGCCGTGACTCCGAGGACGAAGTCGTCTTCTCGCTTCCAGTCCCCGAGCTCCAACGGGTCGACCTCGAGCGGCCGATCCGCGGAGAGCCAGGTGAAGAACTCCTCCTCATCCTCGCGCGTGAAGCTCGCGAAGACCTCCCACGGGTTGGCCGACTCCGCCGGGCAGACCGTCTTCACCCGGCCACTCCACCGGTCGACGCGTCCGTTCTGGCGAAAGCCGTCTGTGCTTTCGCGCCCGAAGAACAAGGTCGCGCCGACCCCGCCGAACTGATTCGAGTGCTGCGCCTTCAGGCCGGACATCGCGAGCGACTCGTCGGTGAACTCGAACTCCGACGGCGTGTCGAAGACCCCATAGTACGCCTGGACGATCGTCTCGGGGCGAGACGTGGGCCGCTTGGTGATGACGTTCACCACCCCACCGAGAGCGTTGCTGCCGAAAAGCGTCGAATGCGGTCCCTTCACGACCTCGATTCGCTCGATGTCGAGCGTGGGGAGCGCGTCGAACTCGATCGAGGCGCCCACTCCGGACAGAACGCGGTGCCCGTCCTGCAGCATGAGGACTCGACTGCCCACCCCTCGTGCGAGTCCCGTCGCGCCGCGGATGTCCATCTGACCCGAGTTGAAGATCACGCCCTGCGTGAACGGAAGCGCTTCGGAGAGGCTGATCACGTTGCGGCGCTCGATCTCGTCTCCCGTCATCACCGAGATGCTGACGGGGGCGTCCTCGGGCCGGGTCTCGGAGCGATTCGCGGTGACGACCAGCCCCGGTACCTCGAAGACGAACCGCTCGAGAATCACTTCGATCCGGGTGTCCTGTCCGGCCGTCACCTCGACCCGAAGCGTGGTCTCCTGGAACGAGGCGTGTGCGATGAGGAGCGTATAGCCGCCGACCGAAAGCGGGGCGATCTCGAACCGGCCGTCCTCTCCGCTGATGCCGCGCAGGCCGCTCCCCCGCACGACGACGCTTACGTTGGAGACAGGCGTCCGGGTCTCCGCGTCCACAACCAGGCCGCGGATCGCTCCGTCCTGCGCGGCGAGCCGGTCCGGCGCGAACCCGAGCAGCCCCAGGAAGATGAGCGCCCCGGAGAACGACGTCACGGTCAACGACGACGACCGCCGGGGGGACAAGAACGATGCTCTGGTCACGAGGGCCGAGACCCCTACTGTCTCTGCCAGACCGAGGTGCTCGCCGCCTGCGCGGGCTCGGTCACCGTCACTGTCAGCGTGTTCCCCACCAACGAGTACGTCCCGAGCGCCTGCTGCTGCGTGTCCTGCTCCCAGCTCCCGTTAGAACGGATCGTGTACGTCCCCGCGTCGACAATGTTGGTGAAGCCGCCCATGCCGTCCGGGACCGTAATGTCGAGACTGATCGTGCCGCTCGCCTCGGTGTCCGAGCTCGACGTCTGACCTACCGTGAAGGTCCCGGAAACCGCGGGGGGTGTGAGCGTGAATCCGCCCTGCGTAAACGAAACGATGTCGTAGGTCCCTGAAATATCCGGCGGCGGTCCGCCATTGCCCGGGCCTATCGGGTCGTCCCCGCCGCACCCAGCCACGGCGAAGGCCATAACCGCCGGAACGATGAGATTGCGTAGAAGCGCCTTCATGCTTTCCTCCTCGTTTTCGAATCGCATGGGGCGCCTATGACCCACCGCCTCGGTTCCCCATCATCTCGTCTCGACGCGCCCGGAATTCGTTCCCGTCACGCCAGTTCGGCCAGCTCGATTCCTGAGCCAGTCGGTATCCAACTTCGAACAGTAGACGCAAATCGTCCACTGCGCCGCCGAGATCCCACTCCTCGTCGAACTCATCCGACGGCTTGTGGTATCGTTCCGCCGTGTACTCCTCGCGCTTGCGTCTGCCGTACTCTTCGCCGTACTCGACGTGGTCGATACCGGAATCCGTGTACAGCGCCGGCACGCCCTGGACGGCGAAGTTGAAGTGGTCGGACCGGTAGAAGAACCCCTTCTCCGGCTCTGGATCGGGCCGCACGACACGGTCGTAGGCGGACGCGGCTTCCGTCAAATAGTCGTCCAGGTCCGAATTGCCGAGACCGATCACGGTGATGTCGTGCATGGGGCCGACCGTATTCAACCCGTCCATGTTGATGGCCGCCACGGTCCGGTCGAGAGGTTGCGTTGGGTTCTGTCCGAAGTACGCCGAACCCAGCAACCCCTGTTCCTCGGCGGTAACCGCGAGAAAGACGATCGAGCGGGCGGGCGGCGGGTCGAGCGACGCGAACGCCTCGGCGATCTCGAGCAGCCCGGCCGTCCCGGTCGCGTTGTCCAGCGCCCCGTTGTATATGCCGTCGCCCTCGAGGGAATCGTCTCTCCCCAGATGGTCCCAGTGTGCCATGTATGTGACAAACTCATCCGGTCGCGTGGAGCCTGGAAGAACGGCGACGACGTTGTCCGATGTCGATCGCTCCACGCGGTTTCGAATCTCCATGCCGGCGGTCAGCCCCAACGATACAGCCTCGAACTCCGGGGTCGCCGCCCCCTGCGACACCGCCCCGAGATCCAGACCCGCCGCGTCGAAGATCGCGCGCGCCGCATCGTGCGAGAGCCAGCCTTCGATAGCCAGTCGCGAGAGGTTCGCATCGGAGGATACCAGCCCGAACTGCGGTCCGGACCAGCTGCCCTCCACCACCTCCCACGGGTATCCGGCCGGCTCCGGCTCGTGGATGACGAGAGCCGCGGCCGCCCCCTGCCGCGCCGCCTCCTCGTATTTGTACGTCCAGCGACCGTAGTAGGTCATCGAACGACCGTTGAATCGCTCGGTATCTCCGGTCGCAAACCCCGGATCGTTCACCAGGATGACGACGGTCTTTCCCTCGACATCCACTCCCGCGTAGTCATCCCAGCCGTACTCCGGCGCGACGACTCCGTACCCGACGAACACCATCTCCGACGCATCGATCGAGCTCCGGTCGATGACTCGCTTGGTCCAGGCCATGAAGTCGTCCCCGTAGCGGAACGACATGTTCGTGCGGTCGCCGTCGACCTCGAGGGTCATGTCCGGATTCGCCTCGATCGACACGAGCGGCACCGACTGGACCCACGAGTCGTCGTTTCCGGGCTGAAGACCGAGCTCCCGCAGCTCGCTCGTTAGGAACTCGACGGTGCGTCGCTCGCCCTCCGTCGCGGGTCCCCGGCCTTCGAACTCGTCCGATGACAGCGTTCGGGTGCGGTCCGCGAGGCCGTTTTCGTCAATGAGATCCAGGGCATCGAGCGGGGGAACGACCGACTGATCGGCGCCACAGCCGATTATGGGAAGGAGAGGCGCCAGGAGCGCGACCAGCGCCGCACGGCTCCTGAGTGTGGACTGCAAGTGATTGGGACGTATGGAGTTCACGTCTGGCCGTCCTCACAAGGCGTTGGAGTCGGGAGGCGTGGCCCGGCTCTAGCGTGGTGCCGCGGCGTAGCGGGCGTGGCCTCGATCCGCCCAGCTTAGATACCGGATCGGGACATCGAATGCCACGTTCACGGCAGCCGCGGCAAGTGGCGACGACTGAGGTCGCTTAACGACCACGTCGCCGTATGCGTCACAGGTGCGGGGTGAGGGGCGGGGGTAACCGTCACCAGCGAGGTCCACCTTGAAGGCGAGACTAGCTTCCCGGTTCTTGACGTATCTCTTCGCGACCGCCGGTCTCACCGTCGTTGCCGCCTGCAACTCGGATTCGACGCTCGCGCCGCGGGACGACTCCCCGCAGATCTCCGGAAACGCCATCGCAGGCCTCGACGCGTTCGAGCGGGAATGCGCGAGCTGCCACTCGGCCCGAGACGCATTCGACATCGCGTTCTTCGCCTTCCCCGACACGACCATCGTCCGGCGAGCCGTCGCCCACGTGGACACGGCGACGGCGCACGACATCGTCGCCTACGTACGGACAGTTCGCGCGCTGCCGACGTCCCGCGACTTTCGGCCGTTCCAGCCAGGCGGCACTCGCGCGGCGGGGGATGCGAACTTCGCGACTCAGTTGTTCGTTGCGGACCGCTGGCCGACCGACATGACGGCCGAGCAGCTGGCAGCCATCGATCCCCTGGACGTGCCCATCGCCGTCGAGTTTCCCCGGTGGTCCGTCGAGTTCGACAACATCGACTGGATGCCGGACAAACCGCTCGACGAACGGCTTCTCGACTACCCCACCCCCTACGGCACGGCCCGGCCCTTCCTGGAGAGTTATCATGCGACGCACGCGGAGAACGACCTCGTGTTCGCGGTGCTGAACCTCCGGATCGCGGAGCGCGCGGTCGACAATCCCGACGCGCCGTGCGTCATGGAGCCGTTCGACAGGTTCCGCCCGACCGAATGCTTCGAGACGCGCCGCTGGATCTCCACGCTCGCCGCGCAGCACATGCTCCGCTACGGGCAGCGAGACGCGGTCAACGCCATACTCCACGACGGCTGGTGGGATGTCGGGAACGCGGCACGGCGGTCGCTACAGACCCCCGAAGAGGTAGACAACGCGCTCGAAAACTGGGCACAGTGGATGTACCTGGGGTGGGCCTTCGAGCCCGACCGGCATGCAAGCGTCTACCTCAGCCTCGCGCTCGAGGCTCTCGGCCTGCCCCGACACGCGACGTTCCATTCGCTGCGGGCCATGGTGGCGCGAGCCGAGAACAGCCAGGCGCCGTTCATGGACGTGCGGAACACGGCCCGCTTCTCGCCCCCTCACTGGACGTTCGAAACGATGAAGTTCGGCCTGGAGCACCTCGTGGACCGGCTCCACTCGGGCATCTCCCTCCGCAACCAGGAGCAGATCGACGAATCCCGCGAAGCCGTCCTCGCGGCATACGTCCAGGCGTCCAGGAAACTCACGGTCCAGGCCGAACGGACGGATCTCCTGGTCCTGGTGAACGAAGTCATCGACGGCCTCGACCAGCTGGTCCCGGCCGGTCCGTAGACCCGACGCGTGTTCCGGCCGGTGGTGTCCGGACGCCACCACCGGCCGATGACATTTCAGTCCGTGACGAACAGGGCCTCGAACTGGGCGAGCGCGCTCGTCCACCCCTGTCGGTGCCCCTCCACCGCCTCGACGGCGGGGAACAGGTCATGCTCGAGTACGATCTCCGTCGACTCGCCCAGATCGTTGAACGTGACGGTGACCACGGTCTCGCCGACGGCATGATCCGGCTGCTCCCAGTCCCAGGTGTAGACCAGGCGGTTCGGGGCGTCGATCTCGCGATAGGTCCCGAACGCCGTGTATTCGGAACCGTCTTCCCCCTTCATCTCGATCCGGAACGCGCCGCCGACCCGAAGATCGACGGTGAGCCCCGCGACCTCCGCGCCCTCGGGGCACGACCATTTCCTCATCTCCTCCGGGTCGGTCCAGGCGCGAAACACGGCGTCCCGACCCGCGGGAATGACCTTCGTGATGCTGAGCGATGTCTGGGTTCCGGTATCCATGTCCTACTCCTCCGTTCTCGTCTTCGAGTTGATGTCGTCCGCGAAGTAGCGCGATAGCGAGTCGAGTTGGCCCTCCCAATAGCGGCGATATCGGTCCACCCACTCCGCGGCCTCCCGCATGGGGACCGCGTCCAGCGAGCACCGGCTCACACGACCGTCTCTCGTCCTCCGGACCAGTCCGGCCCGCTCGAGGACGCGCAGGTGCTTCGAAATCGCCGGCCGCGACATGTCGAACGGCTCGGCGAGCTGGCCGACGGTCGATTCTCCCCCGGCGAGACGCGCGAGGATCGACCGCCGGGTCGGATCCGACAGCGCGCTGAAGGTCAGGTCGAGGCTTCGCTCACTGGTAACCATATGGTTACCAATATACGAAGTGCCCACGCCGGGTCAAGTAGTCACATTGATCGTGGAGACGTCCTGGCCGTCGAATCGAGAGAACGGCTCGGGTACCGACGCTTTCGAGGAGGAGAGGGATGGATGGCAGCCAGCGGGACCGGCGATTCGCCTGGATCGCCCTCTTCGCGAGAGGGACGCTCGGCCTGCTGTTCTTCATGGTGGGTTGGGAAAAGGTGTTCCGGATGGGGCCCGTCGGGCATGCGAGGCGGTTGTTCGTCGAGCCCTATGCCGAGACGTGGATCCCGTCCGCCCTGCTCTGGGCGTTCGGCACGGCCATTCCCGTCTTCGAGCTTGCGGCCGGGGCGTTGTTGCTGGTTGGCCTGGGGGTGCGGCAGGTAGCGATCGGGGTCGGCGCGCTTCTTCTGCTGGTGACCTACGGGCATCTACTGGTGGAGCCGTTCTTCGATGTGACCACCCACATCTTCCCTCGGCTGGTACTCGTCTTCGTCGTCCTCGCGCTGCACGAACACGACCCGTGGCGGCTGGAGACCCGTCTGGAGCGTCGCTGATGCGCGTTCAGGAGGACTCCGAATCGTCGTCCAGGAGCTCGCGGATCGCGGCGCGCTGTTCCTCGCTCACGAAGTAGGTCGCGTTGGTCGTCACGAGGTCCGACACCACCTGGTCCAGCGGTCGGGAGCCGCGGGCCCGTTCGCGCTGGCTCAGATCCCCGATGAACGGCCAGAGCCGGATCTGCACGTCGTCCGGGAGAGCCTGATCGAGGTATTCGAGCGACAGGCTCTTGAGCCGCTCGTCGCTCGTACCCAGGCCGCGGTACGCGGAGCTCACGGCGTCGGCGTCGAGAACCAGGGACAGCAACCGGAACGTGTGCTCGAGGCTCAGCGCGCCCCTGGCGTCGACCGACTCGGCGATCATGCCGTCATCGGGGCGATCATCGTCCAGCAGCCGCTGTAGCTCCCACACGGGTCGCTCCCGCGAGACCTCGCCGCGGATCGCCAACCAGATCCGATCAGGGGCTTCGTCGGCTTCCGGCAGCCCGTCCCTCCGCCGAACCACCAGCCCGATGGCCGACCGATACCGGACCTCGAAACGAGGGGCGACAACCCCGCCCAGAAGGGCCTCATCCGCTTCGACCGCGGCGTAGCGAGCGAGCACGGCGGGGACGCGACGGCGGATCGCGAAATCCACAGCGGGATCGAGGAGCTGAGCCGCCAGGTGGTCGATGGAGTCCTCCTCGAGCGCCCGCAAACGCTCGGTCACGACCGGATAGAGCGAGTCCCTCGCCAGCAACCGGGTCAGGTGCGGAACCCACTCACGCCCCCATTCCTCGGAGCTCTCCAGAAGCTCCAGGATTTCGGAGGGCCGCCCCGCGCGGAGGATCCGTTCGGTCTCGATGCCCCTGGCCGGCGCGCGGGCTCGTGGACCATCGTCCACGACACTCGGGGTCACGACGTCGGCTCCTGGTGCCACATCGGACACCAACGCCTGAACCAGTGCGGTCTCACCCACCACCGCCGAGTTGACCGCCAGTTCTTCCGACGGCGTCATGACTTCCCCCGCATCGAGGACGGGGCGCAGGTCCGTTCGCGTGAATTCGACGTCCAGGAGGTCCCTCGAGTGCGCGCCGGACGCGTCCCGGGCACCTGCCCTGAGCTCTTCGCGAACCGTCGCCGCATAGCTCGTCTGGACACGACGGGCGAGCAGGAGGAAGGCGAGTGCGAGAAGCCCGACGACGATCGACAGCCACCGCGATGGCAGGCCGACCGCCGTCACCATGACCAGTACGATCGCGGCACCGACGCCCTCGGCCGCGCTGTCGGCAACCGAGTCGATGAACGTCTTCGTGCGCCTCCGAACGGTCGCCGGCACCGGGACGTACAGCACCTCCAGCACGGCCCGGTGGAGGGACTTCCGTAGGGCGTTGTCGCCTCCTCGCACGAGCGTCGCGGTCAGCAGCGTCGGGACGATCAAGAGCCCGGCCGAGCCGAGGAGCAGGACCGTGGGAAGAACGGCCACCGTGATCGCGATCCCCGCTCGCGAAAGCAATCGAGCACTCACGAACAACTGGATGATCAGGGCCACGCCGCCCGTCCACCCGTAGAAGGCGCCGAAGAACCCGGCGAGCGCCTCCCCCGTATCGAATGTGCTTCGCGCCAGGTCCTTGAACTGGAAATCGACGAGCGTGCTCGCGACCGTGGAGATCGCGACGAGCGAGGCGATGGTGCGGAGGTGTGGGTCGGTGAGAGCCAGTCGGAATCCGTCGCGGACCGACGTGCGCGCGCTGCGTCCGGACTTCGTGGGGGCATCGAGCCGGGGGAGCCTCAGCTGGACGAGGAGCAGCAACCCCAGCATGGCGACGAGCGCGGGTATCAGGAGGGCGAGGGCAACGTCATCCGAGACCAGCGCCAGGACGTTGCCGACTACCATCGCCCCCGCGGTCCCGCCGGCCCCGACCAGCCCGAACACACGCTTCGCGCCGCGAATCGGAAACAGCTCGGCCGTCACCAGCCAGAAGCCGGACGTCACGAGCATGGTTCCGAGGGCGGTCCACAGATAGAAGCCGACGACGGCGACCCGGGAGGACGAGACGGCGGGCCAGAGTGCGAGCAGGCCCCCGGAGAGCACCACGAGACTGCCGGCAAACACCGCCTGCGGCCTGTGGACGACGAGGAGCCGGGCGAACACGAAGACGGTCGGAACGCTCAACACCGCCACGGCCGCCGTGATGTAGGGGAGCGTCTCGATTTCGAATCGGGTCAGATAGAACGCTTCGCGGATCGAACGCCCCAGCACCAGGAAGCCGAGCGTGAAGAACGCCCCCAGGAAGGACAGCGACACCGTCGCGATCTCGTCCGGCCGAAGATCCAGCCAGATCGCGATGCGCTCTCGCACGGGAGCCCCGCTCTAGGTGGCTACGGCGGGTGCGATGGCCCTCGGGCGTTTGTCCGCCGTTGGCGGAACGGTCCCGCCGGAGGCGCTCACGACGCTCACTTCGGGCGCGTGCAGCTCCCACCAGTCGCGCGCTCGCTCCTGACTCCAGGGAGCCTCCAGCGGGACTCGATGTAGTGCGGCCGCCAGCTCTTCGGCAGTCTGGAAACGGTCCTCGGGATCCTTCTCCAGAAGCTTCATGACAATCTCATCGAGTTCCGCGGGAATCGGAACCTCCGAGACCTGCGAGGGCCGGTCCGGGATCGTCTTCACGTGATCGATGATCAGATCGATGCTGCTGGAACCGGCGAACAGTGGGCGTCCGGTGAGCATCCAGTAGGCTACGCCGCCCACGTTGTAGAGGTCGGAGCGCGCATCGCTCTTCTGCTGGCCGGCGACGGACTCGGGAGCGATGTACCGCGGTGTACCGAACACCATCCCGGTCTTGGTCACGCCGGAGTCCTGGGCCCCGCTCACCCGACGAGCGAGTCCGAAGTCCAGGACCTTCACGAAGTCCTGCAGGCCGCCGCGCTGTGTAACGAAGATGTTGGACGGCTTGATGTCTCGGTGGATGATCCCGCGCTGGTGCGCTTCACCCAGCGAGCCGCACATCTGGCGGAGCAGGTATACGACCCGCTCGGCCGGGAGCGGCCCGAACTGCTCGACGATACGCTGCAGATCCAGGCCCTCGAGGTATTCCATCGCGTAGTAGAACGTGTCGTCCGAGGTTCGACCGAAATCGAAGATGGTGATGGTGTTCGGGTGCGTGAGGGACGCCGAGAGCTGCACTTCCCGCTCGAACCGGGCGATGCCGGCCGAGGGATCGCCGTCCAGGTTGGTTAGCACCTTCACGGCGGTCGGCCGGCAGATGAGCGCGTGGCGGGCGACAAACACCTGGCCCATGCCGCCAGCACCAAGCTCTTTCTCGATCAGATAGTTGCCGAGCCGCTTCGCCTGGTGGGCGCTTCGCTGGAGTCGATACAGCGTTCGGCTGACCAGCACCGAGACGCCGGCCAGCAGGGCGACGCCGGTCACTCGCCACAGGTGCTCGAAGAAAGCGGTCCGCGCGCCTTGAGCCACCCAGTAGTCGCCCACCGCGGGAACCAGCGCCGGCAGGATGAACTCCGAGACCGCCGAGACCAGCACCGCCCCGACGGCCAGCCAGACCTGGGCCATTCTGCATGGCAGGAACGCGGCCGTGACGAACAGCAGCAGGGCGACGGGCAGGAAGGGCTCGCGAAGGGGGTAGAACACCGTGACGGCCGGCATCACGACCAGAAGGTTCAGGGCGACGACGAGAAACGCGGTCCCCTGAACCTTGTTCAGCGTGCGCTCCCCGTGGTGCACGATCAGCAGTCCGACGGCGAAGGACAGCGGGTGCACCAGATGCAGGGGACTCTGCCAGGCGGTCATGCCGGGGGTCACCGGCAGCATGTCGTAGAGTCTGTTGAACAGGAATACGATCGCACTCGCGATCAGCCCGACGATGAAGATCAGGCGCGTGCGCTCCCACGTGACGGGGGCCATCTCGCGGTCGAACGAGGAGCCGGCCGTCATCGTCTCCCCGGTCATGGGGATCTGGATGGTATCGTTTGTCTCTGCCATGGCTTCAGTCGGTTGGAACGTCCGGCATCTCAACACCGTGAGATACGATCGGGTGCCCGCAAAGCTAACTCGCCGGGTCGACAGAGAGCAGCGGGACCCGATTGCAGCCACCGAACGACACCCCCAGCTTGTCAGCATGAGGGACGTGGAGAGCGTTCTTGAATCGAGACGCGGCGGGACGCGTCGCCGGCGACGCGTGGCGCCCAAAGCAACCCAACCGGAGAGACAGATGCGTAAGACTCTGAATGTTCTCGCGGTCATGGCGGCGGTCACGGTGTCCGCCTGCGGAAGCAGCGGCGAGCCCCGGCCGGCTGACGCGGGAACGCCGCTCGCCGAGGTGGGTGACACGCGAGTTGCCGTGGAAATCCGGAACAACCTCATCCCCGCGGCTACCGTCAACGCCTTCTACATGTCCGGTGGCGGGCGGGCACGACGTCTGGGGACAGTGCGATCGAACTCGACGGAGACATTCGTCATCGAGACCCGGTTGATCGCCGGAGGATTCGTCCTGAGCGCCGAGGTCCCGCAGCGAGAGGTAATCACGTCACAGAGAATCACCGACGTGGCGAGAGTAGTCATCCGCTGGAACCTCGGAACCAACATCCTCAACATCGAGCGCATGCCATAGTCGCGAGTCCTAGAACGGCATCCCGAACCGGAAGTAGAAGCGCGTCCCCTCCTCGCTGAAGGCGATGGTCCCGGAGATGGTATTCTGCGGTCCGAGCACGACCGCCCAGATGCCGACACCTGCCCCCAGGTGGAACCCGCCGGGCGACTCGCCATCGGACCACACCCGACCCGCATCCACGAAGCCCAGGATCCCCAAATCGGCCGAGAGGGCGACTCGCAATCGTCGGACCAGCAGCCTCAGCTCCGCGCTCCCGAACAGCGACGCGTCGCCGGCGAAGCGTTCCGCGTCGAAGCCGCGAAGATTGTCGCTTCCACCCACGAGAGCGGCGTTGAAGAACGGAATCTGATCGCCCCACACGCGGGCGCCTCCCAACCGAAGGGCCAGCGTCGGCTCGAAGATGAGATTCCTTGCCGAGAGATAGGTCGACCCCACCGCCTCCAAACGCAGGTAACGATCTTCGATGGCGAAGATGATCGGGTAGTAGCTGAGGCGCGCATCGAACCGCACGCCCCGGGTGGTGACCCCCGCGAAGTCCCGTGTATCCATGCTGGCGTTCGCGAACAGGGACACCTGCTGGAACCAGTCGGAGCCATAGACGGTGAGGGTGTCCGAAAAGAACGGGTTGTCCTCCGATTGGGTGTTCGAGAGCTCGAAGGCCGTCCCCAGGGTCAGATCGACCGGCCCGAACTGGCGACCGAGCGCCCCCTCGAGAACGAACTCGCCCCGGTCCACCCCGCGTCGCTGGCCATCCGCGGGCCGCTCGGTGTCGTTCCCGAATCCGAAGAAATTGACGACTTCGAGCGTTGAGAACCGGGTTAGGAAGCTGGTGTGCCTCGAGCTCCCCACCCTTCGGAAGTCGCCGGCGACCTCGAGCTTGACTTTGGCCTGCGTAGAGATCCCACCAACCAGGCGGATTCTGGAGGCGTACGGGTGTTGTCGGAAGCCGTACCTGTACCGTGTCACACCCCCGCCCACGTACATCCCGTAGTCCGAGCTGATCCCGAACTCCCCCGTCGGCACGATCCACGTGCCCCAATCGACGGGCTTGTTGGGCTGATCCGCCGAGTAGACCCACGTCTCGTACTCGGTCCGGTCGATCGTATCGTAGGGGCGGCCATTCACGATTCGGGCGCCACCCCGGTGATCGTAGAAGCGCACCCGTTCCAGGGGATCCTCGAACCGAAGCTCGTCGGCACCGTATCCGCCGACGACGCGTACGGTAATCGCCATCTGTGGCGTGCCACTGGCGATCACGAGGTCGTCGCCCTCCCAGAGATGAAGCCGGACCTCGCTTGTTTCCCCGCGGTCGAAGACGCGCCGATAGTAGGGCTCGCCGCCGGGCGCCGAGACCGCCACCTCCAGCGACCCGTCCGCGAAACTGCGCAGGTGCGCGACATCCGGCTCGTTCGTGAACTGGAGCTCCACATCGTCGGCCAGAAGTTCGTACAGTCTTCGCGAGGCGTATGGGAGCTCGTCGCGACGGCGACGGAGCGATCGCCGGAGGAAGTCGGCATCGTTCTCCTGGATCGCGTCCGGGAACCTCGCGATCGCCTCATCGATCACTTCGTCGGTCAGCACGGCCAGCGTCGCGGTCGTCACGGAGTCCCACGCAGGCCAGTCGAGATCGACGAGAAAGCGGCGATCGACTTCACGCGCGAGGAAGTGCAGTCCGACGATGTCGGGGTATTCCTCCCCGAAGCTCACGAGCTCGCGGACGAACATGTGGGCGCGACCTGGAATGACGCCGTCCAGTCGCAGGAACGCCTGGTCGTGGTCTTCAGGTATGGGTGTCCAGACGGTGCTCCCGTGGCGGCGTGCCCACCGCCACTGGAGGCGGTGGCGGTCCCAGTCGCCGGTGAACATGTCCACCAGCCGTGCGGTCAGGAACGCGCGCGAGTCGATGACGTCTTCGTGCGAACCGATGATGCGGTCGAAGATCTCGTTTCCGTCCAGAATCTCCGCGAAGCCGCCGAACGCGACAGCCTCCGTGGCGTGGCCTCCCGGGCGTTCGGCCAGCATCCCGACGAGTCCCGCGAAGGTGTCACGCGCGTCGCCGAGTCGCGGATCATCGGGCATCACGAAGATCCGCTGCTCTGGCGCCGGAAGGCCGACCGCCTGCTCGAAGCGCTGGCTCGCCAGGACGCCGAGCGGGTGCTCCGCGCTCACCTGGTCGCGCAGTATGTCCCCGGCCGGCGAAGCAGCGACGATGCCGGGGAACCCGAGCGTCGGGTCCTTGTCGATCGACCGGAATACGTAGGTCCGACCGTCGTCGCCCAGAAATACCAGCGAGCGGGTCTCGGCCCCGACGACCTGCTCCGCGAGCCGGAGCCCTCCGGCGAGAACGTCCAGGTCGAGGACGGGGATGTCGATCGGGGTGCCCCACGATTCTCGGTAGTGGTCGCCCCATAGCCAGTGCCTAAAGCCGCTGCCCGGGTACTGGGGACCGATCGCGACGGTGACGGTGTCGCCGGCTCGAGCCCCCGGGGCGACCGCGGGGCCGGCCCCCGATTGCGCGAGCGCCGGTGCCGGCACCAGGAGCCCGAGAAGGACGGCCCGTGGGCCGAGGCCGCTCACGTGGTGGCGCCGCGGGTGTCGCTGCGGGAATCTTTGAAAGCGGCGAATCGGAGTCTCCCCTGGGAGCATGAGCCGACCGGCCGGTATCGTACCGGTCGTTCGCGCCCAACGTCAAAAGAGCCGGAGCGGCGCCATTTTAAACCACACGCGAGTCTCCGAGGGGGGTCAACTGCCGCGAGGCCCTCGTGATCTCCATGACCGACATCGCCGCGTGCTGCAGGGCCTCATGGCGGGTGTATTCCTCGGGCTGGCCGCGGCGAGCGGTGCGGGCGCCCAAGACGTTCCCGGCGACCCCGGCAACGGATCGACCGGCGACGCCATCGGGGGTGCCTTGCTCGGCGCCTACTCGGTGGGTGTCCTGTCGGCGGCGAGCTCGCTCATACCATGTCGTCAGCTCGGCGGCAGGGGCTGCGTCCTGGGGGTGACGATCGGTGGCTCCGCGCTCGGCCTCACCGCAGGTTTTCTCTACGGAGATGGGCGAGGCGAACTTGGACCCGTCCTTCGGGGTATCGGGCTCGGCTCGATAGCCGGAGGGGTCGTGGGGCTCGCTGCCCATCTGCTGGCGAACGAGTGGAGCTGGCTGGACGTCCTCGCGCTAACCATGGCTGGAGGCGCCTATGGCGCCGCGCCGATCGGAGCGACGGTAGGCGCGCTGGCCGGAGGAACCATAGGAGTCGTTCTCTGGAAGGGTACCAAAACGATCGGCGTCGCGAACGCCCTTGGGGCGGGGCTCGTCGGGATGGCAATCGGGTCCGCGGTGGAGTGGTTCGTCCGGGCCGCGGACGCGCAATCGTCTTCGCGTCTCGAGATGCACGTGACCATCCCGCTGGGAGGCGGCCGGTGAAGCCCAACATCCACGCTACCGGCCACTTTGCCACGATCGTCCTCGTGGCCTTGTCCGCTTCGGGGTGCGGTGTCGTACATGAGATGCGCCCGCAGGCGGAGCCTACGTGCGGGCCCGACGGCCACGGAACCCTGGTCGGGTGGGCGGTTCCCGACCGGCAGGCCGATCGCTCGGAGCTCGCCAGCTGGTGCCTTGCAGTCGGGCCGCCGATGTTCGAGGCCGAGCCGGGCCAGGTGGACATCGCACGGGGAGGCGATCGCCGGATCGATGTCGTTTCCTGGAACATCTACGGCAGGGCCGGTGACGTACCGCAGTTCCTCCGTGAGACCGTCGGGTTCGACTGCGATCGCCAGACGGGCGCGCGCCATTTCGTGCTGCTCGTCCAGGAGGGGGTGCGTCGGTCGCGCGGCGTCCCGGGCGGTGTCGCCGGAACAGAGGTGGCAATCGCCCTCGACCCGGCTTCGCAGGTCAGGCCGCTCGACATCATCGAGTCCGCACAGGCGTGCGGGCTGGCGTACTTCTATGTCCCGTCGATGGGCAACGGCGACGCCGATCACGCAACGGGACGTGAGGATCGCGGGAACGCCATCCTCTCGACGATGCCGCTCTCCGACCCGCTCGCCATCGAGCTCCCGCACGAGGTGCAGCGTCGGGTGGCGGTCACCGCCACGGTCGCGCCACCGGCGGGAGGGTCGATACGAGCCGTGAGCCTCCATCTGGATACGTTCCCCGGGATCGCCAGGGCCTTGACCACCGGCGGCGCCTCCCGCGAGCGCCAGACCCTCGGGTTGCTGCAGGCCGTGGGGCTGGGCGGCCCGGTCACCGATCTCGATCTGGAGGGGGTGACGATCGTGGCCGGCGGGGACCTGAACACCTGGTCCGAAGGACAGGAGAGCATCGAGCATCTGCTGGATGCGTTTCCGGATTCGCCCGCGCCCGACGGCAAGCCCACCCGCAGCGGGTTCCCCACCGATCACATCTTCGTGCGGACGGGCGCCGATTCACCCCTGCTTGCGCTCGCCGATTCGTACGAGCGGATCGACGAGCGCTACGGTTCAGACCATCACCCCAGGGTCCTGTCGCTAACGGACGCCCGTTAGCTCGAGCCGCTCTCCGGCCCGGAGAACTGCCACCCGGTACTCGACGCCGGGCTCCAGGGCCGACATGTAGTTGCGAATCCTGCCAAATGTGGAACGGCTGATCTCGATCCCGTCCACCTCGAGCAGCACGTCCCCACCGATCAGGATCGTCCTGTCGAGGATCTCGATCGGCACGACGCCGGCCACCATGCCGAGTTCCTCCGCGGGCGATTCGTGAGCGACCTTCTGGACCAGATAGCCAGCCTCCTGGGGGATGTTGAACGCCCCCGCCAGCTCGCCCTCGATCAGGATCCCCGTCATCCCGGACCAGTACATGCGGCGGTTGAACAACACTTCGTAGGCGGCGTTGGAGGTCGCGACGAACCCCAATCCTTCGAAGCCACCGGACTGGGTCAGGATGTAGCTGACGATCCCCACCACCTCGCCGTCGAGGTTGAACATCGGGCCGCCGGAGTTTCCCTGGTTGATCGCCGCGTCCGTTTGGAAGAACTCGACGCCCAGATCCAGCTCTTCATCGAAGTCGGCCCGACGCCCCGATACATGTCCGACCGTGAGCGTGTGTCCGAGCCCGTATGGTGCGCCCACGACGAAGACCTGGTCCCCGACCTCGACGAGATCGGAGTCGCCGATCGGGACCGGATCCACGCCGGCGGGGATCGCAGGGATCTTGACCAGCGCGACGTCGGACGCCGCGTCCGACGCGAGCACGCGGCCGCCGACCCGCGTTCCGTCCCGGAACTCGATTTCGATCTGATCGGCTGTCTCGACGACGTGCGCCGCAGTCAGGACATGACCTTCGCGATCGATCAGCACGCCGGATCCCAGACCGGGCAGGGCGACCTGGCCAGCCCGCGGGTCGGCCGCGGCTTCCCGTTCGACGGTGTACAGTACAACGACCGCGTCGCTCACTTCGCGAAAGCGCTCGCTCACCGACATCTGCTGGGCAGTAGCCGGTGCTGGCGCGGCGAGGAGAGCGGCCATGGCCGCGACTGAAGCCAGAGCTTTGAGAGTGGTTTTCGTCACGTCGTCAACGCTTCGGTTCAGGTGAGATCTTCTCTGGTCGCCCACACGGTACCGGACGATGGCCACCCGAGGAAGGCCCTCCAGCGGAGGGCGGGACGTCGCAACCCGGTGGTCCCGGCATGCTGCACCCGGTATGCTTTCGCTCGCTCGCGTAGCCCCCGGGGCAGGAGGATGAATGCGCTCGAGACGGAACGCGGTATGGGCACTTCTCCTGGCCACCGGGTGCGGCGCGCCGGACCCCGGCTCCGGCCGCGAGGAGTCCGCCGACATGGGCCCGCCGGACGGGGCAGTCGCGGCCGGCGATGCCCTGAGGGACTCAGCGAACGCGCCCCGTCTCGTGTTCGACCCGCCGGACGACCTCGAGGATGACGAGCTGAGCGCGATCCGGGAGCCCTGGCTCGGTGACTTCGACGCGATGGCCGAGCGTCGTCTCATTCGCGTGGCGGTCGCACACAGCCGCACGCTCTTCTTCCTGGACGGGCCTCGCCCCCGCGGCCTGACATACGAGGCCCTCACCATGTTCGAGCGAGGGATCAACGAGGACCTGGGAACGCGCGCCCTCAAGGTGCACGTCGTGATCGAACCCGTACCGCGCGACCGCCTGTTCGACGCGGTGGTGAGCGGGCAGGCGGACATCGCCGCGGCGAACCTGACCATCACTCCGGCTCGGCTCGAGCTCGTCGACTTCTCCGATCCGCTCATGGCCGGGGTCCGGGAGGTCCTGGTGACGGGGCCCGGGGGACCCGCGATCGGTGTGCTCGAGGACCTGTCGGGCCGCGAGATCCATGTTCGGCGGTCGAGCAGCTACCACGAGTCGCTGGTGGCCCTGAACGAACGGTTCGCCGCCGAAGGTCGGGAGCCGGTGCGGATCATCCCGGCAGACGAACGGCTCGAGAACGAGGACATCCTCGAGCTCGTCAACGCGGGAGTCCTGCCCGCGACCGTCGTCGACAGCCACGTAGCGGCCCTATGGGATCAGATCCTCGAGGACATCATCGTCCACGCGGACATCCATGTGCGCGACGACGGGTCGATCGGCTGGGCCTTCCGGAAAGACAGCCCACGACTCGCCGCCGTCATCAACGAGTTCGCCCGAACGCACCGGGCCGGAACCCGTCTGGGGAACATCGTCCTTCGTCGATATCTCCGGAGCACCGACTATCTGGTGCACCCGCACTCGGACGGGGGGGCAGCACGATTCGAGGCGGTGCGGCCCGTATTCGAGCGTTACGGCGGTGAGTACGGGTTCGATCCGCTCCTGCTGCTGGCGCAGGGCTACCAGGAGTCGGGTCTCGACCAGGGGGCGCAAAGCCGAGTCGGAGCAGTAGGAATCATGCAGATTCTGCCCTCGACCGCGGCCGATCCCAACGTAGGAATCCCCGACGTATCCGACATCGACAGCAACGTACACGCCGCCACCCGGTACCTGCGATTCGTTGCCGATCGTTACTTCGACGATCCCGCCATCGGGCCGCTGGACCAGCACTTTCTCGCGTTCGCGGCGTACAACGCGGGCCCCGGCCGGATATCCAGACTGCGCGCGGAGGCAGAGCGGGAGGGCCTGGACCCGAACATCTGGTTCCAGAATGTCGAACGGGTGGTCGCCCGTCGCGTAGGGCGAGAGCCCACGCAATACGTGAGCAACATCTTCAAGTACTACCTGGCGTACCGGCGCATTGCCGACCTGGACGCCGCCGTCGCCGACGAGGGTGCATGATCCCGCCGCGTGGGGTCTTACGCGGGCCTCTGTCCGACTGGAATCACGGCTGAGCGGCCTCTATTGTCCTTGCGGCCTGAGCCGGCGGACTCTCGCCGGAGCCGGGGATCGATGCTCAACACGGAGTTCGACCATGAATAGAGTGCTCGCGTTCGCGGCGGTGGGTCTCGGGCTGTTCGTAGCCCAGCCGGCGGAAGCTCAGTGGACATTTCGCGTCAGCCCCTACGTTTGGGCTAACGGGATGTCCGGCAACCTACGGGTAAATGACGGGCCGCTCGTCCCCGTAGACGGCAGCGTGTCGGACTTCGACTTCGCGCCGATGTTCGTCTTCTCGGGTTCCGGGCCCCGCTGGGGGTTCATGAGTGACCTGGCGTTCACGCCGGGTACCATTCGGGCGGGCGACAGCGCACTCGACATCGACAACTTCATCTGGACCGCCGTCGTCACGTTCGACGTGAACGCCAGCCCCACCTCGGACGTCAGGGTAGGCCTGGGTGCTCGGTTGTTCACGACCGACGCGATGATTGTCGGACCCGTCGGGGGAGGCGAAGAAGGGAGTCGAACCTGGGTCGACCCGATCGCGTCGCTACAGGGGACCGTCGGCGACCGCGTCTACTTCAACGGCTACGGGGATATCGGCGGCTTCGGGATCGCGTCGGATCTTACCTACCAGCTCTACGGTGCGATCGGGTATCAGTTCACGACGGTAACATCCGCCGAGCTGGGCTATCGAGTGATCTCGCACGACTACAAGGACGGCACGACGTTCGCGTACGACATTCGCCAGCACGGCTTTCTGCTGGGAATAAGCTTCGAATTCTAGAGGACGAGGGGGGAAGGGATGCGTTCAGTTTCCAGGACGTTAATGATCGCCGGACTCGCAGCCTTGATGGCCGCGCCGGTCGCCGCGCAGCGGGTCAAGTTGACCCCGACGGCCGGGTATACTCTGGGGGGGAGCCTGAGCGGTCGTGACTTTTCGTACTCGCTCGGTGACGGCTTCTCGTGGGGCGGGATCCTGGGGCTCGGGGTCGCCCGGGGTAGCAACTTCGCGCTCATCTTCAACTACATGTCGACCGATCTCACCGAGCGAAATCGAAGCACGAACGTCAGCTCCGTGCTCGGTGACGTCGCCGTCTGGCACCTCCAGGGCGGAGGATCCTACGAATTCGGAGGGTCCGACAACGTCACACCATTCGTGGACGGCCACCTCGGCGTTTCGGTCATGAACCCGGGCGATCTCACGGGATTCGGTCAGCCGTCCACAGAGACGCGTTTCGGGTTCAACTTCGGGTTGGGCGCCGACGTGGCTCGCTGGATCAAGGTCGGTTCACGGCTCTGGTTGGTGCTTACCAATGCGGGCGGCGGTTTCTGGTGCGGGCCCGGGGGGTGCGCGGTCGGGGCCGGCGGAGATGTCGTCGCGCAAATCGAGTTCTACGGTGGAATCAACATCGGGGGCAGACGCCGCTAGACACCGTCACCTGCGGCACGCCATAAGAACACGAGGGGTCCGACGTCACCGCCGGACCCCTCGTCACATCCCACGACTTCGGCGGGCCGTCCCTGACGGCCACGCTGGTCAATTACGCCAGGCGATCCCCAAAGCCGATAACGGGTGGATTGCTACGATTCGGACGGAGCGGGGGTCGCGGATGCCGCCTGTGCGGCTCCAGGCTGCGCCCGGAAGAAGACCGCGTACAGGGTCGGTACGACGACCATGGTGAGAATCGTGGCGAAGCCCAGACCGAACGCTACCGTGACGGCCATCGACACGAAGAAGGCGTCCGGGAAGAGGGGCGCCATTCCGAGAATAGTGGTCGCGGCGGCCATCCCGACCGGACGAAGCCTGCTGACCGCCGAGTCGAGAATGGCGTCCCAGGTCGTCTTGCCCTCGCGGATCTCGAGGTTGATCTGATCGATCAGCACGATCGCGTTCTTGATCAACATGCCCGAGAGGCTCAAGAAGCCGAGCATCGCCATGAACCCGAACGGCTGCGACGTGGACAGCAGCCCGATCGTCACGCCGATGATCGCCAGGGGCACGACGAGCCAGATGATCGCGGTCTGCTTGAGGCTGTTGAACAGCGCGAGCGTAACCAGGACCATCAGGAGCAGGAACATTGGCAGGCTCCCCGCGAGCGCCGCCTGTGCCTCGCCGCTGTCCTTGTATTCGCCCCACCACTCGAGTTCGTAGCCTTCAGGAAGGGGGATCGCCTCGATTTGCGGGCGGACGGTCAGGAACAGCGGCGACGCCTCGCCCACGCGTGGATCCGCCCTCACGGTGACCGATTGCCGGCGATTCATCCGCTCGATGATCTGGTCCTCGAAGGTCGTTTCGAAACCCGAGACGACCTGTCTCACCGGGATCTGTCTGCCGGCCGCCGGACTCCAGATCTGCAGATTCTGGATGCTCGTGACATCGACCCGCTGCTCATCGGGCGCACGAAGGATGAGGGGGAGTAACTCGTCCGCCTCACGATAGACGCCGACCGGGATGCCCTGGAACCCCTGGAGCAGGGACATCGAGATGTCGCGCCGTGTGATCCCGTTCGCGTTCGCCTGCTCCTCCGCGACGAGGGGGCGGACGACCTTCACGCGGTCGCGCCAATCGAGCTGAATCCCGAAAGCCCTCGGATCGGCCTCGATGATCGCGCGCGCCTGCTCGGCGAGCCCTCGCAGGACGTCCGGGTCGGTGCCGACGAACTTCGCCTGGATCTTCCCGGGCTCGCCGGGGCCGAGGATGAACTTCCGGGTCTGAGGGATCGCCTCGGGATACGTGCGCTCGAGATACTCCTGCACCTCGAGCATCATCGCGTCGATCACGTTCGAGTCGTCGACATCGACGAGAAGCTGTGCGTAGGCGCTGTTCGTCTTCTCCGGCACGTACGTGAGGAGAAAGCGCGCGAACCCGCCGCCGATCGACGAGCTGACGAACATCCGACCCGTCACGGAGTCCTTTCGCACCCCCTCGATACCGCCCAGGTACTCCTCGATCTCCGCGATCTTCTCCTCGGTCTCGCGGATGTGAGTCCCCTCGGGCATCCAGAAGTCGACCATGAACTGAGGCCGGGTCGAGTTCGGGAAGAAGCTCTGCTCGACGGCGCCGAATCCCCAGACCGACGCCGCGAACACCGCGACTACGCACCCCATCGTCAGCCAGCGCAGTCGCAGCGCGCCGCCCAGGAAGCCCTTGAACCCGCGGTAGAATCTGCCGCCATACGGATCCCCCTCGACCTTGGGCGTCTCCAGGAACATCACCCCCAGGAGCGGCGTGACGGTGACCGCCGTCACCCAGGAGAAGCCGAGCGAGAAGAGGATCACCTGGTAGAGCGAACGGGTATACTCGCCCGTCGAGTCCTGCGAGGTTCCGATCGCCGCGAACGCCAGGATCGCGATGGCCGTGGCTCCGAAGAGCGGGACCGCCTGCTGCTTGACCACGGCGATGGCGGCTTGCTCGCGATCCTCCCCCGCACCGAATCGCACGAGCATGCCGTCGACGACCACGATGGCGTTATCGACCAGCATGCCGAGCGCGATGATCAATGCGCCAAGCGAGATTCGTTCGAGAGCGACGCCCTGACTCGCCATGAGGATGAGCGAGCCGCAGATGGTCAGCAGCAGGACGAAGCCGATCAGGAGACCGCTCCGGATCCCCATGAAGAAGAGCAGCACCACGACGACGATCGCGATCGCCTGCGCGAGGCTGACGACGAACCCGTTGATCGCCGTCGTCACGCTCTCCGACTGGAGCGAGATGATCCCGAAATCGATGCCGAGCGGAATATCGCCAACCAGCTGAAACATCCGCTCGTAGAGCCCTTCGCCCATCGTCACGACGTTCCCGCCCGCAATGGTCGAAATGCCGATCCCGACGGCCGGCTTACCGTCGTAGCGGATGATGTTCGTCGGGGGGTCCTGCACGCCCCGGCGGATGTTGGCGATGTCGCGCAGGTAGACCTGGGCTCCGCCGGGCGCCCCCGTGATGAGGGTGTTCCCGAGATCCTCGACCGAGTTCACCACCCCGGACGGTTCGATCGTGATGAACTCCGAGCCGACCTGGACCCGCCCGGAGTTCGTGACGATGTTTCGGGCCTGCAACTCGTCGATCACGGCCCTGATCGGGACGCCGGTCTGAGACATACGGTCCCGGTCGAGTTCGATATACACGACCTCGGCCGGGTAGCCGTAGATCTCGACCTTCGCGACGTCCTGAACGAGGAGCAGCTCACGTCGCAGGAGCTTGGCCACGTCGTAGAGCTCGGCATAGCTGTACTCTTCGCCGTAGATGGCGAAGAGGACGCCGAATACGTCGCCAAAGTCGTCGTTGACGATGGACGGACCGGCGCCCGGCGGCAGCCTGCCCTGGGCGTCGCCCACCTTGCGCCGGAGCTCATCCCAGACCTGTGGCAGACGCGACTTATCGAACTCGTCCTTCATGCTTGCGGTCACGATCGAAAGACCGCGCGAAGAACGGGACTTCACCTCCTTGAGCTGACCGAGCGCCTG
>JAOTZH010000099.1 GCA_029861425.1 Gemmatimonadota bacterium
AACCACCCGGGGCTCTTCCTCAAGAAGATCTCTCACGCGTACGAGATCTGCCGCGCCGTCGACAGCCCGGCCTGCAAGATCCTGAACGACCTCTATCATCAGCAGATCACCGAGGGGAACCTGATCCCCAATATCGACGCAGCCTGGGACGAAACGGCGTACTTCCAGATCGGCGACAACCCGGGCCGGAACGAGCCGACGACCGGCGAGATCAACTACGCCAATGTGTTTCGGCACATCCACGAGAGAGGGTTCGACGGGATTCTCGGGATGGAGCACGGGAATTCCCGGCCCGAGGCCGCGGGCGAGCGGGCGGTGATCGCGGCATACCGATCGGTGGACCCGTCATGACTCGGCCGAGCCCGGGCGTATGGGGCCGCACCGCCCGTCGATGGTGCCGCCGAGCGTCGACCCTGCTCGTGATCGGAGCGGCGTCCGCGACGGCCGCGTGTGGCCCTGGCAGCGACGAATCGGCCAGGGCAGCCAACGAGGGAGCAGCCTCCGGGACTCCGGCGGGCCGGTGGGACCCGGTCATGAACGTCGTGGTCGAGCGATTGCGGCTCGCCCCTGGCGAGCAGGTATTCGGGGTCGGACTCCCCGGACTCTTCGTCGACCTTCCGGCGGCGCTCGCACGCGCCGTCGAAGCGAACGGCGGCGTCTACGTCGGGACGCTGGGCGCGATCGGGCCGTACGGATCGCTCGGCGATGCGGACTTCCGCGAAGCCGCCGTCGGGTTGGATCGCGAGGGGCTTCGCGAGCTGCTTCGCGACGTGCCCGTCGGAGTCATGCTCCCGGGGACGAGCCTGGCCGACGCCCCCTATGGGGCCATGGCCGACCTGCTGGGCGAGGGGCTCGGCGAGCACCGGGCCATCCACTTCCACTGGGGCGGCAGATACGACGTGGAGTCGCGCTCGATCCCGGTCGGCGCCGAGGCCGCGGCGCAACCGTCCGATGACCCAACCGCCGACTCGCTCTACCGAACCGCTATCACGACCATCGACTACGACGCCCTGGCGGCGGCACAGGCGGCGTTCGAAGAGGCCGCGCGCGCGGGCGAGATCCACGTCACGACGCCGGCAGGGACCGACCTGAGGTTCCGGATCGGAGACCGGCCCGTGAACCGCCAGGACGGGGACGCTTCCGCGGAACGCGCCCGCCGCGGTCGGATCATCATCGATCGCGAGATCGAGTTTCCGTCCGGGGCCCTTCGCGTGGCACCGGTCGAGACGACGGTGAGCGGTCTGATGGTCTTCCCGAAATCCCGCTGGAACGGCGGGGAGGTCGAGAACCTCACCCTGACGATCGAAGAGGGCCGCATCGTCGGGATCGAGGCCTCATCCGGCGTCGAGGCCGCTCGCGCCGAACTGGACGCGGCCGGCGAGTCGGCCGCGTTCCGCGAGCTCGCGGTCGGGTTCAACCCGCTTCTCGCAGTTCCCGAGGAGGACCCGTGGCTCCCGTACTTCGGGTACGGCGCTGGAGTCGTCCGGCTCTCGCTCGGAGATAACTCGGAGCTCGGCGGCACCGTCGGCGGCGGCTATGTGAGGTGGATCTTCGTGCTCGACGCGACGGTCACGATCGACGGAGCCACTTGGGTCTCGGACGGCCGGCTCACCCGCTAGACGATTCGGCACCGACGCTGGCGATTACTCCTCCGGCAGGGCGACCAGCAGGCTCAGGGAGTTGAGGACCATCCCGCTCGTGCCACGGAGTCCGACCACCAGCGCGGATCCGCTGTCGAGCAGGGTGGTCCGACGGCCCAGTTCGTAGCTGCCCGCCCAGTCGCTCCAGTAGCGATCGTCGGTCGAGAGTCGACTACCGTCGAACGGCGCGAACTGGACGCGCACGGCGTTGATGTGGTCGTCAGCCTGCACTTCGAGCGCGGCGACCGCGAAGCCGGAGCGCGAGACGATTCGGTGGGCCCCTTCTGACGAGGCGCCCTCTTCGAAGATCCCCTGGAAGTCGTCGCCAACGCGCTCCCGACCGAACCAATCGCGCGTACCGAAGGACAGGCCAAGGAGCGGACTACTCCCCGAGTGGAAGTGCGCGAACGCAGAGCCGCTCTCGGCGCCGACCCGCTGGGTCTCCTGCGCGAACGCGTAGTCCTCCGCGGTGGCGAAGGTCTTGAAGGTCTCGCCCGGCGCGTCGCCAGGCGCGGCCGCGCGCGCCGTCTCGCCACCGAACGTGGCCATGAAGCTGCCGATTATCAGGATGACCGACCCGATGGCGCCCGGGACGAAACGGGCCTGGTCGGTGCGGCCTCGCTCTGCCGAGAGCCAGTGCGTCAGGGCCAAGCCCGCCTGAAAAAGCAGGAAGGTGAGCAGCTGGCTGAACGGCCCTGCTTCGGGCGCAGCCCCCTGCGCCTCGGTCGCGCGAGTCCAGAGCACGAACGCGAGCGGAATCGCCGCAACCGAGGCCGTGAGCGCGACCCGAGCGAATGCGCGTCGGCGTTCTCGCACCGAGGGCGCCATCCTGATCAGCACCAGGGCGATGACACCGACGAGGGCCAGTGCCTGCAGGGCCCCGACGGCGGGACTCCCGACCAACACGGAGTAGATGGAGATCACCTCGAATGTCGCGAAAAGGACGCCGGCTACGTACGCCGCGCGGACTGCGAAGGACGCTCGCCACTTCTGACCCGACGTCTCCTGCTCCACTGTCCCGTTCACCGTTCCCATCCCCCTCGTCCCGTAACAGGCGGTCCAGGCGGGCGCCGAAGGGCTCCCCGACGCGGCCATCGCGCGGTTCTCACCCGCGCCGAGATCGGGCCACAGGCAATCACCCCGGCCCCGGTGCGGCAAGTTCCGCGCCTTGCATCTGGACTCAAACGGGACTGAGGTCCGCGGACTCGACATCGCGTACCCGAGCGCCCCAGGACGGCCGGGCAGCGAACCCGACCCGCGGTGCGTCCACCTCGTCCTCGAACGCTCGCAGTGTGGACAGCACGTCGTCGACCCTGGTCCTGTGGCAGAGCGCGATCGCACAGCCGCCCATTCCGGCACCCGTCAACCGCGCCCCCGCGGCGCCGGCCGAGCGGGCACGATCCACCAGGCTGTCGAGGGCCGGCGTACTCCCCGCGAGATCGTCGCGCAGGCTTGCGTGAGAGGCGTTCATCAGGTCGCCAGCGGCGGTCAGGTCCTCGTCCCCCAGGGCGCAGAGCATGGCCCGGACTCGACAGTGCTCCGTTCCGATGTGACGGAAGCTCCGGAGTTGCTCCTCCGAGAGGATCGACTCGGCCAGATCGATCAGGCGCCGGGCCGACGTGCCCTTGAACAGGCGCGGGTAGGAGGCCAGGCCCCCGTCTGTCGACCAACGGTTCTGACGGGGGACGCTGCCGCGGTCTCGGAGCTTCGCGGATACGGAATCGGCGGCGGCCGACGCGTTTTTGGTGAGACGGTTGTACGCCTCCTGGGCCGCACCCGACTTCTCGGCGGAATCGCCGCTGTGGGCCACGACGACCCGCCAATCGGGCGGAAAACGGACGGCCTGAGCGCGCAACGGGCGAAAGTCCATCGCCAGAGCGTGGCCGGCTACACCCAGCAACGAGGCGCCCTGGTCCATCGCCCCTCCAGCCGTCCCGACAAACCGTTCACCGATCGCGAGCCGTTCGGCGAGCGCCGCTCGACGTCCCGGGAGATCCAGCGAGAATCGGGGTGCTGACGAGTCCCGGTTCACCCACATGAACGCGAGCGCCACCGCCACCACGAGAGCAGACGATGAGCTCAGCCCAGCCGCCACCGGGAGGTCGGACGCGATGTACAGGTCGAGCCCTCGCGACGGCTCACGGCGCTCTTCCACGAGCGTCCGAACGGCCGCCTTCACGTAGTTCCCCCAGTCCCCCGGCGGGCCGGGCTCGATCGCCGGTCCCGCGTCGAACTGACAGGGCTCGAGCCCCTGCACCGATGTGCTAGCGCGCACGCGGGACGAATCGCCGGGGGCAAAAGCCACCCACACGGAGCGCCGGATTGCCATCGGCAGTACGGTGAGCCCGCAGTAATCGATGTGCTCGCCGATGAGGTTCAGACGGCCAGGCGCGCAGGCCATCCCGGTCGGTGGGACACCGTAGCTGCCCATGAAACCCACGATCGCGTCGCCGATGCCGGCCCACTCCTCCTTCACGACGCCTCCGGCTCCCTACGGGATGATGATGACATCGTCGACCAGGAGGATGTGTCCCGGCGGTCCCCAACCGTCCAGGGAGATGCGATCGATCCCGCTCTCGGCCCGGACGGTGATCAGCTCCTCGCGGAAGAGGCCACGCCCGGCGGGATCGTAGGTCCGACCCGCCGCCCGAGCGACAGCCGATTCGAGGATCGCCCCGCCGCTCCACG
This sequence comes from Gemmatimonadota bacterium, assembly GCA_029861425.1. GTDB lineage: Bacteria > Gemmatimonadota > Gemmatimonadetes > Palauibacterales > Palauibacteraceae > Palauibacter. The sequence continues at coordinate 4,329 of JAOTZH010000099.1, forward strand.
CCGTGATGTCGAATCGCCGGATGATGGCGGGTCCGAAGAGCGAGAACGAAACGGTCCTCGGCCGTCCCGGGAAATCGAGTCGGATGACCCCCACTTCGAGCCCCACCTCGCCCTTGAGCGAGGGGCCGAGCGCGTGGCGACTGGAACCGGGCGGCAGGTACTCGCTGCCGTCCAGCACGTACGGTGACGTCGATTCCGCGGTCCACGATCGGAACGACACGCGGAGGCCCCGGGACGCCCATTCCTCGCCAACGGGGCACGGCACGCACGGCTGACCGTCGGCGATCGTCTCGAAATCGATCCGGGCGGACGGGCCGGATCCAGGAGGCGGGAGCTCCGCGTCCGTCACCATGGGCGCTTCGACCACGGTGGTCACGACACCTGCCGGCCGGCCATGGTCGCCCTCGGCCGACGCGGCGGACTCACCCACGGTCACCGCTCCCGCGGCTTCGGAGGTCCGGCTCGACGTGTCCGCGACCGTGACCTGTCGTGCGACGCGAGCGAACGTCGGGTCGGCCGCCCTGCCGCCGCCGTCGTTCCGCTCCCAGCGAAACTGGAAGCCGGCCGCCCGCAGGCTCTGGAAGCCGTAAAAGCCGGCTCCGGCGACCACGCCGAGCAGGATCAGGCGCTTGATCCAGGCGATCATCCGGCCTGCCCTTTCGTCACGGTCGCCTCGCCATGTCCCGCCCCGACGCCTGATCCCTCGCCGTCAGGCCGTGACGACTCCGAGTTGCGGCCACGTCTGCCACCGGCCCCGGGTGAAATCCGGGAACTCGACGGGCCGGCTGCCCTCGCCGACCGACGTCTCCGACAGCGCGCACACGGCGGACAACGCGGCCGCGTCGTACACGTTCATGTCGGTCGGGAGTCCCTCGCGAAGGCATCTGATCAGCCGGTAGTCCTCGAGGTAATCCATACTGCCGTGCCCGCGCCCCGAGCCGGCACCGGCCATCTCGCGCCATAGCGGATGCTCGAATTCGTCGAGGTAGTCGCTCATCTCGTCCCACCTGTGTCCCTGGCTTCGTCCCTCCACGTACACGCGGTCCGGATACCCCTGAAAGAGCCCGCCTGTCCCCTGCACCAGGTGAATTCGCGAATATGGCCGTGGGAGATTCGTGTCGTGCGACACGTAGATCGTTCGTCCATTCGCGGTCTTGATGAGCGAGACGTTCACGTCCCCCAGCACGAACTCCTCGCTTCGCTGCGACGACCCGTCGGCGAAGTTCGCGCGAGCGTACTCCTGAAGGCCGCGCGACGGACCGCTCATGGAGACGATCGTCTCGAACCGGTCGCCGCGGTTGATGTCCATGCAGTTGGCGATCGGACCGAGCCCGTGAGTCGGATAGAGGTTCCCGTTCCGGACCATGGAATGAGCCCGGCGCCACAACCCTTCGCCATCCGGCGCGAACTTGATGGAGCGCAGGTCGTGGAGATATGCGCCCTCCCCGTGCAGGATCTCGCCGAACACGCCCTGGCGAACCATGTGGAAGACCATCATCTCGGAGCGCCCGTAGTTGACGTTTTCCATCATCACGCAGTGCTTCGACTGCGCCTCCGCCGTCTCGACGAGCCGCCAGCAGTCCTCCAGCGTGTAGGCCGCCGGCACTTCCGTCGCCGCATGCTTGCCATTCTCCATGGCGGCGACACAAATCGGCACGTGCCAGCGCCAGGGAGTCGCGTTGTAGACGAGGTCGAGGTCCTCCTCGCCGCACATGCGCTCGAAGTCGGTCTCCCCGCGAGTGTAGAGCGTCGGCGCGTCCTGCCCTGCCTCGACGGCCCAGTCGCGGGCCCGCTCCGCGTGCCCGGGGCGAATGTCACAGACAGCCCTGAGCTCGACCCCTTCGATGTCGAGCAGGTTCTGAACGTGAACGGAACCCATGCCGCCAACTCCCACGAATCCGACCCGCACCCGGTCCATGGGCGCCGAAGCAAACGGTTGTTCGGGCGCCTGCGTGCCGGACGGGATCGTGGCGGCGGCCGTCGTGGCATCCGATTCCCGGCAGCCGGCCAGAAAGGCCGCGCCCGCGCCGATCGCGCCCAGACGGAGGACAGCCCTCCGGTCCATCGCGGTACCGGAAGGAATCTCAGGGGTCTCGCTCATCACACGCCTCCGGACGGGGTTATCTTGCCCTATTCTCGGGACCCCACGTCGGGCGGGCAAACAGCGGCGAGAGGATAGATGATCGAAGTGATATCGAAGGGCGGACGTCAACTCATCGGCGGCGGATTGTTCTGGGCCGTACTGGCCCTGGGGTGCGCGCCGCCTGAGCCGGCACGGGTGGTACTCGAGGAGTCGGCAGCGGCCCTCCAGCGCGTCGAAAACGGGACGTACCGGTACGTGTACGAGGGGACCGGCAGCCTCACCGGCAGCTACTCGGGTCAAGCGTCCTTCGAGAAGCCGCCCGGGGGCGGGTTCTTCTTCAAGGTGGAGGTCGAGCCCTCGCCGACGCCCGCGGCCGCTGGCCGGGGTGATGACCCGAGCGCGCCGCCCACGCTGACGATCGCGTCGAACGGACACCAGATCACGGTGAGGGACGGCGCGATCGGTCGATTCTCCTACGGAACGTACCAGGGAGGGTCGGCGCATCTGGCTGCCGGCGCCGGGTACGGACTCCTATTCCAGTTCGCCGAACCCGAGCCGTACGCCGCGGAGCTCGCGGGAGAGCTCACGTACGTCGGGCAGGACACGATCGCCGGTGTCGCGGTGGACGTCGTCTCGGCAACGAGCCCCCAGTTCGGTGGCTCCTCCATCACCTGGTACGTCGGGTCGGAGGACCGGCTCCCTCGCGGACGTGACTGGATCGCCAACGCCGCAGGGTCGGAAGGTCGTTTCACCTTCCGGATGGAAGAGCTCGCCACCGACACGACTCTCGGGGCGCAGGCGCTCGCGAGCATGTCCAATCCGACCGACGAGGTGATCGACGAGGACGTACGGGTCGTCTCGGTAGGCGCGGCGGCGCCGGAGTGGTCCCTCGAGCTCGCCGACGGACGCACCGCCTCGAGCGACGCCTTGCTCGGTCAGGTCGTCGTGCTCCAGGTGTGGGCGAGCTGGTGTCGCAGCTGCCGTGAGTCGATGACGGAGATCGACCGCGTGGTGTCCTCGATCGCGGATGACCGGGTCAGGTTGATCGGGCTGAACGCGTGGGAGAGCGAGTCGATCGAGCCGGACGAGTGGGCTTCCGCCTTTGGGGTGTCGCACGAGATCGCGGCCCGGGGCGAGGCGGTGGCCGGGTTGTTCAAGACGCCCGCGCCACCCGCGGTCTTCGTGATCGGGGCGGATGGAACGCTCGTCTACGCTGCGAACCCCGTCCGCTTGTCGGCGAGGGCACTGGCCGGAGAGGTGGAGGCGGCGATCCGGGCGGCGATCGAATGAGCCACTGCGGGCCCGACGAAGCGGACTAGCGGTCTACTTCGAGCCCGCTCGGGACCGTGGCCGGTATCACGGCCGTCAGGTCGCGCGCCGCCGCATCGGTCATCGACAACAGAAACGCCGTGATATTCTCGGCCTCGCCTTCGTCGAACTCGATCGGGGCCAGAATCGTGTCCCGGTTCAGGAGAATGTCCGCGAAGTTGTCGAGCACGGTCGACTGGAGCGCCGTCTCCACCTGCGTGGCGTCGTACTCGAGCAGACGGGCGTCGATGTCGTCGTAGTGCTCGACGATCGTGAACAGGTCCGCGAACTGACCCGCGTGCCCGTAGGGTGCGGACAGCTCGACGTTCCGCAGCTGCGGGGTCTTGAAGCGACGCCGATCGTCGGGATCCCCGGTCACGCCCTCACGACCGAAGTCGTCCAGGCCCCCGGGCCCATTCCCGCGTCCCGGGCCCAGCTGCGGGGTCGCGACGTTGTGAAACCCATCATCGATGAGGTTGTCCGCCTCGTGGCAGCGCAGGCAGCGTTGGTTCATGAAGCTCAGCGCGCCCTCGAGCTGCGTGTTCGATAGCTGGCTGTCGTCGCCAAGAAGAAACAGGTCCCACCCGGTATCCACGAACGCGAACTCGCTCAGAATGAAGCCCCCGATCGCGTTCGACGCGTGCGCAAAGGTCATGTTGTCGAACGTGGTGCCGGGGTACGCAGCCTCGAACATCGTCCGATACTCGGCGATCGCCCCGAGGCGCGTCATGAGGTCGGCCCAGACCCCGGTGAAATCGCCATCGGCACGCGCGGCAAGCTCGTTGCCCGTCTCGGCCCTCATCTCGGCTCGTGACATGACCGGGAAGAGCCCGACCGCGGAGAGCGCACCGAACTCGAACGTGGCTTCCATCCCGGCGGTCACCTGAGCGCCTGCGGGCGTCGAGAGCGACCCGTTCTCCAGTTCTTCCACGCGGCCGTCCCAGAAGAACGACCGCTGGAGGTGGAGATTGAACAGCGGCGGCGAGTTCCGCGGGATGAAGGTGCCGCTCGGGTGCACGCGGGACGGCCCGACACCGGTGGCGCCCTGTCCGATCGACAACGTTCGTCTGTCCGTGCTCCCGAACGACGGCGGGTGGCACGTCATGCAGGAGATGTCCTGGTTCCCGCTTAGAATCTTGTCGAACGCGAGCACTCGTCCGAGCTCGACGAGCTCGGAGCGAACGGGAGCCGGACCCGCTACGGGGTCGAGATTGCGCTGGTCCGCCAGCGTCCGGACCTGCAGGAGGAGCGCGGCGCGATCTACCGGCGGTGGGGGCGGCGGAGGAGGCGGCGGCGGAGGACCGGTCGAGTCTCCACAGGCAGCGACCAGGACCGACACCGCCGCGGCGAGCGAGAAGAGGCCTGCGGCTGTGGGACGCCCGGCCGGACGTCTTCGATGCACGGGTCGCTCAGCCCTCGGTGACCGTAATGACAACATCCATCATGTATTCGTGATACCGGCAGAAGAAGACGTACTTCCCGGGGATGGACGGCCTGAACTGCCAGGTCGAGCCGGGTCGGAGATCACCGCTATCTGGCATGTTGGCCCCCGACGGAACTTCGCTGAACTCGACGCGATGGATGTTCTTCCCGTTCTGGGTCCAGCTCACGATCCGGCTCTCCTCGACCTCGGCACCGCCTTCCTGGTCGTGGTTGCCCTCTTCGTCCACGAACGAGTCATCGACGATATCGAAGTTCACGGCCGAGCCGATCGGTGGCTCCACTCGCTCACTCGGCGGCGGCGCGGGCGGCGGGGGGCCCACAGGTGGAGGTGGCGGAGTCGGGGTCGGAGGAGTGCCCGTGGGTGCGGCTCCGCCGGAATCTCCACCGCAAGCGGCGACGACGAAGGCAGAAACGAGTACCAACGGGGACAGACGTGCTTTCATGCTACGTGCCTCCTGACAACTTCCGACCCTCATGACGGATGGCCGGCGACTCATGTGCGCGCACTCGAAAATGCGGGGATGCGGTGTGGGGAAGCAAGTGAGACCGGCAACGGCGGGGACGTCAGTGCGTCATGGCGTAGATGATGAAGTTCACCGCGAGCTCATAGGCGTAGGACGACTCGCGGAACGGATAGCCGGGGTTCTCGGACCACTCCCAGGCGTCGCCGAGGTCCGTGTTGAAGTTGATGACGACCATGACCCGATCCGCTTCATCCACCACCCCGTCTTCATCGTCGAGGATCGCGTAGACGCGCGGCGGGCAGTCGTAGCATTCGGCGTAGGGTCCGCCTCGGAGACCGTTCCCGATGTTGGGGACCTGGAGCACCTCGTCGATGTCATAGAACTGATGGAAGATCTGGTGGTCCGTGGGAAGCTCGACGATCCGGCGGTCCGGCAGGACGCGGGACATCTGGTATTCGAAGTTCGCCCATTGCCTCGGACCCCAGAAGTCGTCGATGACGAGAAAGCCGCCCGCCTCGAGATAGCCTCGCAGGCCGTCCGCCTCCGACTCCGTCAGATCCATGTATCCCACTTCCAACGCGTAGAGAAACGGGAATCTGCGCAACTCGGGGTCATCGAGTCGCACCGGGTTCTCCCACTCGTACGCATCCAGAAGCGTAAGTAGTCGACGGAGGATGAACAGGAACTGCCGATCCGCCTTCGGATAATCCGTCGACCACGCGCCGCGTCCACGAAACCCTCGCCCGCCGGAGAACACCGCCCGCGTGAAATAGAAGTTGTGCCCGGGCTCGACCGCCGACTGGAGGGCGGCGTCCACCGCCTGATCGAACTCGCGCGCGAACTCTGCAGCGCCGGCCAGGGCCGGGGCCCGTGTGACCGCGGAGCTCGACGGGACGTCTCCTGCTTCGGAGGACGGACCGGAGCAGGCGATCAGGCCGAGTGCCAGAAACGGAGCGGGAGCAGCGAGCTTCAAGGGCGTTCGGCCTCTCGATCATAGGTGTGGTCGGGACCCGAACCCATGGTCGGTTCGTGGAGACCCGGCGGCAAGCACGACCTTGCTCGCGCAAGGCGCTGCGGGTAGCGTTTTCGGCCCGACCCAAGACCTTTCTTCCGTACCGAGGAGTATCTCGCATGCGAACTCGCTGGCTCGCAGCCGTCGCCATGGCCCTCACGGCGATCGCGATGTCTTTCGTACCGAGTTCGGCCCCTCTCGTCGCTGATACCGCACCTCGGGCCGGCGAGGTCCCTGCTGCGCTCCATCTCGCGCTCGATCACTCAGCGCCCGAGGCCGATGAGACCGTGTCCTCAGTGGACAGGGTCTCGCTGTGGTTCACGCAGTCTCCGCAGATCGCCGGCACGTCGATCAGGGTCGTCCCGGAGGGAGGCGAGCCGCTCGACCTCGGCAAGGCGAAGATGTCCGCGGAGGACGACAAGCTCATCGAGCTCGCGATCCCGGACGGCCTCGTGGCCGGCGCGTACACGATCTATTGGCGGGCGATGGCGCAGGACGGGCACACGGTCCGGGGCGACTTCGGTTTCAGGGTGCGGGCCGGGCGCTGACCGGCGGTCCCGAGGTGGGCGCCGATTCGTCACTCGTCCGTCTCTCCCTCGAGCACGTCACGCTCCGCTTCGGGGGCGTGACCGCCCTCGCCGACGTTTCCCTGCGTGTGGCCGATCATGAGTTGCTCGCGCTGATCGGGCCGAACGGGGCGGGCAAGACGAGCATCCTCAACTGCGTTTCCGGCCTCTATCGCCCTCAGGAAGGGCGCATCGTCTTCCACGACTCCGACCGCACCGCCCACGACCTTCACCGGCTCGCCCCCCATCGGATCGCCCGTCTCGGAGTGGCTCGGACCTTTCAGAACATCGAGCTCTTCAAACACATGACAGTGCTCGAGAACCTCATGCTCGGTCGCCACGTGCACATGAAGGGCGGGGTCCTCGCGGGAGGGCTCTACTGGGGACGGCAGCAGAACCGGGAAATCGAACACCGGCGCCAGGTGGAAGAGGTCATCGACTTTCTGAACCTCGAGCCCTACCGCCGGTCGGCGGTTGGCAACCTCGCATACGGGATCCAGAAGCTCGTCGAGCTGGGCCGGGCCCTGGCCCTCGACCCCGATGTGTTGCTGCTGGACGAGCCTCTCGCCGGTATGAACGCGGAGGAGAAGGAGTCCATGGCCCGGTTCATCCTCGATGTGCACGAGGAGTGGGGGGTCACGCCCGTCGTCATCGACCACGACATGGACGTGATCATGGACATCTCGGATCGCGTCGTGGTGCTTGATTTCGGGCGCGTAATCGCCGAAGGCCGACCGGAGGAGGTTCGAACCGATCCGGCCGTAATCGAAGCGTACCTCGGCGAGGAGCACCACGCCGAGGTGCCGGGCTGATGTCGACGCTCCCCGGCCTGCTGCTCGAGCAGGCGAAACGACGTGGCGATCAGATCGCGCTTCGCGAGAAAGAGCACGGCATCTGGCAGGCCATCACCTGGGCGGAGTACGCGGAGCGGGTGTGCGCGTTCTCCCTCGGAATGACCCGACTGGGCCTGGAACGACAAGACCGGGTCGCGATCATCGGGGACAATCGCCCCGAATGGCTGATCGCCGAGCTCGCCGCGCAGGCTGCGGGGGCCCTCTCGCTCGGCATCTATCAGGACGCGGTCGCCGAGGAGATCCTCCACGTGATGTACGTCGCGGAAGCACGCGTCGTGGTGGCCGAGGACCAGGAACAGGTGGACAAGATCCTCGAGATCCGTGAGAAGCTGCCCTCGCTCGAGCACATCATCTACTACGACCCGCGAGGCCTGTTCGGATACGAGGCACCCGGTCTGGTCGGTTTCCCCGAGGTCGAAGCGCTGGGGCGCGAGGCCCATTCCGTCGATCCGGAGGCCTTCGAGGAGGCGATAGAGCGGATCGATCCGTCGGATACGGCGCTGCTCGGACCCACGTCCGGTACGACCAGCCGCCCGAAGCTGGCGATGCTGTCGCACGAGAACCTGATCGAAATGGCCTCCCGACTTCAGCAGGTGGACGAGATGCACCCGGGCGACGAGTTCGTCTCGTTCCTGCCGCTCGCGTGGATCGGGGAACAGATGATGTCGGTGTCGAGCGCCCTGTCGGCCGGGTTCACGGTCAACTTCCCGGAGGAAACGGACACCGTCCGGGCGGACCTGCAGGAGATCGGACCGCACATGATGGTCTCGCCTCCGAGGATCTGGGAGAACCTGGTGTCGGAGGTCCAGGTGATGGCCGAGGACACGACGAGGTTCAAGCGTCTGATATACGACTGGGCTGTCGGCGTCGGCGAAGAAACGGCGCGGGTGCGGTTCGAGGGCCGGAAGGTACCGCGAGCGCTCGCACTCAAGCGACGGATCGCGGATCTGGTGGCGCTTCTACCCCTCCGCGATCAGTTGGGCCTGCGCCGTGTCCGATACGCATACACCGGCGGCGCGGCGCTCGGACCGGACGTGTTCCGTTTCTTTCATGCGCTGGGTGTGAACGTCAAGCAGCTGTACGGACAGACCGAGGTGGCCGGAATCTCGGTCGTCCACCGGGACGAGGACATCCGGTTCCAGACCGTCGGCACCCCGATTCCCGGGATGGAAGTCAGAGTCGCGGAGAGCGGGGAGATCCTCACGCGCGGGCCCGCGGTTTTTCAGGGCTACTTCCGGAACCCGGAGGCCACTCGCGAGACGCTCCGCGAGGGGTGGCTGCATTCAGGAGACGCCGGGTATTTCGAGGACGACGGTCATCTGGTGGTCATCGACCGTCTGGATGACGTCATGTTGCTGGCCGACGGGACGACGTTCTCTCCCCAGTTCATCGAAAACAAGCTCAAATTCAGTCCCTATGTCGGGGAAGCGGTCGTCTTCGGCGGCGACCAGCCGAGCGTCACGGCCATCATCGCGATCGATTTCGACAACGCGGGGCAGTGGTCGGAGAGAAACCAGATCGCATACACGACCTTCACGGACCTGTCGCAGAAGGAGCCGGTCTACCGGCTGATCCGCTCCCACATCGAGATCGTCAACGCAGACGTGCCTGCCGCGGCACGAATCACCCGTTTCCTGTTGCTCCACAAGGAGCTTCACGCCGATGACGCGGAGCTGACCCGCACGAGGAAGGTGCGCCGTCGGTTCATCGCCGAGCGTTTCGCGGACCTGATCGGCGCTCTATACGGCGACTCCCCCGCCGTTACGGTGGAGACGGAGATCACGTATCAGGACGGACGCACAGCGACCGTGGAGCACGAGCTCCGCATCGAGACGGTGGGCCAGTAGTGGACGTCTTCCTGCAACTCACCGTTTCCGGGTTCAGCACCGGGATGATCTACTCCCTGGCTGCGGTCGGCTTCGTGATCATCTACAAGGCGAGCGACGTCATCAATTTCGCTCAGGGCGAGCTTCTGCTGTTCGGGACGTATCTGACGTTCTTCACGGTCGCTCAGCTCGGGCTGCCGTGGACCGTCGGTGTGCTCGTCACTCTCCTGACCGCGGTCGCGATCGGTCTGTCGATCGAGCGTCTGGTTCTCCGGCCGCTGATCGGAGAACCGATCATCTCGATGATCATGGTCACGGTGGGGCTGTCCAGCGTTCTGCGCGCGATCGTGAACGCGATCTGGGGACCCCGCCCTCGTGCCTTCCCGCCGTTCATGCCGACGAGCGAGGTGACGATCGGCCCCGCGATCGTGAGCGCGGACCGGTTGCTCGCGATTCCCATCGCGCTCGTGCTGCTCCTGCTGCTCAGCATCTTCTTCAAGCGAACGCGAGACGGCATCGCGATGCGTGCGATCGCCGACGATCAGATGGCCGCTCTCAGCATGGGCATCAGCATCCCGCGCGTGTTCTCCATCGCCTGGGCGATCGCGGCGGTCACGGCGGCC
>JAOTZH010000100.1 GCA_029861425.1 Gemmatimonadota bacterium
GGAGGTCGGTAGAGGCACCTTCGTGCGGGACCGGGATCGGGAGGACACCCGGTGGGCGCTGGGCGCCGCGCCGGATCGCTCAATCGTGGACCTGAGCCTCCTGTTCGCCCCTCCGATCGACGGCTCCGACGCGGCCGAACCGCTGCGTCAGGGTCTCGTCGAGCACGCGCGCCGAATCGATCTCGACGAGGCGCTTGGGTATCAACCGCACGCCGGAGCTCGACGACATCGGGCAGCCGGGGCAAGCTGGGTCGGGCGGTCGGGACTCGTGGCGGACGCGTCCGATGTCGTGGTGACCGCCGGGGGTCAGCACGCGCTGACCTGCGTGTTGAGCGTCGTGGCCCGTCCGGGTGACATCGTCATGACCGAGGCGCTAACGGCCCCCGGCTTCAAGGACATCGCGAGCTGGATGCCTCTTCGGACCCACGGCCTCCCAAGCGACGCGCACGGCCTGCTTCCGATGGCGTTCGAGGCCGCGTGCCGGCTGGGCGTTTCGCGCGTGCTCTACACGATGCCCGTGCTCCACAACCCGACCACGGCGACGATGTCTCTCGAGCGTCGGGAAGAGATCGCCACGATCGCGTCCCGCCACGGGGTCGCCGTGATCGAGGACGGCGTGCTCGGCCTCCTGCCGGGGGACGGAATCACCCCTCTCACGTCCTTCGCACCCGATTCGTGCTACTACGTGACGAGTCTTTCGAAGACGATCGCGCCGGGAATTCGCGTCGGATTCGTCCGGGCGCCTGCGGCCGCGGTAGCCCAGCTCGAGGACGCGATCCGGGCCACGATGTGGATGGCCTCGCCGTTCTTGGCCGAAGCGGCGAGCACGTGGATCTCGGACGGAACGGCCGAGGCAGTGCTCGCCTCACGACGATCCGAAGCGCGACAACGCCAGCTGATCGCCGCAGACATCCTGGGCGACTTCGCCTACCTGGCGGATCCGGGCGGATACCACCTCTGGCTCGACCCGGTCGGTTGGCAGGCCGATGAGCTCGTTCGCGCCGCGCGGGCAGTCGGGGTGTCGATCACGCCCGCCGAGGTCTTCGTGTCGGGTCGGGGTCACGCCCCCTCGAGAGTCCGACTGGGCCTTACGGCGGCGGCCGATCGTGACGAGCTCGTGAGGGGGCTCGAGCTCGTCAGAGGGCTGCTGCGGGGATCGTAGCCGCTGGCTAGCGGGGCTGCGCTTCCAGGATGGCGGCCCAGCCGGGGTCGGCGCGAAGCTCCTCCAGCCACGGGTCCCGCTCGAACATGAGCGGATCGAATCCCTCCTCGAGCGACTCGCGCAGATACTGGAGCGCCGGCGCGCGCCGACCGAGGATCTCGAAGATCCGGCCGGCGAAGTAGGGCTGATAGTTCCAGTTGAAATCCCGCAGGAGCGTGATCTGCAGGTGGCGCTGACCCTCGTCGAGATCGCCCAGCATCACGTTCGCTTCGGCGAGTCCCAACCGGTAGTCGACCTCGTCCGGATTTACGTCCGAAAGCGGTGTGACCAGATCGATGACCCTCTGCCAGGCTGCCCGGGCGAGCTCGAACTCCCCGTTGTGGTGACGCGCGTGCCCGAGCCAGCGCCAGGTGTACCAATCGGTGTCGGTGATCCCGATGCCGCTCTCCAGGGCGTCGATCGCGTCCTGCCACTGATTCTCACGGATGTGGAGGTAGCCCATGTTCCGGTAGGCAATCGGATTCGCGCGCCGTTCGAGTGACTGTCCGAAGTAGTCCTTCGCGTCCTCCAGGTCACCGGCCAACAGCGAAACGAAGCCGAGACCGTTATACGCCAGGTAGTTGTCCGGAGTCAGCGTCCGCATCTGCTCGAACCGATCGCGGGCGCCTCCGAGCTCTCCATGATATGCGTGGAGGACGGCGAGTTCATTGTGATAGATCCACATGTTGGGCTGCAGGTCGATCGCCCGTCTGTAGGCTGCTTCCGCCTCCTCCACCATGGCGCGGGACTCGTAGTAGCGGCCCAGCCACCGGTGTACGTCCGCGTCCTCTGGCTCGAGTGCCTCCGCCTCTCGCAGTCGCCTGAGAGCCCGATCGGGCTCCCCGGTCTGCAGCAGGAGTGCCCCGAGGCTGGTGAGCACGGATGCCTGGTCGCTCGCCAGATCTCCGGCCGTCTCGCAATGTTCGATCGCCCGGTTGCTGAGGAGCGTGTCAGTGGTCGCACGGAAGAGCTCGTACTCGGCCTCGCACATCCCGGCATAGGCGACCGCATATTCCGGATCCTCATCGGTCGCGAGCTCGAACGCGCCGACGGCCCGTTCGAGGTTCCCGGCGACATCCTGGCGGCGCAGATACCCGAGTCCCTGGAGATAATGCGCGTACGCCTCGGCCCGGGCCGGCTCGTTCACCGCGAGCGCCTCGTCGACGCGGCCCTCCTGGACCCCCAGCAAGCGTGCCAGGGCGCGCCGGACCTCGATCTGGAAATCGCCCTCCTCCGGTCCCGGAAGCGTGGCGTCGTCGACGACCGCGATCGGGTCGGGTTGGACGAGCTCGAGCCGGACGACGCCTCGACCGGTGTCGTCGCGGCTGAAGTCTCCCGAGAGGACGGCGTTCACGCCGAAGATGTGACGCGCCTCGCCGGCGCTCCGGATCTCCTGGCTCGCGATCTCGCTCGCGGGCACGACGAGCAGAGACTCTCGCTCGGTCTCGAGGCTCACGAGCATCGCCGTGAGCGAGTAGGTCAGGCCGTCGACGAGGACGTCATCGTCGGGCTCGCCGGTTCGGCTCGTGAGCGGCAGGACGGCCATGTAGCGGGTCTCGCCGATCAGCTCCGCTCCTCCGCCTCCGCCCGTAAGCCTCGCCCGGACACCCGGGAAGGTCAGAAGCACGGCGAGTACGAATACGGCGCCAAGACCGATCAGGAGGCCTCGGCGCTGCAAGAACGGCTGCCGAGCCGACGCGGCGGGGTGGCGCGGTCCCGTGACGGGGTCCACGGCGTCGGAATGCCGGTCGAGGTCTTCGAGCAGCTCAGTGGCGCTTTGATACCGGCGGTCCCGGTCCTTGACGAGGCAGCCCGAGACGATACGCTCGACGGGCTCGGGGACGCGCGGGTTGAGGGTCGAGAGCGGCTCCGGGTCGCTATGGAGGATGCTGTACATGATCGCGGCGGCCCGAGCATCCTCGAAGGGGTGCTGGCCGGCGAGCATCTCGTAGAGCAGGACCCCCACGGACCAGAGGTCAGTGCGCGGATCCACCTTGTCGCCACCCGTGTGCTCGGGGCTCATGTACTTCACCGTTCCGAGCACCTCACCCGATTTGGTGAGTCCTGCGTCTTCGAGCTTCGCGAGACCGAAGTCGAGGATCTTCACGATCCCGTCCTTCGTGACCATGATGTTGGCCGGCTTGATGTCGCGGTGCACGATCCCGGCCGCGTGGGCCTTGGCGAGGCCCTGCGTGATCTGTCGAGCGTATCCGACCGCTTCGTCGAGCGGGAGCGGGCCCCGGGCCATCTTCAGGTCGAGCGTCTCTCCGTCGTAGTAGGACATGGCGATGAACGCCTGGCCGTCATCCGATCGTCCGATCTCGTGCACCGTGCAGATGTTTGGATGATCGAGGGCGGAGGCGGCTCGGGCCTCGGCCACGAAGCGCTCACCGGCCACGGTGTCCTGGCTCAGAAACGGCGGGAGGAACTTGAGGGCCACCGTGCGATCGAGCTGTGTGTCGATGGCCTTGTACACGACGCCCATGCCCCCCTGACCGATCGGTTCGACGATCTCGAAGTGCCCATGCGCCTGGCCGTGCGAGCGGCCCTGGTCGGGCGTGGATCCAGAGTCCTGCGGTGGGTCTGACATGCGCGGCCCCGTGTGAAGGCCAGGGTGGTTTCCCCTGTGGGCGGTATGGAACCATAACCCGCGACGGGCGCTCGCGGCAGCGGCGTCGGACCCGCATCCTGTTCTCTGCCCGGAATCCCCCCTTTGCGCGGAGCGCCCGATGTCGCCTGTCGATGACTGTGTCGAGTTCCTTCAGCGTCTGATCCGGACGCACTCCATGCCCGGCGAGGAAGGCGAGATCGCGGCACTCGTCGCGGCCGAGATGGAGCGTCTCGGGTATGACCAGGTTCGGACCGATGAGGCGGGCAATGTGATCGGTCTGGTGCGGGGCAGCGGAGACGCTCCGAGCGTGATGTTCAACACGCACCTCGATCACGTCGACGCGGGCGATCCGGCCGACTGGCCGCACGATCCGTTCGGAGGCGAGGTGCACGACGGCATGGTGTGGGGTCGCGGAGCCGTCGACATCAAGGGACCTCTCGCCGCGCAGGTGCATGGAGTCGCGGCCCTGATCGAGTCAGGCGATCGGCCCGCGGGCGACGTGTACGTGACGGGCGTGGTGCAGGAGGAGGTCGGCGGTCTCGGGGCGCGGTATATGGCCGAGACGCTACGGCCCGACCTGACCCTGGTCGGCGAGCCGAGTCGGAACGAGGTGCGCCGAGGCCACCGCGGGCGAGTCGAGCTGGTGGTGCATGTGCGCGGTCGCATGGCGCATGCGTCGATGACCCGCATCGGCCGGAACCCCCTTACGGTGGTCGGACGCTTGCTGTCGGCGCTCGATGACATCGATCGACCCGACCACCCGGAGCTCGGTCGCGCGACGATCGCCCCCACCCTGATCCGGACCGACCAGACAAGCGCGAACGTGATCCCCGGCGAGGTCTACCTCACGCTCGATTGCCGGACCGTGCCTTCGCAGAGCGCGGAATCGCTTCGGGATGACCTGTTGCCACTCCTGCAGGCTGGCGAGATCGAGGGGACATCGGGCGAGATCCTGATCCCCCGACACGAGCGGGTGAGCTACGCGGGATACGAGATGACCTATCCGGCGGACAACCCGGCGCACGCGATCGCGTCGGACCATCCGGCCCTCACAACCGCCGTCGAGACGCTCACCCCCGCCCTCGGTCATGAGCCGCCCGTCGACGTGTGGCAGTTCGCGACCGATGGCGGCCACTTCGCCGAGGCGGGCATGGTGGTGGTCGGTTTCGGGCCGGGCGACGATCGACTCGCTCACACGGTGAACGAGCACATCCCGATTTCCGAGCTCGAGATCGGGCTGCGCGGGAACGAGGCGCTGGCGCGCGAATGGCCGGCGCGTTACGCGGCGCTGCGGGCTTGAGCTTGCGGACGAAGGGGCTCCTCGCCGCCGTCGTGGCCGGCGGGTCCCTGGTCGTCGGAGCGTTGGCGCTCAAGTGGTACGTGTGGGACATCGCGATCGGACAGGCGGGTGAGCCGGACCGATCGATGCTCTTCTGGGGCCTTCCGATCGTCTTCATCGGCGTCGTGGGACTCGCGCTCGGCTGTTCGCTTGCGATCTACGCCCGGCGACGATTGAGCGAGCACCACACGTCCGATTGAGCCGTGCGGTGAGCGGGTGCCGCTAGGGGCCGCCGGATGTCGGGTCAACGGCGCGTGAACTGCCTGACGTGCGCCTCATCCATGGGTGGGGTCGCGAGGGACACGAGCACCATCACCACGACGTTGACGGCCACCCCGTAGATCCCGGGGTGGATGCCGCCCCACGCGAGTGACGGGATGAGGTTCAGGAGGACCACGACCGCGCCGGCGGCGACCAGTCCCGCCAGGGCCCCCTCCCTGGTCACCCGTCCCCACAGGAGGGTCGCGATGGTCAGCGGGAAGAGCTGAGCGATGAAGCCGTAGGAGAGCAAAAGGAGATTCACCAGGCTCAGGCCGGGGATCAGCGCGAAGAGGTAGGCGACCGCTCCAACCACTATCACCATGATGCGGATCCAGCCGCGTCGCGCTCGGTCATCGAGCGTACCCGGTCGGATGTTGTCCCAGAAGTCCTTGACCGCGATCGAACCGGCACCGTGGAGCAGCGCGTCCCCCGTCGACATCGACGCCGCCAGCGCCCCGGCGCAAAACAGCCCGACAATCAAGGGCGGCAGCCCGATCTCGGCCGACGTGACGATCGTCGGGAGGATCGCGTCCGCGGGGCTCACACCCGGAAACGCGAGGATGCCGGCGAACCCGATGAACAGGATGGGGATGAGGAACAGAGCGAAGGTCGGGTAGAAGACGACGGTGCGCTTCAGCGTCCGGGTGTCGCGCGCCGTATAGATCTTCATGAAGTAGTGCGGCCAGACGCTGAACCCGAGCGCGGAGATGGCGACCGAGCTCGAATAGGCCCCCCAGCTCCAGGGCTGTCCGTCAGCGCCGAGTCCCGGCCCACGGAGCATGTCGGGGAGTTCTGCCGCGATCGCGTCGAACATCGGACCCACCCCGCCGTGCAGGCGCCAGGGCAGGTAGAGTCCCAGACCCCAGGCGAGCGCCATCATGAAGATCCCCTGAAACGTGTTCGTCCACCCGACCCCGAGAACGCCGCTCCGGAACACGTAGAGGAGGACCACGCCATAGGCGATCGCCGACCCGGCCCACTCCGGGACTCGACCCTCCGTGACGACACTGAAGACGTACCCCGCCCCCTTCATCTGGATGACCAGATAGGGGATGAACGCGAACAAGGACAGGACTGCGAGAATCGCCGGGATGGATCGGCTCTGGAACCGGTGCCCGAAAAGCTCCGCCTGCGTGACGTACCCGTGCTTCCGTCCGAGCGCCGCAACCCGTGGTCCGAAGAAATACCACGGCACGAGACCGACGGCGGCGTAGGCGAGGATGTAGAATGCCGCCGCCCCGCGGCTGTAGGACCAGCCGGGTCCTCCGAGGAACGCGAACGCGCTGAACACCGACGCGCCCATGATGAAGTACATGACGACGAACCCGAGCGAGCGATCGCCCGCGACGTACCCCTCGGTGCTCGTCGACGCGCGTCGTCCCGATGCCAGCCCGATCGCCAGCGAGAGCATCAGGTAGCCGATGGTGACGAGAAAGACGATCAGCCAGTCCGGCATCAGTCGTCATCCTCGATCGGGCGGTTGGCGCCCCGCGCCTCGTCCCAGAAGTACACCGCCAGGAGCACGAAGAAGGAGAGCAACAGTCCCCCCACGACGTAGGCGAGCGAGAACGGAACGCTCAGGACCCGGGGTTCGATTGTGGCGAACCGCGGATAGACGGGCCAGATCAACGCGAAGAAGAGCAGGATGTAGAAGATCGAGACGCCGGCCTGAACCCGTCGGCCTCGCGACATCGCGCCTGGTGTTCCCTCTGTCGCCGGACTCGCCCCGCGGGTGTCGCCCGGATCGGTAACGCCGTTTCGATCGTCCATCCCGGAAAAGGTCCGCGGATGCCGCCGGGGTCAAGCGCTTCCGAAGCGGGTCGACGTTGAATCGGGAGGCGTCACGCGCGATCTTGCGATCATGAAAGTCACCCCACGTCCCCGAGTGTGGATGGTGCTGTCGCTCGGTCCGGCGGTTGCCTGGATCATCGTCTGGCTGATCGGGCCGAACGCGAGCAGCGCCGTGGTCGCCATGGACATGCCGTTTGGGCGAGATCTCGGCATCGTCTGGCGAGCGCTCGCGCTCATCGGTCCGATCCTCTCGCTGGCCCTGACCGCGCGAGGCCTCGGCCACAGCGTGGCCGTCGAGCACCACACCGGGACGGCCGAGTGGGTCGCGCTGGGTGCCGGCTCCGCGGTGCTGCTGGCCTTGGTGAGCAGCTCGGATCTGCCCAGCCGCGGTGACGAGCCCGGAGTCGCCGTGGCCGAGGCTCGAAGCGCGGCGGCGGCTCTCGCCGCCGAAGCGCCGTCCGTCGATCTCTCGACCGGGACCCATGTGGTGCTCCTCGGGACCGGTACGCCCAATCCCGAACCCGAGTCCGCCGGGCCCGCGACCGCCGTCGTCGTGGACGGCAAGGCCTACATCGTGGATGCGGGGGCGGGCGTGGTCCGCCGGGCGGCGGAGGCGGCTCGGCAGTACGGAGGGGACGCGCTCGAGGCTCAGAATCTCGAGATCGCTTTCCTCACCCATCTCCACAGCGATCACACGGTGGGCGTCCCGGATCTCGTTCACACGACCTGGGTGCAGGAACGCGCCGCGCCCTTCAGACTAATCGGGCCCGACGGAACCGAGGACTTCGCCGAGCACCTCACGGCCGCGTTCCGTGCGGACATCGAGAACCGCACGGCCGGGCGCGAGCCCGGGACCCCGGATGGGTGGCGGATCGAGGCCACCGACGCGGACGAAGGCGTGGTATTCGAGGACGACCGCGTCCAGGTCACGGCTTTCAGGGTCCCCCACACGGGCTGGGAGGAGGCGTTCGCCTACCGGTTCGAAACGGTGGACCGTTCGATCGTCATCTCCGGCGATGGCACGCCGAGCGAGGCGGTGATCGACGCCTGCGACGGCTGCGACGTACTGGTCCACGAGGTGTACTCGGCGGAGCGGTTCCAGACTCGTCCCGACGTCTGGCAGACCTACCACGCGCAGTCACACACCTCTACAGTCGAGTTGGCGAACGTGGCGAGCCGCGCCCGCCCCGGCATGCTCGTGCTCTACCACCAGTTGCACTGGGGCGCGACGCCAGAAGAGATGATCGACGAGATTCGCGCCGCCGGGTACGACGGGCCGGTCGCCTACGGACGCGACCTCGACACCTACTGATTGCCGAGGTCAACCGTCGCACCCGACCGGCCCCCGACCCCGCCGTCAGTTCGGGGCGTGGACGGCGGGCCCGCCATGGTCCTTCGACTTCCCGATGCGCGGGCCGTGCATGTTGGCGCCCCCGCGCGTGTTGTCGATCGAGGAGATGTACTGCTTGATGGAGCCCGGGAACGGCTCGGTCCTGGCATTCAGCCCGAGTGGGTCCGTGTACCAGACCGTCGGGCCGTCCCCGTTCTTCACGCGTAGCGAGTTGATGTCGAAGTCACGCCGCACGCCGTCGAACGGCGAGCGCGGGTCGTCGAACGTGACCCCTGGAATCGCCCCTTCGCCCGTCGCCTCTTCGCAGTCGCCGCCTCGAGCGCGGCGACCGTTGAGGTCCGAGTAGCAGAGATCGATCGGCCGTCCCGTGAGATTCGACTTCGACGCGTCGTAGAAGCGCGACGGACGCGAGACGTTGAAGTACGGGTTGATCGATACGAGCGTGCGGTTATCCGCCGTCCGGAGGGATTCAGACACCTGCCAGCTCTCCCGGAGCCCACTGCTGAAGTTCGAACGATCGCCGTCGTGCACGAGAATGCGGGACTCGGCGCATGCCCGCGTGGGGATGATCCGCTTCCCACTGCCGTCCGGCGAGTTGGGGGGGGACGCCGTACCCGCACGGATATGATCGCCCGTGCACGTGTCCACGAACTCGCCCGCATCGCCGATGTTCGTGATGAACGTCATGCTCACGCCCGTGCCATCGCTGCACCGTGCGTGGTACGAGATCTCATGCATGTTGTTCGTGAAGGCGTCCTTCGAGTGCGACCCCTGGTGCATCTTGATCAGGAAGTGGCACGTGGCCTGGAAGACCGCCCCCGCCGGTCCGTTGAAGCTCATCTCGACGTTGTTCTCCACCTCGTACTTGTGCCCGAAATGGTCCTCGTGTCGAGGCATCCCCGGGTTGAAGATGTCGAGCATCTCGTTCGCGAGACCCAGCGGGAGGTCGCCGATCTCGTCATAGATCTCCGATGTCCTCGGATCCGCTCCGTGCTCGTGTCCGAACGAACACCCCGTGGCATCGTCCATGGGGGGGTGCCAGGTGGGATAGAGCTTGCCGTCCGGGCCGACCGTCGAATACGAGTCGTGGATGGCCTTCGAACAGGTGTCGAACGCCCCGGGCGTCCACTTCCCGTAGGCGACCGACAGCTCGCCGGATGGCGCCGGCCGATCGAACGGCGAGGTCGGACCGGAGGTCGTACAGGCCCACGCCACGGTGGCCAGGCACACTGCAGTGAACCGTCCACGCGGAAACGAAGTTCTCGAACGCATTCCCATCCCCTCCCCCTCCAATCTGATCAGTGCCAGGTCAGGCTGAGGCCTCCCGACAGGAGACCCAGCGTGACGCCGTCTTCGGCGAGCTCGCCGTTGAATTTCAGGCTCGCGAACGGAGCCAGTGTCAGACTGGCGAACGGTGTCAGCGAGAGATTGTCCCGGATCGGGAAGTCGTACCCGACTCCGCCGGTCACCCCGATAGTGAGGGCGGTCAGGGCGTCACCGTCTTCGGCCGCCCGGAATCCGACGGCCCCGATTCCGCCCTTCAGGTGGAAGCGCGCCTCGGGTCCCGCGTAGAGAAGGGCGACCGCCGAGAGCGACCCCATGTACTGGCGGATCTCCTCTTCACCCCGAGTCCACCCGTCGAACTCGGCCCCGATGAGCAACCGGTCCGTGATCGTCCCGCCGAAGCGAACGAATCCGGCGATCCCCGATTTCGGGGTCCCCTCACAGATCGAGCAGCTGATCTGATCGAGCCCCGCACCCAGCCCGACGGCCAGCCACTGACCGTCTCGCTGGGTCTGCGCACTCACGGGATCCACAAGGACCATAAGGAGTGCGGCGAGGCAGGCGGCCCTCGTCGATCGCGTCGCTACCCGTCGCGTCATGTCTCCCCCACTGGTGTTCAGCGCCGGCCGCGGAAGCCGGTGCAGCAAAGTCGGCGGCACCGATCTGGCGCCGCAGGTGTTACGCAGGGGCCAGTAGCGTGCCAATCCCGTGCGTCGGCATAAGTGCATGGGGCCCACCGAGGTCGACGCGAGCGACGGCAGGGGCGGGTGGGTACGAGGTGCAGGAATGGAAACATCTTTACCGGGTTGTCCGCTCCTCGACGGCGTGTTCGTTTCTCTCGAACGGCCGCGTCGGGCCGGGATCAAGACCCTGGACGGAGGGAAGCATGAAGAAGCAGTGGCTGTTAGCGATCGGGGTCGGCGTCCTAGCCGCGTGCGGGACCACCACGGGATCCGGGGGCAACCCGCCGCCTCCCCCGCCGCCCCCGCCCCCGCTATCCAATCCGCCCGGAGACGCGGGCTTCAACATCGTCGACAACGCCTTCGTGGATCCCGACGGCAACCGAAACGGTGACGCGAGGATCACGATCGACGCGGGTCAGGTGGCGGGCTGGATCCACGATGGGATCAACCTCCACACGGTCGTGTTTTCCAGCCGGCCGAGCGGGGCCGTGACCCAGGACAGCGACAATCTCACGAACGGCGAGACGTTTCTTCAGACACTCACCACTCCGGGGACGTACGAGTTCTTTTGCAGCATTCACCCTGCGACCATGCGAGACGTCACGATCGTCGTGAACTGAGCGCGGTCGGGGCCGCCGGCCGACCGGCTGTCGCGAGCCTGCTCCTTGCCTGCGCTCTCGCGGTCACGGGTTCGTCGCCGGTCGCTGGTCAGGAGTCGGCGATCGACCGGGCCAGGGAAGCGCAGCGTGACTTCGAGCGCGTTCGCCGTCGCAATTTCGCCCGTGGCGACTGGGATGGCGGCCGCTGTGACGAGCACATCGGGCGTTTCTGTCTGACTCACGACGACGACGACTGGTCGCCCACACCCGAGCACCCTGCCGTCATCGAGGCCCGCGCCCACCTGATCCAGGTCCTCGATTCGGTCGCCCTCTCGCCCGAGGGCGGCGAACCATGGCTCGCGGGGCAGCGCGTGAAGTATCTGCTCGAAGCGGAGGAGCCGGACCGGGCGCTGGAGGCGGCGGCCTCGTGCCCTGGCGACCTGTGGTGGTGTGACGCCCTGCTCGGGTTGGTGCACCATGCCCGGGGTGAGACGCGCGGTGCGGAGCGGGCGTTCGACTCCGCGGCTTCGCGCATGCCGACGGACACGCTTTGCCGCGGGGAGGACCTCAGGGCCCTTCTCGTCGGAGACGATCGGGATGCGTACGAGGAGATCCCCTGCGGCACGCCGGCGCGACGGAGCTTCGAGCGCTCGTTCTGGCACCTGTCCGACCCGCTCTGGTCGACCCCGGGTCCAGAGCGGCGAATGGAACACCTGGCGCGGCAGGTCTGGCGGGGGATCCAGTCGGATGCGGCCTCGGGGTATGGCCTCTCCTGGGGTGACGACATCGACGAGATCACCGTGAGGTATGGGTGGCCCGCCGGCTGGGACGTGGCCTGGCGTCGCGATCCGGGAATTCGCACGGAGCGGAGCATCGAGGCGCACCGTGCTCCCCACGCGCAGCGTTTCGCCGTACGCGGGGTCGCGGGCGAACCCACCTGGGATCTCGATGACGAGGAGCCACGGTCGACGTGGGCGCTCCCGGCGGGGTCGGTCGCCGCGCCCGAGGGAGTTCAGCTCGCGGTCTTTCGCAGGGGGGAGGCCCGGCTGGTGGTGGGGGCGGTCCGCCCCGGGGCCGATCGTGCCTGCGGGGACGAGTTCTCCCTGGTTCTCTCCTCGGGCGAGCACGTCATCGCCGCCGCGAGACGCCGTCGCGCGATCGCGCTCCTCGAGCCGGACGGGGGAGCGGCCCGCTTCGTCGGGATCGAAGTGGAATGCGACGGCGATCCGGCGGTGCTCAGGGTCCGGGGGCCGATCGGAGACGTGGGCAAGTGGCTGTCCGACCTGCTCTTGCTCGATCCATCCGAATCGCTTCCCGGCACGCTCGATGCAACGCTCCGGCACGTTCGACCGGACGGAGTCGTCAGGCCGGGCGAGTCGATCGTGGTCTTCTGGGAGTGGTATGGCCCGGCGGACCCGATGACCGTCACGCTGACACTCTCTCGGGAGAACAAGGGATTCTGGCGTAAGGCGTTGGAATTCATGGGGTTAGCAGAGAGCCAGATCGAGCGGACGGGCGTACGTTGGAGCGATGTTGGGCCGGCCGGGGAGTCGCCGCGCGCGATGAAGATGCAGCTGCCGGATCTCGCCGAGGGCGAGTACTCTCTGACGCTTCACGTGCAGTCTGCACGAATTGGCACGGTCTCCTCCAGCCGGGAGATCGTCGTAGAGAGATAGAAGGACTGTCGCGAGAGGTCGGGGATGGGCGAGGCGCTGGGCTGG
The DNA here is from genome assembly GCA_029861425.1 of Gemmatimonadota bacterium. Lineage (GTDB taxonomy): Bacteria > Gemmatimonadota > Gemmatimonadetes > Palauibacterales > Palauibacteraceae > Palauibacter. Next base: position 12,842 of record JAOTZH010000100.1, read on the forward strand.
TTGGTGAGTAACATCGTCGAATTGAGCTTGATCGCGGTGCTGATCGTCGCCGTGATCCTGCTCTTCATCCGTGGGCGGAACGCGAGCGCCCTCGCCGACGAGCACGCCGCGGGTGCGCGCCAGCTCCAACAACGCGTCGATGCGATCGAGTCCGCCGCCGACGCGCTGATCGTCACGGGAGGCGGCGACCGCTGTGTCTACGCCAACCCGGCGAGCGCGGCCCTCTTCGCATACAGCGACGCCAGCGCCCTGTTCGGGAAGACCTGGAGGGCCCTGATCGCGGAGTCCGACGCCGGGCGCATGGAGACGCTCGTGATCCCCACTCTCAAGAAGACGGGTCGCTGGGTCGGCTCGCTTCGTGGGAAGACGGGGAAGGGCGGGGTCATCCCGCTGGACGTCTCCATCTCGTCGGTCCGCGGCGGCTACATGTTCGTGCTCAGGAACCGGCGGGCCGCCGCCGACGAAGGAGACGGCGACCCGATGCGCTTCGAGTCGCTCGTGAACGGAAGCTCGAACGCCCTCGTCCTCATCGGCGACGACTTCAGGATTCTGGAGTGGAACCCGGAGGCGGAGCAGCAGCTCGGGCGTAACCGCGACGTGGTTCTCAAGACGGACTTCCTACAGCTTTTCACCGGTGAGCTCAGGGATCGAGTGGAGGAGCAGCTGCAGTCCGTGCTCTCCACGCGAGAGCGGAAGAGCTTCGAGGCCACGCCCTACTTCGAAACGGAGGCGGTCGAGGGCGAGGAGGAGCGCGTCTACCTGTGGCACGCCAGCTATGTGCCGAGCGATCCCGGCGGGCACATAGCGTGTGTCGGTCAGGACGTGACGGGGATCAAGCAGACGGAGGAGGAGTTCAGCCGGCAGGAACACCTCTACCGCATGCTCGCGAACAACTCGAGCGACCTCGTCGGCGTGCACGATCTCGAGGGGACGTTCACCTATGTCAGTCCGTCCTGCACGACTCTGATCGGGTATACCCAGGAGGAGCTGGTCGGGATGGACCCCTATCAGCTCAGCAGCACCGAAGACTGGAAGGGGATCCAGGCGGCGATGGCGTCGGCGCGCACCGGCCGTCACGTGCGAACCAGCCTGCGGATCCGAAACAGCACAGGAGTCTACACCTGGTTCGAGATGTCGGTCAGGCCTATCTACGACAACCTCGGCGCGATCGTTCAGATCCAGACGAGCTCCAGGGACATCAGCGAACAGAAGGCGGTCGAGGCCCAGCTGTCGCATCAGGCGCTGCACGAGCCGCTCACGGGGTTGCCGAATCGCAGCCTTTTCCTCGACCGGTTGCGTCACGCCATGACCCTGGCCAAGCGCAGCGGCGGCCAGATGACCGTGATGTTCATGGACCTGGACCGCTTCAAGATCATCAACGACTCGATGGGGCACGAAGCGGGAGACCGACTCATCCAGGCCGTGGCCCGCAGACTGATGAACGTCGTTCGCGAGGGCGATACCGTCGCCCGTCTCGGGGGAGACGAGTTCGGCGTGCTGCTGGAATACGGGATCACGGAGGCGGACGCGGAGGTCGTCGCCGGGAGAATCCTCGACGCCATCGAGCCTCCCTTCACGTTCT
>JAOTZH010000101.1 GCA_029861425.1 Gemmatimonadota bacterium
CCCGCCCGCGACGGCTCAGGAGCGCGCCGGCCACGTCATGGCCACCGACAGCATGGGGGTGGTGTGGCGAATGCCGCCGCAGCCCAGGCCCATGCCGATGATGCTCCCGTCGCTGATGGGTTCGATCCCCGGCGTCACACCGTTTCTGCCCGGCGTCGACCTCGACCCGGCCACCCTTCCGGAGGCCGTGTTCCGTGAGATCGTCCAGATGGCGGACGGCGACACGCTCAGGCTCGAGGCCGGCTTCGTCAGCCGCCGGGTGGGCGCGCGGACGTTCACGATGTACGGGTTCAACGGGCAGTACCCCGGCCCCCTGATCCGCGTCCCGCAGGGCGCCGAGATCGTCATCCTGTTCACGAATTCGATCGACCTCCCCACGACGATTCACTGGCACGGCGTGCGGCTCGAAAACCAGTACGACGGCGTCCCGGGTGTGACCCAGGCCCCCATCGAGCCGGGCGAATCGTTCGTCTATCGGGTCTACTTCAGGGACGCGGGGCTTTACTGGTATCACCCGCACCACCGCGAGGACATCCAGCAGGACATGGGGCTCTACGGCAACATGGTCGTCGACTCGCCCGAGCCCGACTACTTCGGGCCGGCGAACGGCGAGGACTTCCTCATGCTGGACGACCTGCTGGTGGACGAGGGCGGGCTCTACCCCTACGGCGGCGAGGCGGCGATCCAGACGTTGATGGGCCGGTTCGGAAACCGGATGCTGGTGAACGGAGAGCCCCTCTGGGAGGCGACGGTTCGAACGGGCGAGGTGCGTCGGCTGTATCTGACGAACGTCGCGAACACGCGGACGTTCAACGTCGTGCTGGACGGCGCCCGGACGAAGCTGGTCGGCGCGGACGTCAGCAAGTTCGAGCGTGAGCGGTTCGTCGAGAACATCGTCCTCGCCCCGGCCCAGCGGTACATCGTCGACGCACGGTTCGACACGCCGGGCACATACGCCGTGACCAACTCGATCCAGGCGATCGACCACTTCAACGCGAAGTACTACTCGCAGGTGGACACCCTGGGGATGATCACGGTAACCGAGGAGGCCGCCGATCCCGATCACGGCCCCGCATTCGACCTTCTCCGCGAGCATACCGACGTCGTGGCGGACATCGATCCGTTCCGATCGCAGTTCGGGAGGGCGCCCGACCACGAGCTCGAGCTGACCGTCCGGGTCAATGGCCTTCCGAGCGCGATGGTGGCCGTCATGGCGCTCGACACGCTCTTCTATCCACCGGTCGAGTGGAACGACGCGATGCCGATGATGAACTACCTGTCGACGTCGCGGAACCTGACCTGGGTGCTTCGGGACAAGACGACCGGCAAGGAAAACCGCGACATCGACTGGTCGTTTCGACAGGGCGAGGTGGTGAAGATCCGGATCGAGAATCTCCGCCGGTCGTTCCACCCCATGCAGCACCCGATCCACCTGCATGGCCAGCGATTCCTCGTCGTCTCGAGAGACGGCGTTCCCGAGGAGAACCTGGCCTGGAAGGACACGGTGGTCATTCCCGTGGGCTCTACGTTCGATATCTTGCTCGAGGCCTCGAACCCGGGCAGATGGATGGCGCACTGTCACATCGCCGAGCACCTCGAGGCCGGCATGGGCATGGTGTTTACCGTTACGGAGGAACCATGAAGCTCTTCGCCAAAGGCGTCGTATCGACGGCGATCCTGGCCGCCGTCCTGATCCCGGCCGACTCGGCCGCCCAGGTCGAGGTCCACAAGCGTGGCAGCGAGAACATGGAAGTTCTCGGACACATTCCGCTCGGGCCGCGGCTCAGCATCGCCGACATGGACGTCGAGCAGGAGCTTCACCGTCCGTACGCATACGTCTCCCGCATGCAGTACGGCGATGTCGGTCCGAAGGGGATGGACATCGTGTCGATCGCCAATCCCGAGAAGCCCGAGGTGATCTACCGCTGGCGGATCGAGAACCAGGACCTCCATCAGCCGACGGGCGGGATGGACGTGAAGCACTTCAAGTGGGGGGACCGCTACTACGTCGTGCAGTCGCTTCAGTTCGGCGGCGGCGGGCCCGACAGCGACATGGGCGCCGTCGTCCTCGACGTGACGGGGCTGCCCGACGCCTCGACGGTACGCGAGGTGGCGCGGATTCGGGTACCGGATGAGCCGGGCGGCTTCCACAACATCTTCGTGTACAAGCACTCCAACATGAATGTCTACCTCGTCGCGACGGTCTCCGGGCCCCACGCCGCGGTCTTCGACCTCGGCATGGTCGTGGAGGGGGACGTCGACAACGCGCGGGTCGCGAACATCCCCGTCCCCGATCAGGGTGACGGCAACGCGGGCCGACGACGCGGCTATCACGACTTCTATCTCGGGTACCACCCCGACACCGGCACGGACCGCTTCTACGGCGGCGGCACCGGCGGTTACTACGTGTACGACGTGACGGATCTGCAAAACCCGTCGCTCATCACCCAGATCGTCGGCGTATCGGGGATACGCGGCGGTCACACGTTCACGCCGACGCCGGACGGCAAGTACGCGGTCGCGGAGACGGAATACCAGTACGCGCCCCTCCGCATCTTCGATCTCCAGCCGGGCCTCGATGGGAGCGTCTCGGCCATTCGGCGTCCGATCGCGGCCTGGACGGCCAACTGGGAGAACCTCGTCCACAACCACGAGGTCCGATGGCCCTATGTGTTCGTCTCCGGCTATCTCGACGGGGTCGTCGTGTTCAACATGATGGACCCGACAAACCCGATCACGGTCGGTCACTACGACACCTATCTCGGCCCACCGAACTCCGATCGGACCGCCGTGTTCAACGGAACGTTCGGCGTGGACGTGAGGAACGCCGACGGTCTGATCGTCGTCAGCGACATGAGCACGGGCTTCTGGACCTTCCGGATGGAGGGCTTCCAGGGCTGGAACGGGAACGACTGGGGAATGCCGAACATCTCCAGCGCCCAGGACTGGGACAACGGCCCGGAGGGGGCTCGTGAGCGTGTGACGACCACCGACGATCAGGGGCAGCCGTAGCCGCAGCGACCCTCTCCCATGGGGCCCCCATCCTCGTGATGGGGAGCCCCTCCGTCGATCTGCTCCACTTTCGCGGCCGCTCCGAGCGGTCCGCGGGGGGAGCCGGTCTCTACACCGCACTCGCGGCTCGCAGGGCCGGCGCGGACGTCACGATGGTCGCGCCGCGGCCCGACCCCATGCCTCCCGAGCTCGTGGCCCCCGCGGCCCTCCTGCGATGGCGCGGCCCCACGGTCGCCGCGGACGCCCTGCCCCACTTCGAGATCGCACACGAGCCGGGCGGCAGAACGACCTACATCCGGGGCGTCTGGGGCTCGGAGGGGCACCTGTCGGCAGATGACGTGCCGCGCGATCTCCAGCCGGGATTGGCGTACGTCGTGCCGATGATGGACTCGACCCGCCAGGTCGAGATCGCCCTCCGACTAAAGGAGGAGGGGTGGTCGGTGGGTTGCGGGACCTACGGCGGGGCGACCCGGAAGCACCGTGACGTCGTGTTACGATCGATTGAGCTCGCCGACGTGTTCTTCTGCAATGAGAACGAGGCACACGCGCTCTTCGGCGACGTCGAGTCGGCCAGCACGGAACCGGGAAAGCTCCTGTTCATCACGCGGGGCGAGCGGGGAGCGAGGGTGGTTCAGGGCGCCCATGCCACGGATGTCCAGGGTGTGGCGGTCGAGGAGCTCGACCCGACCGGAGCGGGCGACACGTTTTGCGGAACCACTCTGGCCTTCCTCTCGCGCGGCGCCCATCCGGTGATCGCGGCCCGGCACGCGGTTGCCGCGGCGGCGGAGATGGTGACGGGAGTGGGGCCGGAGACGCTCCTTCGCGAGGGTACCTCCCCTACCCCGACCGCGGACCCGAGACTGCGCGTCGATCCCGAGCGGTGTGAGGCGGTCGCCCGCGTGATCGCGACGGCGCCGGAGGCCACCGCGTTCGACTTCACCGGGCCGGACTACCCGGAGCCCGGACACCCGGTCGCGCTCGACTTCTTCTTCGCGGCCACGTTGCAGCAGTTCGGGTTCTGGACGGAGGAAGGCGGCGCGTACCGCCGTCCCATGATCGCCGCCCTGGACGGGCGCGAGCTCAAGGGCAGCGACTTCCTCTGGGCGGCGTACCGCCGGTGGCTCGATGACGCGCCTCTCGAGCTCTCTCCCGGCGGCCAGGCGGAGATCGCGGCGACGTTCGACGCTCGGCTCCGGGCGGACGACGGCGTGAACCCGTTACCGGCGGGGCCGCTCCATCCCGCCGCGGCCGTCGCGTACGGACGCGACATGACGGCGCTCGGCTGGACCCCCACCTCGGTCGTCGACTCGGCCGCGGCGGCCGACCGGCCCGTGGAGGCCCTGCTCCGGATGCTCGATCACGTCGGGGGCTATAAGGAGGACCCGCTCCGCAAGAAATCCGCGCTCCTGGCGGCGATTCTCTCCCAGCGTCCGGAAGGCTGGATCGAGCCGGGCTCCGGTGAGGACGTCCCACCGATCGTCGACTACCACTGTCTGCGGAGCTGTCTCCGTCTGGGTCTGGTCACGGTCGAGGAGCCCGAGCTCGCGGAACGACTCGAGACACGCCGGGTGGTCGACGGGCTCGACGAAGACGCGATCCGCGGAGCCTGCAGCGAGGCCGTCGCCCTGGTGCACCGCATGAGTGGCCGGACGATGGGGGCCGTCGACTGGTTCTTCTTTCAAAACCGCCACCGCTGCCCCGAGATGTCCGCTCCGGACTGCCCGGGGTGTCCGGCGGACGGGGTCTGCGCCCACCTCACCGAGCTGTTTCAGCCGGTCTTTCGGACGACGGCCTACTGAGCAGCTAGTCCTGGTGGGCGAGTCGCGCCGAGCTGGCCCGCCCGCGCCAGTATCGCAGGGCCAGGGCGAGACACGTGCCGATGCCTCCGCCGATGAGCAGACCGGCCACGATGTCGGTGGGGTAGTGCGCGGCGGAGAACATCCGCGCAAACGCGTTCAGCGCCACCAGCGGCCAGGTGATCCAGCCGGAGCGTGGAAACAGGACCTGGAGAAACGACGCGGCGAGCGCCGAGTTCACCATGTGATTGGACGGCATGCTGAACGCCCCGCCACACCCCGCGACGTCGTTCCACGTGTCGAGGATACGGCAGGGACGCGGCCGCCCGAACGCCACCTTCAGCCGCCCGCCGATGAAATCCCCGATCCCGATGCCCGCCGCCAACGTCAGCATCGTGATGGCCGCGCGCGTCCGTCCCTTCCACAACCACCAGCCGAGTACCGCGACGAGGGGGATGATCCACAGCCGACCATCGGCGAGCTGAAACATCACCCAGTCCAGCGTCGCCGACCGGCCGGCCAGATCGTTCGCCCAGCTGACGACCGCCTCTTCCCAGTTCATGGGAGGTCGATTCCTCGGGTGAGGTTAGCCGTCGGCGGGCGGGACCATCGTCATGTGACCGCCCTCGCCGTCGCTCCCCACGCACTCGCCCGCATAGCTACCGTCCTCGTTGCCGGCGAGCTCGCAGGTAACGGTGACGTTCGGGAGGACGAACCCGAGCGTGAGCATGTCGTCGACCAGCTCGACGGTTTCGAACGGCATCTCCTGACCGGCCTCCAGGATGATCATCGTGACGGCCAGCTCTTCGCCCTCACCCGCGACCTCGAACTGGATGTCGAAGGCGGCATCGGGCGTGGTGATCGAGCCGGTCCAGGTCCCTTCCGCGAGTTCCTGCGCTGCCAGCGGCGCGGACGAGAGGGGTGTGGCGAGGACCAGCGCGGCGACCGCGAGACCCGTGCGTGCGAAACGAGACATGAGGGCTCCCCTTGTTCGTTGGATCGACTTCCGTACATCGCCCGCACGGACCGACTGCCCGGCAGGGGTCCCCCAAAGTAGGGGCCCGTTCGTCGCGTTGTCACTCGGAGAACCCTTCGGCAGGTTGATCGGGTACGAACGTGGCCCCCTGAATCCGTTGGTCGGGAAAACCGTGCGGAGGACCCCATATGAGACTGTCGCGTGGCGCGGCGATCGTGCTTTCCGGTCTGGCTCTCGCGGCCCCGGGAGTTACGGCCCAGGTCGGAGACGTCGCCTTCCCCAACTCGGGCGACCTCGAAGCCCAGGACGCCTTTCTTCAGGGGCTCGCGCTCCTTCACAACTTCGAGTACGGGTCGGCGCTCGCGGCGTTCCGTGAGGCGCAGGAGATCGATCCCGATTTCGCCATGGCGTATTGGGGCGAGGCGATGGCGCACAACCACCCGATCTGGCTCGAGCAGGACAGCACCGCGGCCCGTGAGTCGCTGACCCGGCTGGGGGCCGATCCCGCCGCTCGGGCGGCGAAGGCCGGCACGGACCGCGAGCGGGCGTATCTCGGAGCCGTCGAGATTCTGTACGGATCCGGCTCGAAGCAGTCGCGCGACCACGCCTACTCCGACGCGATGCGACGGCTTTACGAGACCTATCCCGACGACCCCGAAGCCGCGGCGCTCTACGCTCTCTCCATCCTGGGGACGGCGCACGCCGGGCGGGACTTCGCGATCTACATGCAGGCCGCCGCCGTGGTCGAGGAGGTGTTCGATGCGCACCCGAACCACCCGGGCGCTGCCCACTACCTGATCCACTCCTACGACGATCCGCTTCACGCCCCGCTCGGACTTCGGGCGGCGCTCGCATACTCCCAGATCGCTCCCGACGCGGCGCACGCCCAGCACATGACGTCTCACATCTTCGTGGCGATGGGGATGTGGGATTCCGTCGTGGAGGCCAACGAGAACGCACGTCGAGTGGCCCGAGAGGGGCTCGAGAGCCGCGGCATCGAGCCGTTCGGGTGCGGCCACTACAACTTCTGGCTCGAGTACGGCTACCTGCAACAGGGTCGAACCGACGATGCGAAGGTGCTGCTGCGGGAGTGCTTCGAGACCGCTGGCGGCTCCGCCTCGCGACGCGGCTCGGACATCCTGGACCCCGACAACTCGTCCCGCGGCTCGTATGCGGGGATGCTCGCGCGGTATGTCCTCGACACGGAGCAGTGGGACGACGAATCGCTCCGCTGGACGCTGCCCTTCGACGACCTCTTCCCCGCTCGCATGACGTGGACGTTCATCAACGGATATGCGGCGGCCATGCGCGGCGAGCTGATCACGACGGAGGTGTCGCGCGAGGCCCTCGCCGAGACACGAGTCGAGCTCGACACCTATCTATCCGGCTCGCCGGGCGGCGGGGATGCGAGCCGGGGGTACGCCTACAGGACGCGAGCGCGCATCCTCGAGATGGAGCTCGAGGCGCTCCTCGAAGCGGGACGCGGAAACGACGAGGCGTCAGTGGCGGTCGCGCGAGAGGCGGCCGAGCTCGAGGCGGGACTCCCGGTGTTCTTCGGCCCCCCGATGGTCGACAAGCCGGCCCGGGAGCTTCTGGGCGAGCTCCTGCTGCGATTCGGACAACCGGAAGATGCCGAGGCCGCGTTCCGGGCGCAGCTCGAGAGGACGCCAGAGCGTATGGCCGCGGTCGCCGGGCTCGACGCGGCGCTGGCCGCGTTGTCCGACCGACCGGACCCCGACGCCGATCGGCGGGCGGTGCTCGACGTCGCGCAGACGTTCTTCGATTTTATCGGTGGCGATCACGACGCCGAGACGGCAGAGGCGCTGTTGCTCGACGGCGTCACGTTCGTGGGGACGACCCGGACCCCGGATGGGACCGTCATCAGCCAACGGGGGCGCGACGCCTTCCTCGAGCAGATCGGCGGACGGAGCGGCCTTCTCGAACGGATGTGGGATCCGACCGTGATGGTCCACGGCACGATCGCCGTGGTGTGGACACCCTACGACTTCCACATCGACGGCGAGTTCAGCCACTGCGGAATCGACGCCTTCAATCTCGTGCGGACCGATGAGGGCTGGAGGATCGTGAGCGTCGTCTGGACCGTCGAACCCACCGGTTGTTCGCCGAGCCCCCTCGGCCCACCGGGCGGGGGGCGCTAGCGCTTTCTGTCGCGGCGTGTAGTTTCGCGCTCGCCTCAGACTCCATGAGCGAGACATGAGCCCTTATATCGCCTACGCCGTAACCATGCTCACGATCATCAACCCGGTCGGAACCGTCGCCATCTTCGCGGGGATGGCGGGGGATCGGCCCGTGCCTGAACAGAAGGAGATCGCCCGCTCTTCCGCGTTCGCTACGAGCGTCGTGATGATCCTCGTCACCTGGAGCGGTGCGGCGATCCTGGCGTTCTTCGGCGTCACGCCCCCGGGGCTTCAGGCGGCGGGTGGGGTGATCCTGATCCTGATGGGCCTCGCCATGTTGAGCAGCACTCCGACCCGGCTGAGGCACACGCCGGCGGAGGACCAGGAGGCGCACGACCGCGAGTCGATCGCCGTGGTTCCACTCGCGATCCCGATCACGATCGGGCCCGGCGCCATCACGACGATCATCCTGTTCTCCCAGGAGCTGCCCGGGGTCGTCGACCGTCTGGTGATGTCGGGGATGGCGGTCCTGTTCGGCCTGTTGATGTGGCTGGTGCTCCACTTTTCCGGTCCGATCGCGAACCGTCTCGGCGTGACGGGTGTGCGAATCGTCACCCGCATCATGGGACTGCTTCTGGTCGCGCTCGCGTTCCAGATGCTCGCGGACGGACTCAGGGAGCTGCTTCCCGGCCTGGCGGGCTAGGGCACCCGGCCGAGCGGAACCCGCGGTCCCGCAGACGGCGATGCTGGACGCCGGATCGGCGCGACCGGCCGTTCAGCCCTCGTCGAACAGCCGTCCCAGCCAGTCCGCCACGACCCCGAGCTCCCTCTCGTCGCCCTCGTCGAACGCGGCCGGTCGGTCGGAATCGAGATCCAGCTGGCCGACAACGTCACCGGCGGACGTTCGCATGAGGACCACGAGCTCCGAGGCGGTGCCGATGCTGCAGGCGATGTAGTTCTCGATCTCGTTCACGTCGGGGATATTCAGGTTCCGGTCCTCGGCCACGGCCGTGCCGCAGACCCCGTCGCCGACGGCGATCCGCGTGTGCTCGGTCTCCTCGCCGAGGTAGTTGTCGAGCACGAGCACTCCGTCCTGGAGCAAGTAGATCCCGACCCAGTCGTAGTCCTGCCGAGCCGCCTCAATGAGACCGACCGCCTCCTTCATCAGGTCATCCCGGGTCGCGCCGCCGGAACGGCGCGTCTCCAGGTGACTCACGATCGTTTCGCCCTCTATCACGTCTTCAGCACGTCCTTGTTTCCGAGACGGTCCTGCAGCGCCCAGTTGCCGGCTCCGACGAAGATCATCGCCAGCAGAGACGCGGAGAGAACCAGGTTGAACTCGTATCCTCCGGATCCCGGCCCGATCACGTAGAACCCGTTCGGGATGTGAACCAGGAAGATACCGGTCACCATGTGTACCGTCAGGAGAGCCGCCACCGGCGTGACGAACGCTCCGACCACCAGGAGCAATCCACCGACCGTCTCGAGCAGCGCGATGCCCCAGGCCGCCAGCGCGGGCGCCGGAACGCCGAGCGATGCGAGAAAGCCCGCGGTCCCCTCCATGCCGCCGAATTTCGGCCAGCCGTGCGCGATAAAGATCACGCCCAGCACGATGCGCAGGATCGCCAGGCCGAGTCCGGGATTCAGTCCCTTGCCCATGTATTTCTCCTTCTATCGAAAGACGCCGCTCCGGAGAGCGGCGCTGGTTGACACTTGAGACGGGTGGACGGCTCGAACCGCCCGCGCTCAGGCGACCACCATCAGCGCCGTGCCATACATGACGAGTATGCCCAGTACCAACCCCGCGGCATTCAGCGGTGTGAACAGGCCCTCGGGCCAGCTGCGTTGAACCAGCTTGCCCACCTCGATGATCACCTGCACGATCGCACCGGCACCGAGCGCCAGGAAGAACGTCGCCGCGGCGGGCGAATACGAGAACCCGCCGACCCACGCACCCAACACCGTGGGGAGCCCGGCGATGGCGCCCATCGCACCAAAATGCCACAACGGTCTGCGTTCGTTCGCCATCGGCGCCACGATCGCCAGTCCCTCCGTCGTGTTGTGGAGGGCAAAGCCGATCACCAGAAAGCTTCCGAGGGCGATCTCGCCGAGCGAGTACGCGGCCCCGATCGCGAGACCCTCACCCATGTTGTGGAGCCCGATCCCGAGCGCGATCAGGTACGAAACCGTCAGCCCGCTCGGTGGGTTCCCACCCCCCTTCCGGCGGCCAATGCCGGAAACGGCTCTCAGACCGACGATGGCCCCGACGACCCCCACCGTGATCAGCCCGACTCCCTGGAACCCGGCGGGGACCGCGGCAGCCGCTTCGAGGGTGTGCTCGAACGCGTCCACGAGCAGAAACACCAGCAGACCGATGGTGAGACTCAGGTAGAAGTGGAGCCACTTCTTGTCGATCCGTCTGAGAAACGGATACCACATCAGACCGAGCAGGACGGGCACGAACCCGGCGTAGATCCCGAGCATGGCGAACGTCGTGAGGTACCGGGCGTTCGGGGTCGGGGTCACGGTCGCGACGGCGACCTCGTACGCGAACGTGAGGCCCGTCGATGTGACGAGCGCGACGACGTGCGGCTCGCCCTCTACCCAGGGGTAGTCTACCTCGAGCGTGCTTCGTCTCAGGCGCGGGACCGTGTTGTCGCCGTCGATCCGGTACTGCCAGAAGGCGTCATCGACCATCACCTGGGCGATCGTGACGGCCTCGGGTCCGCCGTTCACCACGTGGATCCGAAGGGTGCCGGGCGCGGGGAATGTCACCCGCTCGATCGTGAGTTCCTCCACCGGCGGAAACGCGGCACGAAAGGGCTCGGTCGGATCGTACCGGAGAAAGACCACCACCAGGAGCCCGAGCAGGACGACCGGTATCAGCCCGAGAATCCACTTCGGGAAGCCCGACGTGGCCCTGTCCTCAGACATCGCCGTGCACCGGAGCACCATCCGTGGCGGCCAGGCCCTCGACCGCCTCGAAGGCACCCATCCATCCGAGCTCGGCGAACTCGCTCTGGTGGGCGTGGAACATGTGGGTGCCGGGGTGCGCCAGCTCGAACTCGATCAGGTGTCGCTCGCCCTGGCACATCATGATCGTGTCGGTCAGCTCGGACGTGTCGAGCCGGGTCCCTGTTCGGTAGACGCGGAACATCGCTGCGTGAAGGTGGAACGAGTTGATCAGATCGAACTCGGTCACGTTCACGAGATACACGCGGCACAGATCCCCGACCCCGACCCGGATGGGATACTGATTGTGGAAGAACGCCGACGTATTGACCGCGTAGATCTCGTTCTCGCCGTCGAAGTTCGTGTCGAACGCGTTCATCACCATCACCATCTCGCGAGCCGGTGCGCGACCCTCGGGTGGATCGATGATGAAGGCCCCGTAGAGCCCTTTGTGGATGTGTCGGGTCAACGGGAGGGTGTGGCAGTGGTAGAGGTGAAGCCCGAACGGCTGCGCCTCGAACTCGTACGTGAACTTCTCTCCCGGGTTCACGACCGGCGTGACGCCGTCCATGGCCGGAGGGTGAGCGCCGTGAAAGTGAATCGTGTGCGGGTGCGACCCCGCGTTCACGAAGTCCACGTGGACGATGTCGCCCGCCGTGCACCGGAGGGTCGGGCCCGGGACCTGACCGTTGTACGTCCAGGCCGGATACCACACACCGGGGGCGACTTCGATCTCCCGGTCGAGCGCGACGATCTCCCAGCTCCGGACTGTCCGGCCGTCGTCCCTCGTGGTCACCTCGCCGTAATCGAAATCGGTCAGAAACGCGTCGGGGTCGAACTCGCCCTCCGGTCGCGTCTCGCCGACCACACCCAGCCCGCCCGTGTCCTGCTGGGAGTCCGGAGATCCCGCGGCGCCGCCGGGGGCGTGCCCGCGCGAGGGTCCGCCCCCGAGTCCGGTCGCGGAGAGCGCACGCCCCGCCCCGCCGCGCCCCGCGAGATCCAGAACGGTGGCACCTGATATGCCCGCAACGCCCGCGGCGCCGAGCTTGAGCCAGTCCCTCCGGCTCAGTTTTTCCGGCTTCACCCTGTCACCTGTCGCCTTATCGGTTCGTCGAAAACCCGGTCGTCGCCGGTCTTCCACGTTCGTCGTCTCAATTTTTAGGCCAGACTAAAAATCTGCCCCAAGATGGTCGGACCCTCCCGGGGTCGTCAAGATCCGCCCGCCCGCGGTACGTTCGCGTGTAATGGACCGCACCTTCCTCATCGATACCGACACGGCGTCCGACGATGCCGTCGCCCTGATCATGGCACTCCGCACGTCGGACGTGCGGGTAGCGGCGATCACGGTGGTCGCCGGCAACGTCCCGCTGCCGCAGGCGGTGAGGAACGCACTCTTCACCGTCGAGCTCTGCGGGGACGACACGCCGGTGCACGCGGGCGCGGCCCGGCCGCTGCGGCGAAGTCTCCAGAGTGCGGAGTTCTTCCATGGCGAGGACGGGCTGGGGGACCAGGGATATCCGCCGCCGCGCGCGCAGCCGGCGAGCGAGGATGCGATCGAAGCCATACTGCGCGCCTCGAGAGAGCACCCCGGGCTCACGGTCGTCACCCTTGGTCCGCTCACCAACATCGCGCTCGCGCTCGACCGTGACCCATCTTTCGCCGAGAACATCGGGCGCCTCGTCATCATGGGGGGCGCGCCGCTCACGGTCGGCAATATGACACCCGCGGCCGAGTTCAATCTCTGGGTCGATCCCGAGGCGGCGGCCGCGGTGATCGACGCCGGGATGCCCACCGAGCTGGTCGGCTGGGAGCTCTGCCGGGGGGAGGCGATCCTCTCCCACGACGAGATGTCACGCGTCAAAGCGTTCGATACCGAGATCGCCCACTTCTCGATCGACTGCAACGAGACGGCGGTGGAGGCGAACTTCCGGCAATCCGGCGCTCGCGGGCTCGGGCTGCCGGACCCGGTCGCGATGGCCGTGGCCCTGCGACCGGATATCGTTCGCCGAGGGTCGCGACACCATGTGATGATCGAGACCGGAAGCGAGCTCACCCGCGGAATGACCGTCGTGGACCAGCTCGGAGTGTGTGGCGAACCGCAGAATCGAGCGACGTGGGGCGACCGGGCAGATCGGGAAGCGTGGACGCGGGTAACGTGGGAGATCGATGTGAGCTCCTTCAAGCAACTGCTCTTCTCTATCCTCCGGGCCGGCTGAGCCTATGCCGTGGAACGAGCCCTACTCCCGGATCGTCGTGGTCGGAAGCTCCAACACCGACCTCGTCGTGCGGGCCCCGACGATTCCAAAGCCGGGTGAGACCGTCCTCGGGTCCGATTTCATCCAGGCTGGCGGCGGGAAGGGCGCGAACCAGGCCGTGGCAGCGGCGCGCCTCGGCGCGCACGTGACGCTCGTCGCGCGGGTCGGCCGGGACTATTTCGGACGGGAGGCGATCAGCGCGTATCGACGCGAGGGGATCGACACTCGCTACCTGAGCATCGATCCGGTGGCCGCGACCGGTGTCGGCTTGATCGTCGTCGATGATGCGGGGGAGAACGCGATCGCGGTGGCTTCCGGAGCGAACGCTCATCTCGACACTGTCGACGTCTCACAGGCGGCGCGCGCGATTCGCACGGCGAGCGTCCTGCTCCTTCAACTGGAGACGCCCCTCGCCTCGTCCCATCGGGCCGTCGATATCGCGCTACAGCATGGTACACGCGTCATCCTCAACCCGGCCCCTGCCGGCCCCATCGACGCCGAGCTCCTGCCACGCGTCGATGTCCTGACGCCGAACGAGCACGAGGCCGTCGAGCTGGCCGGCCAGCTCGGAACCGAGACGGACGACCTGAGGACAGCCGCGGAGACGCTGCGGGACCTCGGGGCGAAGGCGGTCGTGGTTACCCGCGGCGCGCACGGTGCGCTGATCGTGGACGACGACGGAGTCCGCGATGCGGGGGCGCAGCCGGTCGCGGCCGTCGACTCGACCGGCGCGGGGGACGCGTTCAACGGAGCGCTGGCGGTCGAACTCGCCGACGGCCTGGCCCTCGATGCGGCCGTGGCGTCGGCTCAGAGGGTCGCCGCGGTCTCCGTCACGCGGGTCGGCGCGCAGCCCTCGCTTCCGACGCGCGAGGAGGTAGACGCGGTCCTGGGG
>JAOTZH010000102.1 GCA_029861425.1 Gemmatimonadota bacterium
TCGATGAGGATCTCGCTCGGCGGGACTTCACGATCAACGCCATGGCCTGGCGTCCCTCGACCGGGGAATTCCGGGATCCGTATGGCGGTCATGAGGATCTCGGACAGGGCAGACTCAGGGCGGTCGGGGACGCGACCGACCGGTTCGTTGAGGATCATCTCCGTGTACTGCGGGGGCTCCGATTCGCCGGTCGGTTCGATCTCGAGATCGAGGCCGAAACACGCTCGGCTCTCGTCGATGCCGCGGGGCGCCTCGAAGACCTGTCCGCCGAGCGCGTCCGCGAGGAGCTGATGAAGGTGCTCGCCGACCCCACCCCATCGACAGCACTCGATCTGTATGCCGAGGTGGGCGCCCTCGAGACCTGGTTTCCCGAGTTCCTGCCGCTCTCATCGGACCGAACCGCGTGGAGAGGTCACGTCGGCGCGGTCGACCGCGTCGGCTCGCATCGCCCGTTGGTCCGACTGGCGAGGCTCTGCGTCCCGATCCGGGGAGACGCGGAACAGGGGGCCGGAGCGACCGCGGGGCTTTTGGCCCGCCTCAAGTTCTCGAACGCAGACCAGCGTGGGGTGGTCGGCCTCGTCGCTGCCTATCTACCGTTCGTGAGCCCACTGGACAGCTCGGCACAGGTGAGGCTCTGGCTCTCCGAGGTGGGAGACGCCTGGCGGGACGTGTTTCGACTCCACATCGCGGGCGCGAGAGGTCTCGGCGATCCACAGGCCGCGGGGCTGGTGGTCGCTTCCTGGCGAACGGTCCACGATCAGGTCCTCGACCATCCGCCGCTGGCCCTGAGAGACCTCGCGGCCGATGGAAGCGATCTCCTGGATCTCGGGATCGAGCCCGGTCCGGTCCTGGGGCTGCTCCTCGAAGAGCTGCTGGCCCAGGTGCTGGAGGACCCTGAACGGAACGAGCGGGAAACGTTGTTGGACGAGGCGCGCCGGCTCATACAGATCGGGTCTCTCGCCGGACCGGCCGAGGGGGGTAGCGAGGACTCGTGAGCGACGAACCGAGCCTCTTCGTTCCCGATCCTGTCCGGAGCGAGGCGGGCCCCCTTGCCGACGCGCCCCTCGCGGCCCGGATGCGGCCCCGTTCCCTGAGCGAGTTCGTGGGTCAGGAAGATCTGCTCGGGGAAGGGCGCCCGCTGCGCGAACTGATCGAGACGGGTCGGGTGCCCAGCCTGATCCTCTGGGGACCGCCGGGGAGCGGGAAGACCACGCTCGCGGGGCTTCTGGCCACGAGGATGGAGGCGACCTTTGTTCCGTTTTCCGCCGTGACCGAGGGCATCCCGCGGGTCCGGAAGATCCTCGAGGAGGCGAGAGGGCGTCGGGCCGCGAACGGCAGAGGGACCGTCCTATTCGTGGACGAGATCCATCGTTTCAATCGCGCGCAGCAGGACGCCCTGTTGCCTCACGTGGAGAAGGGGGCGGTCACGTTAATCGGCGCGACGACCGAAAACCCGAGCTTCGAGGTCGTCGGTCCGCTCCTCTCTCGAACCCGCGTGCTCGTGTTGTCGCCGCTCGCACCGGAGGAGCTGGCGGAGATCTGCTCGCGGGCGCTCGAGGACAAGGAGCGCGGACTGGGCGGACGCGACCTCGAGATTTCTGAGGCGGCACTGTCCCGGATCTCGGTCGAGGCGGACGGGGATGCTCGGCGGGCGCTGAACGCTCTCGAGACGGCGGTCGACCTCGCCTCCGGGACTGTAGAGGAATCTCACGTGGAGGCTGCCCTCCAGAAACGTTTCGCCCGCTACGACAAATCGGGAGAGGAGCATTTCAACCTCATCTCCGCCTTGCACAAAGCCGTCCGCGGGTCGGATGTGGACGGGACGTTGTATTGGCTGGCCCGCATGCTGGACGCGGGGGAGGATCCGATGTACCTCGCCCGGCGACTCGTGCGAATGTCCGTCGAAGACATAGGCCTCGCCGACCCCCGGGCGATGTCCGTCGCCGTCGCGGCCCGGGACACGTACCACTTCCTGGGCAGTCCGGAAGGTGACCTCGCGATCGCGGAGGCGGCCGCCTATCTGGCCCTGGCGCCGAAGTCGAACGCGATCTACCGCGGCTTCTCGAACGCGCTTGCAGCGGCGCGGGAGAGCCCGGCGGAACCCGTCCCCCTGCACCTGCGTAACGCCCCGACCCGTCTGATGAAGGATCTGGGGTATTCGGACGGGTATCGATACGATCACGAGTTCGAGGGTGGAGTCGCCCCGCAGACGTATCTTCCGGAGACGCTGGCGGGCAGGCGGTTCTACGAGCCGACGGACCGGGGCTGGGAGTCACGGATATCCGCTCGAATGGCGGAGATCGCGCGGGCGCGTGTGCCTCCCTTCGAGGGGGACGAACCCTCGCGAGGCGATGACCAGGAGGGGGGCGCGACATGAGCAGGGAAGCGACCGCCGAACGATCCGTGCTTGTCGGGGCCCCTCCCGCCGATATGTCACAGTCCCTGGTGGACGAGCACCTCGAAGAACTCGGCAGGCTCGCAGACACGGCCGGAGCCGAGGTCGTAGGTGTCGTTGTGCAGCGGCTGCGATCGCCGAATGCGTCCACGTACATCGGGCGCGGAAAGATCGAGCAGATCAAGCGGCTCATGGCAGAGTCGGATGCGACGCTCGCCATCTTCGATGAGGAGCTCTCTCCCGCACAGGGCTCGAACCTCGAGTCCGCGCTCGGGGCCCGCGTCATCGACCGCACGGAGCTGATTCTCGACATCTTCGCACTCCGCGCCCGCACGTCCGAGGCGAAACTTCAAGTCGAGCTGGCCCAGCTCTACTACATGCGTCCGCGCCTGAAGCGGATGTGGACGCACCTCTCGCGCATCGCAGGCGGAATCGGCGCGAGGGGCCCCGGTGAACAGCAGATCGAGACCGACCGCCGGCTGATCGATCGGCGGATCGCGAGATTGGGCCGTCAGCTCGAGCAGATTTCCAGGTCTCGCGGTACCCAGAGGAAATCGCGGGACGAACAGTTCAAGGTTGCCCTCGTCGGATATACGAACGCGGGGAAGTCCTCGATTCTCAAGGCCCTCACCGGGAGCGACGTATTCATCGAGGATCGGCTGTTCGCGACGCTGGACTCCGCTACGCGGGTCTGCGACCTCGGGCAGGGCATACAGGTTCTGATGACGGACACGGTCGGCTTCATTCGCAAGCTGCCGCACCACCTCGTCGCATCATTTCGGGCAACGCTCGAAGAGGTCGTGGAAGCCGACCTGCTCCTGCACGTGATCGATGCGTCCTCACCATCATGGGAAGAACAACGCGAGGCCGTCGAGGACGTGCTGCGCGAGGCGGGTGCAGGTGACCGTCCGACCATGCTCGTGTTGAACAAGATCGATCGGCTCACCCACGCCGAAGAAGCCGCCATCCGGGATCGCGGGGATGGAATGCTGGCGCCCCACGTCTTCTCGTCGGTGATCGAGGAGGCTGGCCTGGACGATCTGAAGGACGCGTTGCGTGGGGCGGTTCGGGCGACCCTGGAGACGGTCCGGGTGACCGTACCCGCGGCCGACGGCAGGACGCTGGCGGAAGCGTACCGCGAGGGCGAAGTGCTGGATCAGGAAGTCGTGTCGGGCAATGTCGTCTTCACCGCGCGGGTGCCCTTCGCCGTTGCCGGCAAGTGGCGTCTGACAGCTGACGTCGTAGTCGAGGCAACGGATGCAGCCTGATCCGCTCGCACCGATCCTTTTCGCACGGTATCGTGCGCCGCGAAGACGACGACCGGACGCCTCGCGCGCCCGGCCCGGGGGCCGTCGGGGGAAAGGAGGGGTCACGCATGCCTGGTAGCAGCTTCGCACATTTGGTAGAGATGCGGCTCTGCGTGAACATCGATCACGTGGCGACGGTTCGTCAGGCGCGCGGTACTGACGAGCCGGACCCGGTGCGGGCTGCGGTGCTCGCCGAACTCGCTGGCGCGAACGGCATCACGGTGCACCTCCGCGAGGATCGGCGTCATATCCAGGACCGGGACGTGGAGCTGCTGTTCGCGACCGTGAGGACCTACGTGAACCTCGAGCTCGCGGTCGCGGATGGGATCCTGTCGTTGGCCGAATCGTGGCGCCCCTCACAGACTACGCTCGTGCCCGAGAAACGGCAGGAGATCACGACGGAGGGCGGGCTCGACCTCTCGCAGGATCCCGGACGACTGAAGGAGGCGATCGCACGTTTGCAGGCCGTGGGGTCCCGCGTTTCGCTCTTCATCGATCCGGATCCCGATGTGGTCGGCGAATCCGCCGCCCTCGGAGCGGACGCGGTCGAGCTGCACACCGGCGAGTACGCGAATGCTTCTGACGCGGACGCGGCCGATCGCGAGCTCGAACGACTGCGCCGGGCGGCGACGGATGCGGCCGCTGCGGGCCTCGGAGTGCACGCGGGTCACGGGTTGACGTACGAGAATGTGATGCCGGTCGCGGCGATCCCGGAATGCGAGGAGCTGAACATCGGCCATTCGATCGTGAGCCGGTCGATCCTCATCGGGATGGAGCGTGCCGTGTGCGAGATGGGGGAGCTATTGCGGCGGGCGCGCACGTGAGGCAACGGGCGCTCATCATCTTCGGCGTCGCCGTATCGCTCGCACTTCTCGCCTACACCCTTCGTGACGTTTCGGTCGCCGAGCTGCTCGAGCACCTCGGCCACGCGAACCTCTGGTTGCTGCTCGCCGCGACCGCGGCCGCGACGCTCACCTTCGCGCTGAGGGCGATCCGGTGGCGCATCTTGCTGCTGCCCGTCGCCGGAGAGCTCTCGTTCCGATCGAGATTCGCGACGGTCTGTATCGGCTTCATGGCGAACAACGTGGTGGGGGCTCGGGTCGGCGAGTTCGCACGAGGGTACTCGCTCACTCGTATCGAGCCGGTCGGCCTGTCCCCCGTCATCGCATCCCTCGTCGTGGAGCGGCTGCTCGACGGCATCGTAACGGTTGGCCTCCTCATTCCGGCGTATCTGGTGATCGGTCCGGAACGCCTCGCGAGCGCGGGGCCGCTGGTGGAGATTCTGACGGGGTTCCTGATCATCGTCGGGATCGGAATCGTCGTCGCGTCCGCGATGGTGTGGCTGCCGGGCCGGTTGCTCGCGTTGGCGGATAAGCTCACGACGCGGCTCCCGGAGAAGTTCACGGAACGATTGATCGGCGTCCTCGAATCGTTCATCGACGGCCTGGGCGTCCTGAGGAAGTGGCGGATCCTGGTCGCCGCCTTTCTGTGGTCGGTCGTCGTCTGGGTGTGGAACGCGTTCTCGTTCTACCTCGGGTTGCTCGCGTTCGACATCGTCGAGCCCGGCTTCACGGGTTCGATGCTGCTGCAATCGATCATCAGCCTGTTCGTCGCCATCCCATCGACGCCGGGCTTCTTCGGTCCCTTCGAGTTCGGCGCGCGAGTCTGCCTGGAGCTTTATGGAATCGATCCCTCGCTGATCGTCTCCTTCGCCGCGAGCTACCACATCCTGACGTTCCTGCCGGTCACTCTGATCGGGATCTGGTACATGCGCGCGCTCGGCATCAAGCGATCGGACATTACCAACCGGGGAGAGGCCGCAGAGTCGTGATCACCCGGTGCCACGCGAAGGTGAATCTTCGATTGCGGGTCTTCGGCCGGGATGACACCGGCTTCCATGGGGTCGAGACGATTCTGCTGCGGACTGATCTCGCCGATACGCTGTCGATCGAGGAGGCGGGTGAGGGGATCTCGATCACGGTCGAAGGTGAGGCGGCAGGAGAAGTGCCCGCCTCGCCAGACAATCTCTGCGTGCGCGCCGCCGATCGTTTCCTCGCCGAGGCGTTCGCGGGGAAGCGCACGCGACCCGGCCTCCGGCTCTCGCTCGTCAAGCGAATTCCGGCCGGCAGCGGTCTCGGAGGCGGAAGCGCGGATGCCGCGGGTACCCTCAGGCTGCTGTCCGGGCGCTGGCCTGCGCTACCGGAGAGGAACCTGTTCCGAATCGCGGGCAAAATCGGGAGCGATGTGCCGTTTGGCTTGCTCGACGTCCCCATGGCGCTGGGCTGGGAGCGCGGTCGCCGACTGTTGCCGCTGAGACCGCCACCCGAGCGGCCGGGCCTGCTGCTCTCGCCACCGTTTTCGGTCGCGACGCTCGACGCCTACGAGTGGCTTGCGGCTTCGCGGACGGACGAGGACCCGGGTGGAGCCAGCATCCTTCCGGGCGCCACTCGTCTAGCCGGGTGGGACGCGTTGGAGAGACTGGTGCGAAACGACCTCGAGATGCCGGTTCTCGAACGACATCCCTCGCTGGCCAACGCGCGCTCGATTCTGCAGGATTCAGGGGCGACGACCTCGATGACGGGCTCCGGCTCGTCGCTGTTCGCGGTCTTCGAGGACGCCGCGGATCGAATGGCGGCGCTCCAGGTTCTGATCGACTCGGGGTTCGATGCGGATGCGGGGTGGACGACGCATGAGGTCCGACTTCCGGTGTGAGAGCTCAGGGAGTCCCTGGGGGAGCGGGTTTGACGCTTTCAGGGACGCCGCGTCATCTTCCGCCCCCAGCTCTGGCCCCTCGTCTAATGGCAAGACCCCGGCCTTTGGAGCCGGTAATCCAGGTTCGACCCCTGGGGGGCCAATCTTCCCGAGGCATCGCCGTGATCGAGACCGGCCCGCGGGCATGTCCTTTGCCGCAATCGGTGTGAACGGCTCTCCGCTGGCACGCCGCCCGGTGCGCCGCCGGCAGTATAGAGTCTGGAACGGGACACTGATGAAACTTCTGAACACTCGGTGGTCACTTTTTGCAGTCTTCGCTTCGGTCGTTGCGTGGGGGTGCGGTGAATCCACCCCGACGTCTCCGCCGCCACCTCCTCCGCCGGATCCCGCCGTCTATAGCGCGCTCGACGCCGGAGACGGCCACAGCTGCGGGATCAGCGCTCGTGGGACCTTTTGCTGGGGCGAGGGCGAGGCGGGCCAGATCGGCGACGGGGCTTCGACCGATCGGGATGCGCCCACCCGTTTGATCACGGCCTCCACGCTCGTCACCATCGCGGCTGGCGGGGAACATTCGTGCGCAGTGGCGACCGACGCCCGCGTGTTGTGCTGGGGAAACGGGGCTGAAGGACAAGTCGGGAACGGCGGCACTCAGAACTGGACCACCCCCGTCGCCGTATCGGGTGCGATCTCGTTCAGCTCCGTGACGGCCGGCGATTCTCATACCTGCGGAATCGCGACGTCAGGGGAGACTTACTGCTGGGGCCTCGGCGAGAGCGGCCGTCTCGGCCACGGGAACGTCGCCTCCCGTCTGACGCCGACGCTCGTGCTGGGGGGACAGCTCTTCACCCAGGTGAGTGCGGGAGAAGAGCACACATGCGGTATCACGGCTTCCGGCGCCGGTTTCTGCTGGGGCGAGGGTGACGATGGCCGGCTCGGGACCGGAAACACGAGCGATCGGCTCGAGCCGGCGGCGGTGGTCGGCGGGCTGTCTTTCGTGCGGATCTCGGCCGGGGAGTCGCACACCTGTGCAGTGTCCGACGCCGGCGAGTCCTACTGCTGGGGCGCCGGCGCCGACGGCCGGCTCGGATCCGGAAACACTCAGACGAGGCAGCAGCCGTTCCTCGTGCAGGGCGGGATCGGGTGGGCGTCGATCAGTGCCGGGAGCGACCACACGTGCGGAGTCGCGACCGACGGCAGCGGGTATTGCTGGGGCGCCGGTACCGCCGGACAGCTTGGTATCGGAAACACCCTCTCGCGTTTCGAACCGGCCCTCGTGTCGAGCGTCCCGGACTTCTCGTGGATCGGCGCGGGCGGCGATCACACCTGTGGGTTCACGACGGCGGGTGCCGCCTACTGCTGGGGTCTGGGCGATGACGGCAGGCTCGGGACCGGCAACACGAACACGCTCCTGCTTCCGGGAACGGTCATCGCCGGATGACCGAGCCGGTGGGTGTGGGTGGCGGCCCAGATGCGACACCCAACCGGCTCCTTGGTGCCAGCAGTCCGTACCTGCGCCAGCACGCGTACAACCCCGTGGATTGGTATCCGTGGGGCGAGGAGGCCTTCGAGAAGGCCCGGGCCGAGGACCGGCCGATATTCCTCTCCATCGGCTACGCTACATGCCACTGGTGCCATGTGATGGCCCACGAGTCCTTCGAGGATCCCGCGGTCGCCTCGCTGCTGAACGACGGCTTCGTGTCGATCAAGCTCGATCGGGAAGAGCGGCCAGACGTGGATTCCGTCTACATGACGGTCTGTCAGCTGATGACTGGACACGGTGGGTGGCCTCTCACCGTGGCGATGACACCGGATCGGCGCCCCTTTTTCGCCGGGACGTATTTCCCTCGAGAAAGCCGTCACGGGCGGATGGGCATGCTGGACCTCGTCCCCCGGCTGTCGGCCCTGTGGAACGACCGGCGATCCGACCTGGAGGCTTCTGCGGACGCCGCCGTCGAAGCGATCCGGGAGCTCGAGGGACGTGGGGGCGAGGAGGCGGGCGGCGGCGAGGGAGAGGAGACGCTGAAGCGTGGGTACGAAGAGCTCCGAGGCCGGTACGACCCTCAACAGGGCGGGTTCGGTCGCGCCCCGAAGTTCCCGACGCCGCACAACTTGATGTTTCTCTTGCGCTGGCACGACCGGACAGGTGAGCCGGCGGCGCTCGAGATGGTCGAGAAGACGCTCACCATGATGCGGCGAGGCGGGGTCTTCGATCATATCGGGTCGGGCTTCCATCGATACTCGACGGACGCGCGCTGGCTCCTCCCGCATTTCGAGAAGATGCTCTACGATCAGGCGCTCATTGCCATGGCCGCCACCGAGACCTGGCAGGTCACTCGAGACGACCGGTACCGCCGGATCGTCGACGAGATCTTCGAGTACGTGTCGCGAGACCTGACCGACGAAACCGGTGGGTTCTGCTCGGCGGAGGACGCGGACAGCGAGGGCCGGGAGGGCGCCTTCTACGTCTGGACGCGGGAAGAGTTCGACCGGGTGCTGGAGCCGTCGGTCGGCCGGGACGAAGCCGCGTTCGCACGCGATGCGTTCGGCGTGCAGAACCGCGGCAACTTCGCCGATGAGGCGACCGGCGAGATGACCGGGGAGAACATCATCCACCGGCGAGGATCGCGCGCGGACCTCGCCGTTCGATCCGGATCAACCGAGGCGGAGGTCGGGGATCGGCTCGAAGCCATCCGCGACGCGCTCTTCGAGGCGCGAGAGAAGCGGCCGCGTCCGCTATTGGACGACAAAATCCTGACCGACTGGAACGGTCTGATGATCGCGGCGCTCGCGAGCGCGGGGAGGGCCTTCGGGGACCGCCGCTACACCGTGGCAGCGGAGGCGGCCGCCCGATTCATTCTCGATCGATTGGCCGGGGACGAGGGGGGTCTCCTGCACCGGTATCGAGCCGGGACGGCTGGCATTCGAGCGGGCGCCGCCGACTACGCCTACTTGCTGTGGGGGCTGATCGAGCTCTACGGAGCCACGTTCGAACCGGAATGGCTGGAGCGGTCGGGAGATCTGGCTGTCGCCCTCATGGAGGAGTTTTGGGACCATGATCGGGGGGGGCTCTTTACCTCCGCGGCCGACGTCGATGATGTGCTGGTTCGGCAACGTGAAATCTATGACGGCGCGACGCCGTCCGTGAACGCGACCGCTCGCTACGCGCTCGCCCGGTTGTCGCAGCTCACCGGGAATCCGGAATGGGCCAGCCGGTCTGCCGCGATCGGTGATGCGTTCGCCGGCGTGGTCGAGCGGAACCCCTCGGCGCACACGATGTCACTCGTCGCCCTGGACCTGGCTCTCGGACCGTCGCACGAAGTCGTAATCGCCGGGGATCGCGGTGCGACGGACACGGGCGTGCTGCTCGCGACCATCGAAGGGAGATTCAGACCCCGAACGGGGGTGCTGCTCCGTCCGAGTGGGGAGGGTGCGAAGGTCCTGGATCGGGTCGCTCCGTTCACCCGCGGTCAATCGCCGGTGGGCGGAGCCGCGGCCGCCTACGTCTGCAGCGAATTCGCCTGTCAGCGCCCGACGACCGACGCCTCCGAGATGGTCACGCTGCTCGATTGATTCTGGGCGAGCGCATCCCCCAACCTCGTGCTCTGGACGATGCTGTCCCACATCTGCGGTTGGAAGGCATAGATCGAGGTCGCGACGGCTACCGGGGTCCCGAGGAGTAGCCCGAAGTACAGGAGGGCCCCCGCGATGGCGGTACGGGGTCGCGCCGGTCGAGCATCGAGCCGCGGCACGATCAGCGCCGCCAGCCGTGAGCGATGAGCGACGGGACTCTTCGCGAACGGGTCTTCCTGCAGGGTCTCGAAGACGGTGCGGACCCTCTCGGACGGGGTCATGGGCGATTCGATTCGCGCCCGTACGCGTACCAGCCCCGTGGCCGCGCCCCACGCCGCGCGCAGAGAGATGATCAGAGCCAACGACATCGCCGCGAGGATCGGATCGCGAAGCACCCAGGCTCCGAGACCCAGGGTCACGGTCCCCCCTGCCAGGAAGACCACCTGAGCTCGGGGGTACCGCCCCAGCATCAGCGTCTCGACGATTCGCCCTCCGTCGAGCGGCGAGATCGGCAACAGGTTGAAGTAGTTCACGATCAACGCCGTCGTGGCCATCGCCAGCCACCACAGACCGCCGTTCTCGAAGAACAGCAGCATGCAGACGAGACCCAGGATCAGACCGGGCACGGGTCCCGCGAGCAGGACGACCGTCCGCTGCAGCGGGGTCGCATCGTCCTTCTCGCCCAGGGCCGCGGCTCCAAAAAGCGGGATGAAGAGGATTCGTCGGTCCCGGTATCCAAATGCGGCCATCCCGACGACGTGACCGAGTTCGTGGAGAAGCAGGACGGCGCAGAGCACGGAAGCGAGTTCCCATCCGAACCAGAGGCCGAACACCGCGAGGCAGGCGGCGGCACTTCCGAATCCCATCGCCCACCGCTCCCATCGCGCGCGCGCGTCCCGGCGGCAGCGATCGGAATCTCGAGTGTATTCGTAGCCCCACGCCATCGCGGCCGCTTTCGCACGATCCAGGGATGGCTCGAGCGGGTCGGTCACGACATCGACGCTGGACCGCCACAGCTCTGTTCTGGCGCGCGTCCTCGCGGTCGCGGCCTCCCGATGCAGGACCCGTCGTTGACCGGCCAGGAGCCGCCCGCCCATCGCCCAGGCGGACCCAGAGCGGAAACGCCACCTCGGCCGCCCGGACGATGGCCGGCTCGTCCTCCGAGTGACGCCGTCCCGTTCCCAGCTAGCCAGCGTGCTCTCGAGCGCATCCTGCTCGATCGCGTCCCAGGCCGCGGGCAGCACGGGCTCGCTCGCTGTCAGACCACCATGAGGGGAAAGCGCGTGAAGGTGGGCGGCCCATTGGCGCCCGAGGTCGTTCAGGTCGTGGTCGAAGCACTCCCAACCCGGCGGGAATCCAGGTGTGAGGTGCGCGAGCCCGTCGAAGGTGGCGACGGTCGCGTCCCCCTTCAGACGAGACATGAAGCTCACGTTGTACGGTCGATCGCCCATGCCGGGAAGCGGTGGCCCCACGAACGCCAGCGCGCCGCTCTCGTCGTGCACGTAGGCGAGTTCAGGTCGTGGTCCTTCGCATACGTCGATCGACTCGGTCCACCGGGCCCCCGCTCGGCGGAAGCCGATCGGGAGCAGCTCTCGCTCTGCCGCCTCGAAGATCGGCGCGAGCGTGGGTGGAAGCTCTGACGGATCTACGTGACGGATCGTCGGGAGCTCGAGCCGCCGACTTCGCAGATGTCGCCACGCGAACCCGCGTGTGCCTCCGAGAAGGAGGAGCGCGGCGATCAACAGCGTCATGGAGATCTCGATCATGCTCACGTCTTGCCGGTCCGTCTGTCGTTTCCCATGCGGGTCCCGCACGGTGTTCCGGTTTCGGTCGCGCGAGCGGCGCAAGAAGGGAACCGAAAGCAACCCGTTGCCGGGCAACGAGATGCGAGACGAAGGGCCGTTCCCACGGGCGGCATTCTGCGAGGGTTCGGGCGTTCTAGTCGGAGCGTACCGGGCTTTTTGACCGACCCCGTGACGGATATCGTCCCTTCCGACGATTCAGAACCCTCCGGAAAGACGAGCAAGTGGACACGACCTATTTCGGGAACCCGATGTCCCAGTGGCTGATCGCGGCGGGGATCCTCGTTCTCTCTGCCGTCGGGCTCTGGGCGGTACAGCGATTCGTACTGACGAGACTCACGAGCTTCGCCCGCCAGACACAGACCGGCATCGACGACCTCATCGCGCACGTGCTGAGTCGCACCAAGCTGACCCTGCTTCTGGTAATCGCGCTCTTCTTCGCCTCGCTGTCGCTCACCCTGGAGCCGATGGCGGCTCTTGTCCTTCGACGCGCCGGGGCAATCGCGATCGTGATCCAGTGCGGTGTCTGGGCGGGTGCGGCCATCTCCTTCTGGGTGGAGCAGTTCGTCAGGGAGACCGCCGAGGAAGATCCAGCGGCGGTCACTACCGTCAGCGCCCTGTCCTTCGTGGGCCGTCTCGTGGTCTGGCTGGTCGTGCTGCTCCTGATCCTCGACAACCTCGGGGTCGAGGTGACGGCGCTTCTGACGGGGCTGGGGATCGGCGGGATCGCGGTGGCCCTCGCCGTCCAGAACGTGCTTGGGGACTTGCTCGCATCGCTGTCGATCGTGCTCGACAAGCCGTTCGTGATCGGCGACTTCCTGGTCGTCGGCGAGTTCAAGGGCACGGTCGAGTACGTGGGTCTCAAGACCACGCGGCTCCGCAGTATTACCGGCGAGCAGCTCGTACTCGGGAACAACGACATGCTGTCGTCTCGACTGCGCAACCTCGGCCGGATGGGCGACCGCCGGGGCGACATGACGATTGGCGTCACCTACGACACGTCACGCCATACGCTCGAGCGAATCCCCGGCTGGATCGCCGAGATCGTGGATGCCCGGGAGGAGACGGTCCACGATCGCACACACCTCTCGGCGTTCGGCCCCTACTCGGTGGACTTTGAAACCGTCTACCACGTGACGGTGCCCGAGTACGATCGTTTCATGGACGTGAAGCAGGCGATCAACCTCGGGATTCACGAGAAGTTCGAGGCGGAGGGAGTGGACTTCGCGTATCCGACGCAGCTGGTCTATACCGCCCCGCTCAAAGGAGACGCCGGCTAGCCGACCGGGTTGGTGCCGGTCCGGGACACGATCGCTCTGCGTCGAGCGTCGGCTCCAGTGGCCTCGGTGGGGGCGGGAGGGGCCTTCGTTTCGTTGACAATCAACCGTTTGCATCGGTAACCTAGGCGGCTGTTAAAGCCCGGGATGATTGCCCGGGCGGCCGGGGCGGGTGACCGTCCCGCGTGGGTTCGGGACCCAGGCCACATCTCCAACCAGCCATCTACGGGACAACGTGGAAACGCCGGACTTTTCGGCCAGCGCGAATCCGATCATGCTGCTCTCGGGCACTGCGAACCGTTCCCTCGCCGAGGGGATAGCGGAGGTGCTCGGGGAGGAGCTGTGTGACGTGACGATCAAACGGTTCGCCGACGGGGAGATCTTTGTCGGGATCGAGGAAAACGTGCGTGGTCGCGACGTGTTCCTGATACAGTCGACCAGCCCTCCCGCAGAGAACATCCTGGAACTGCTGATCCTGATCGACGCCGCCCGACGGGCGTCGGCCGCCCGTATCACGGCGGTCGTGCCCTATTACGGATACGGACGGTCGGATCGCAAGGACCAGCCGCGCGTCGCGATCGCCGCCAAGCTCATGGCCAACCTGATGACCGCGGCCGGGGCCGATCGAGTTCTCTCCATCGATTTCCATCAGCACCAGATCCAGGGTTTCTTCGACATCCCCGTGGATCACCTCTACGCGGCCCCGGTGTTTCGGCGGTACTACGAGATGAAGAAGTTCGACAACCTCTGCGTAGTGGCCACCGATGTGAGCGCCGCCAAGATGGCGCGAGGGTACGCGAAGCGGCTCGGGGGCGATCTCGCGATCA
>JAOTZH010000103.1 GCA_029861425.1 Gemmatimonadota bacterium
ATCGATGGACAGGGGCAGATCACGCGGGAACGGGGCGATGTGCTGAGCCCGACGTTCTCGCCCGACGGCAGGTGGCTCGCATACGAGTCCGACCCCACCAGCCAGCCCCAGATCTACGTTCAGGCGATGGGGGGCGGACAGCCGCGCAGGATCAGCCTTTACACGCGCAACGAGCGGACGAACGCGGCGGGGCCCGACTGGTCGCCCAATGGGGACCGGATTGCGTACGCCGCCTTCAGCCGCGGCGTCTTCCAGGTCTTCACCGTGAATCCGGACGGATCGGACCGTCGGATGCTCACAACGCGCGGGCGGAACGAGTCGCCCAGCTGGGCCCCCGACGGTCGGCACGTCGTTTTTTCTTCCACCGATCGGAACGGGTACGCGATCTGGGTCATCGACACCGTGACTGGTCGCGCCCGGACGCTCACGTCCGGCCGGATCGACGAGTTCCCGGACTGGTCTCCAAGCCTTGCTCCGGGGTCCTGATGGGGGGTGCCGATCCGCTTGCGGTCGACACCCGCGACAGTAGCTTGTGATGGTGTGTGGCGGGGGGGAACGGGAGGCGCCCTATCTGTGCGTGAAGCCCTGATTGTCCTCACTCCGCGGTTTCTCGGCAAAGCGAAAAAAGGAGAGTTCCATGCGGCGTAGTCAGGCCTTCGCTGCGGCCCTTCTCATCCCGTTGCTCGCCGTCGGCTGCAGCGGAAACCCGGAACCGGAACCGGTCGAGCCTGCGGCTCAGCCCGCGCCGCCGCCTCCGCCGCCGGTGGACGACACCGCCGAGCGAGAGGCCGCCGCCGACCGGCTGTGCGCCCGCGCCGAAGCGGCCATGGAGGCGGGCGACTTCCAGACCGCCGCGGACATTCTCCGACAGGTACTTCGGGAATACCCCGGAACGGAGTGCGCCGCGCTCGCGCCAGACCGGATCGCGCGTGCGGAGGCCGCCGCGGCCATCACCGCGCGGATCCACTTCGATTTCGACCTGGCGGAGATCACCGACCAGGCCGCGGCCGTTCTCCGAGACAAGGCCGAGGCGCTCCGGCAGTACCCGGACGTCATGCTGACGATCGAGGGGCATTGTGACGAACGGGGGTCGGCGGAGTATAACCTGGCGCTCGGGATGCGCCGCGCGCAGGCGGCAATCGCGTATCTGGTGAGCCTCGGGCTCGATGACGGGCGGTTCAGGCCCGTGACGTACGGCGAAGAGCGTCCGATCGGTGGCGGAAGCAACGAGTCCGCGTGGGGTCTCGACCGCCGCGGTGAGTTCGTGATCACGGCGGGCGATCTGTAATTGTCGATTCTCGAAGGAGCGGTATGATGATGAGGCCGGCGGGTGTGGCGGTCGGAGTGTTGGCGTTCGCGGCGGCCGGCTGCGCGACCAAGGCAGACGTTCAGACCCTCGAGTCGTCTCTGGTGGACGAGATGTCTCAGGTGAGGGACGACCAGGTCCGTCTGGTCGCCGACATGAGCGCGGCGATCGACAGCCTCAACTCGGCGGGGGCCCGGCGAGCGTCGCTTGGCCAGGGCGAGCTCGACCGACGAGTTCAGCGGCTCGAGTCCGCGCTCTCCGAGCTCCTGGACATCTCGTTGCAGAACAACCAGCTGCTCAACGACTTGCTGACGCGGTCGCCCGCCGCGGTGGGCGCATTCGGAGGTGCGACGGCCGCGGGAGTGCTCGGCGACCCCGCCGCGGACTTCTCCACCGGCGACAGCGGCGATTCGGCGACGCAGTTCTACGCGCTCGCGCTCGAGGAATTCCGGAAGGGGAACCACGAGACGGCCCGGGGCGCGTTGGAGGCGTTTCTGTCGGAGAGCCCCGACCACGAGCTGGCCCCCGACGCGCAGTACCATATCGCCCGCACGCACGAGGAGCAGGGCGACACGGCCATGGCGCTGACCGAGTACCAGAGGGTCACGGAACTGTTTCCCGACTCGAATCGAGCGCCGACAGCCCTCTGGCGGCGCGGGATGATAGAGGTCGAACGAGGGAACACCGCGATCGCGCGACGTCTTTTCACGCAGATCACCACTGGCTACCCCAACAGCCCCGAGCTGCCCCTGGCCCAGCAGGAGCTCGCGAAGCTCGGAGGCTGAGGGGGACCCCCCCACCCGTGCGCTGCCCGAGCTGTGAGCACGAGGAAGACCGGGTCGTCGACTCCCGAAGCAGTCGCGGGGGGCGCGCGACCCGTCGAAGGCGTGAGTGTCTCGCCTGCGGCCACCGCTATACCACCTACGAGCGTATCGAGGAGGAGCCGCTGCTGGTCCAGAAGCGCCCCGGCGGGACCGAGACGTACGATCGTGGAAAACTCATCGCCAGCATACGGGTAGCGTGCGCGAAGCGCCCCGTCTCGAACGCACAGATCGAGGCGTTGGTAAACGGAGTCGAGGAGGAGCTGGAGGCCGAGGACACCCGCGAGATCGAGAGTGTCCATCTCGGTGAGATGGTGATGCGCAGGCTTCGGTCGCTGGACCAGGTCGCGTATGTTCGCTTCGCGAGTGTCTACCGGAATTTCCAGGACACGACCGAGTTCATGGAGGAAGTGCGCGAGTTGGTGAGACGGGCCGGATACAACGTGGCAGGTCAGGCCGACCTGTTCGGGCCGGCGGAGGAGGAGTAGCCGTGCCGCTGAGTCACGCGGAGATGCCGTTTCTCGACCACCTCGATGAGCTGCGTTCGAGGCTGATCAAGAGCCTGATCGCGCTCACCGTCGCTTGCATCCTCGGGCTGTTCGCGGTCGCCGAGTTGAATGTCCTCGACATCCTTCAGCGACCGATCCGTGGACTCATCCCGATGGAGTCGCTGGTCTTCACTAGCCCCACGACACCCGTCTTCATCACGCTCAAGCTCGGGTTCATCGTCGGCCTCGTCCTGGCGTTTCCGTTTCTCGCGTGGCAGGGATGGGCTTTCCTGTCGCCCGCGCTGTACGAGAACGAGCGCAAGTTCGCCGTTCCGGCGATCGCCGTCGGAACGCTGCTCTTTCTGGCCGGCATAGCGCTCGCCTATTTCTTCGTCCTGCCGTTCGGGTTGAAGATCCTGCTCTCCTTCTACCAGGGAGATCTCACCGCGCTCATCACGGTGGACGAGTACCTCCGGTTCGCGACAATGCTGATCCTGGCGTTCGGGCTCGTCTTCGAGGTGCCCGTCCTGCTCGTCTTTCTGTCCATGGTCGGGATCGTGACGGCGGAGGGCCTCGCGAAGTACCGGCGACACGCCGTGGTCGCGATGGCGTGTCTTTCGGCGTTTCTCACGCCGGCGGACCCGTTCACGATGGTCGCGATGATGTTCCCGTTGATGGTCCTGTACGAGGGGTCGATCATCGCCGTGAAAGTCATCGGCAAGCGACGTCAGGCACGGCTGGCAGCCGAATCGGAAGGGAGCCCGGCCTGAGCTCGCGGGTCCTTCACGGGATCCTCGCTTTGACGCTCATGATCGGCGGGGCAGGGAGCGCCGCCACGGCCCGCGCCAACCCCGCGCCGATCCTTCGCCTCGCGCTCGTCTCCGACACCGACTCCGTCGTTGCCGCGCGGGATACCATCGAGGTCGACTCGACCGGTGTTCGGCGCGACTCGTTGGGGCGGATCCTCGATTCGCTCGGGGTCGCGCGGGACACGATCGATCAGGACTTGACGACCGCCGCGGGCGACACGACGGACGTGGAGGGTGAGTTCCCCGAGCCCGACGCGATCTTCGACGAGCTGGCGGCCCGGTCGGGGTACCGGGTCATTCAGTACCAGGGCCGCGAGGTGAGCGTCGACATTGCGGAGGAGGCGGTCCAGCTGGATGGCGACGCCCGTGCGGAGTACGGCGGTTCGGTTCTGGACGCCCAGCATATCGCCTACTGGATCGGTCTCCAGTTCATCAACGCCAGCGAGTCGGCGACACTGAGCGGGGAAGGCCAGACGGTAACGACCCAATCGGTCATCAACTACGATGTATCCCGGACGAAGGGCTCCATCATGGACGCCCGGACGTCCTTCGCGGAGCGAGGCACGGAGTGGTTCGTCCGCGGCGACGCCACGCTGCGAGGGGGGAGCACGTTCTTCGTCGAGACCGGCGACTTCACGTCCTGCGAGCTCGACGAGCCGCATTACTACTTCAAGGCGGGCTCGATCAAGGTGGTGACCGAGAATGTGATCGTCGCCTGGCCCGTCACCCTGTACATCAACGAAGTCCCGGTGATCTGGCTTCCGTTCTTCGCGCAGGACATCCGTCCGGGTCGTCGTAGCGGCTTCCTGCCCCCACGCTTCGGCATCAACGACATCGTCGCGACGTCCAGCACCGTGAACCGAAGCGTCACCGACTTCGGGTACTACTTCGCCATCAACGAGTTCATGGACGCGCAGGCGACCATCGACTGGTTCAGCGGCGACTTCACACGCCTGAACGCGGGGTTTCGATACAAGGACATCAAGAAGTTCTTCCAGGGGAGCCTGAGCGGCTCCTACAGCCTGGGCGACTCGAAGATCTTTCAGCTGCGCGCTCAGCACCAGCACGACGTGACGCCCGTCACCAACATCCGGCTGAACGCGAACTTCGTCACGAACACCAGGGCCTTCGAGGACCAGAGCCTCGACCCCAGGCTTCAAACCCAACGAATCTCGTCGGATCTCGGGGTCCAGCACCGCTTCCCGTTCGCGTCCGTGAACCTGTCAGCGAGCAGTCGACAGGATCTGGGGACGCTGCAGGGAACGACCGATCTCACGCTTCCGCGCATCCAGGCGACCTTCACTCCGGTGACGCTGTTTCGCGCGCCCCGGAACCGGGCTGGGGCCTTCAACAACATCGTGGTGAGCGGTGGCGCCTCCTATTCGCGAGTCAGCCGCTTGAAGGAGGAGGCCGACGATCTGCTCTCCACGAGGGCCAACGCGACGACGAGCTTCCGCCTCGGTTCGCTGGGGTTCTCGGGGCAGGGGAACTTCGATAACCAGCTGACCACGCCGTTCGACTCGATTGGGACCGGGGTGGAGTCGAGCGGGCGGACGCGGATCGACTACGGGGGCAGTGCGGACTATCAGCTCGATCTGATCGGGAGCACCACGCTTCGGCCGACGGTCAGCATTGACGCGAGTCGATTCTCCTCGGTCGATACGGACGACCGATACATTGCGGCACCGACCCGGATTCGGATGGGAGCGACGCTGTCGACGGACATCTTCGGTTTCCTTCCCGGATTCGGGCCGTTCGAGCGAATCCGGCACAAGGTCTCGCCGCGGTTCAGTTACTCGTACTCGCCCGCCGTCGAGGTGCCTGACTCGCTGCTTTCGATCCCCGGGTTTCCAATCTCGAGCTCGGCCCCGCAGAACCGGCTCGGGATCTCGCTCAATCAGACGTTCGAGGCCAAGCTCAGAGAGGACATCGAGCTGGATGCCGAGGAGCAGGCGCTACTCGAGGGTAGAGACATCGTGGCCGACTCGATCCAGTCGAGGGCCGACTCTCTGGCCCGGACCGCCGCCGACTCCGCGGCAGCCGCGGCACCACCGGACTCGGCGGGGGTCGTCTCCGACTCGGTGACCGTGCGCGACAGCCTGGCGGTTCGTTCAACCCCGGCCCGACCGACGCCTCCGCCCCGACAGCGCAACGTCGTCCTGCTCGGAATCAACTCCAGCTCGCTCGATTTCGACTTCTCCAAGAAAGGCGAGCCGGCCCTGGTCACGGACCAGTGGAGCCATCGGATCAATTCCGACCTCCTCCGAGGGTTATCGCTCAACCTCACCCTCGACATGTTCGATGGAAGAGGAACGGAGCGAACACTCGCGCCGATACTGTCGGCGGTGACGGGTGGCTTCACGTTCAGCTCAGCGAGGGGGCTCGGCGGACTGTTCGGGCTCGGCGGCGGTCAGGGTCAAAGGAGGGACGACCCCGACCGGCGTTTGACGAGCGCGAATGACCGACGCTACCGAATGCAGAGCTTCGACGAGAATCCCGATCCACTCGATCCTGGTCTGAGGAGTGGCGGTCCATGGACGCTGGGGCTGACCTACTCGCTCCAGAGGTTTCGAGAGGACGAATCGGCGCAGGGCCGGCAGTCGCTCGGCGCGACGCTCGCTCTCAACCCGACACCGAACTGGCGACTGAGCTGGCGGACCAATTACAACCTCACGGACAAGACATTCGGCGAGCACCTCGTCGCGCTTGATCGCGACCTTCACCGCTGGATCGCCTCGTTCATCTTCTCCCGCGCTCCGAACGGCAACTTCATCTTCTCGATGAGCGTGAGCCTGCGCGACGCACCGGATCTGAAGTTCGATTACGACCAGCGGACCTTCGACCGGTAGCAAACCCCGTCAATCCATGGGCTTCCGGCGTTTTCTGGCCGGCTCCTTGCCCTTACTCGGCACCGCTCGAGACGACTTGCGGTGTCCTGGATTGATTGGGAAAAGAGGCACATGGCCAACATTCGCAAGTGGATCGCGGAGGCCAGGGATCTGGAGGACTCGGGAGATCTCCAGGGCGCCCTCGCTATCTACCGCAAAGCCCTTGTGGCTCAAGAGGAAACGTCGGGTTTCGCCGATCTGAGCCTCTATAACGGTCTCGGGGACCTCTTCCTGCGCGCAGGTCACACGGCCGAGGCGATCGAAGCCTACCTGAACGCGGCCGCCCAGTGCGAAGAGCAGCAGCTCTACGCTAACGGGATTGCACTCTGCAAGAAGGTTTTGCGCAACGCGCCCGACCACATACCGGTGTTTCGACGCGTTGGACGTCTCTTCGCTCTGTCGGGTCTCGACGCCGAGGCGACCGCCAACTACCGGGAATACGCGCGCCGGGTGCGCGAGTCCGGACAGGAAGACGCGGCACTCTCGGCGTTGCGTGAGATGATCGAGCTCACGGCCGATGAGGTGGCCGCCGTAGACCTCGCGGACACGCTCGTCTCGCAGCACCGGGTGCACGATGCTCTCGCGATGCTCCGGTCGGCCCGGGAACGGCGTGAGCGACAGGGCCGAGACTTCGTGCTGCTTCTCCGAAAGATCCAGGAGGTACAGTCCCTGGCCACCCCGGAGACCGGTGTCGCTCAGGCGACGGAAGACGAGGGCGACACGACGGCCCGCGCTCCCGCTCACCCGATCGAGAGTGCCGCGAAGCCGCGCTCCGAAGCCCCCCAACGGGGCGAGACCGGGCGGGACGACGCGCGAGAGCCCGCAACGCCGCGGCCCTCCGTCGAGCCGTCGATCTCGTTCGACACGGCCGATCTCGACTCGCTCACGCAGGAGCTGCAGCGGGTGCTCCTGGAGTGCGAGGGGAACGACCGTTTTCGTCACGCGCTTCCGATCATCGACCACCTGCTCGAGATCCAGCCGGGTCGGTTCGACCTCATTCACCGCAAGCTCGCCTACGCGTTCGCGCTGGGTGAGGAGGCGGCCGCCATCGCGGCCTATCTCGCGCTCGGAGAAAGCCTCCACAAGGAGCTGCGTTCGTTCACCCTCCGCACGCTCTCGACGTCGACCCCTAGCGGAGCCGTCACGGCTGCCGTGAAGGTCGAGGCGTCAGAGCTCGCGCCCGGGTCGTAGGCGGGGGGAGCTCATGTCGAAGGTCAACCAGCTGAAGAACAAGGCTCGCCGCGAAGAGCAGCGCGAGAACTGGTCGAAGGCCATCGAGCTCTACACCCAGGCACTCGACGCCAGTCGAAAAGAGGGCGAGGCCTTCGCGGACCTGTCCCTCTACAACCGCATCGGGGATATCTATCTCCGGATTGGCCAGAAGAACACCGCCGTCCGGTATTACGAGCAGGCAATCGAGCGGTACGCCGAGCAGGATCTCCACACCAGCGCGATCGCGCTCTGCAACAAGGTCCTGCGAATCCACCCGGAACGCTCGACCGTCTTCCT
This sequence comes from Gemmatimonadota bacterium, assembly GCA_029861425.1. Lineage (GTDB taxonomy): Bacteria > Gemmatimonadota > Gemmatimonadetes > Palauibacterales > Palauibacteraceae > Palauibacter. The sequence continues at coordinate 7,822 of JAOTZH010000103.1, forward strand.
GCAGCTGGGTCGACTGCACCTCGCCACGAACCTCATTGCAGACGCCCGCGCGCACTATCACAAGTACGCGGAGGCGATGCGGGAGCGCGGTTCGGACGACACCGCCTTCGAAGCTCTCGAGGAGCTCATCGATGACACGGGGGACGCCCAGACTCTCACGCTGTGGGTCACATGGCTCGCCGCGATGTCGGATCAGGATGAGGCGCTGGAGCGGGTTGAAGAGGTGCGGAGCAGCCTGATCTCGCACGGCGTCGAGCCGGATTCCATCATCGACCAGATCCGGACCGGCGAGGTGGCGGGTGTCGAGGGCGGCCCACAGATGGACGCCGCACCGGATCCGCTCGCCGGAGCGTTCCTGTCGACTCCGGATCCGTTCGATTCATCTCGGGCGCAAAGGCCGACGGTCGAGGAAGTGATCGAGGAGGTGGTCGAGGATCCGGCCGAACCCGTCGCGGCGGAGCTCGTCGGGCCCGACGAGGAGACCGACCGGACGATCCAGCCGATCGACGCACTCGCCGGATTGGACAGCCTGTTCGGTGACACCCCCGCAGACGATGAGCAGGTCGCAGTCGATCGGACTGACGCGACGGGCGCCCCGGAGGATGTGTCTCGCGAGACGCGCTCGGCCGAGGATGACGCCGACGTCGAACCCGCGGTCTCCGTGGAGCACGTCTCGGCCGCCGATGAGGCAGAGGTGCCGGAGCCTCTCGAGCTCGGGTCCGTCCAGTGGGACGATGAAGCGGAGGAAGTTCTGGCCGAGCTCAATCAGCCCCTAGTGGAGTCGTGGGGCGAGTACTCGGCCGAGGTCCACGACGCGGTGGCGGCCCCCATGGAGGAGTCGCGTCACGCCGCCGAGGATGAGGATGAGGAGGCTCCGACCGCGGACATCCTGGCGGCGAACGACATCGAGCTCGAGGACTTGGAGCCCGCGGACGGCCTGAACTCGACCACGCCCCAGGCGTGGCGCAGCGACACGGAAGCCACGGAAACGACCGATGGTCCCCCGCCGACCGTCCCCGACGAGACCGTCACCCAGGGGACCGAGGGTGCGGAGACGGATACCGGCTCAACCGTGGACGCGGCGTTCGGGGTGCCCGAAGCGACCGGCGCGTGGGAGGCCGCGGAGTCGGACGCGCTCGACCCGGGCATCAGGACCGCCCCCGAGCTGTCCTTTGAGTCCGGTGAGCTCGATGGAGCGGTCGAGTGGTCCGACACCGACGGCGCCTTTGCCGTTGAACCGTCCATCACCGAGGACGAAGTTCCGGAGCCGGAGGTGGCGGAGCCGCCCGAAATGGATCTCGAGACGGAGTCGGCGGACTTCGAGCCTCTGACGATCGGCGCCGAGGACGGTCCCGAGGTCGGGGCGGAACCGCCCGCCCCGCATGCCTTCGTCGACTTCGACAGTTCATCGATTGCCAGGATGGAAGACGAGGAGTCGATCGACCTCGCGGCGGATCCGTGGGAAGACGACGCGGCGGCGGCCGTCGAGGCAGCCGGTCAGGCTCCGGAAGACGTCGAGACCGCTGCTGTAGCGACAGATCCGATCGACGGCCTCGATATGGAAGTCGTTGCCGTCCCGGACGAACAACCCGCGTTTGCGGTCGAGCCCGGCGAAATCCTCGCGGCCGAAGCAGACGAGGTCGAGGCGGAAACGGTCGTCGAGGAGGCCGAGTTCGGGTCTGAGATAGAGCTCGTTCCGGTGACGGATCTGCATCCGACACTCGAGGTCACGGAGATCGACGAGCCCGCGGTCGAGGTCGTTCCCATCCCGGATGCGCAGCCTGTACTCGAGATCGACCTCGACGATATCGACGCGGCGGTTTCCGATGGACAGGCCCCCATCGTCGCCGCAGAGCCTGCCGAGGAGGCGCTCGTCGAGATCGGAGCGATCCCCGACACGCAGCCGCTCCTCAACGTTCAGCCGGACGAGGTGGCGGACCTCGACTCGGAGGTCGATACGGCCGACGAGGACCGCGCAGCGGCGAGCAACGACGACCTGGAGATTCTGGTCGAGCCCACTCCCGCCCCCGATCCCGCCGGAGAGGTGGAGATCACGGTCTCAGGCGACGATTCGCTCGCGACCGCCGTGGACCCGTTCGTCCCACCAGGCCCGTCGGAGATGTCAGCGAAGGGCGACGCAGAGGGCGAGGCCATGACCGTCGAGGTGCCTGACGCTCGTGAGCTCGTGCCCGCAGGTGCCCCGGCCTCCGCGGAACTCGCCCCGGCCGCGTCGATGTCCGACGGGGCCGACCCGACTCCCGAGGCACTGGACGACGTGTCAGCGCCCCTGGCCGAACCGCGGCTGACGGTCGGCGAGGACCCGGAAGACGCTTTCCGGGACTGGGTCCAGTCCGCGAGCATGGGCGTCCTCACGCGCGCGTTGCCGGAACTCGAGCACCGGTCCGAGGTGGACAAGGCGATTCTCGTGATCCAGCGGCTGGCGCAGCTGGAGGATCACGGCGTCGAGTTCAAGACCCGGCTCGTCGACACTCTGGAGAAGCTCGGCCGCACGCCCCAGGCGGCGGACGCGGGTCTCGCTCTTGCGAACGCGCTCGAGTCGCTGGACCGAAGACCCGAGGCGCGGAGCGCGTATCTGCGTGTCCTCAGGATCAAGCCCGGACACGAAGACGCGCGTACGGCTCTCGACGCCTTGGGCGAGGTTGCGGAACCCGAAGTAGTGGAGGAGGGGGTTGAAGTGCGCACCACACCGTACATGCCAGACCACGTGGGCTCGAACGATGCCTCCATGTTGCTCGACGATCCGCAGCGGAAGCCGTCCGGCGTCAACGGTCACAGCAATAGCAATGGGAACACCAACGGCGACCTCGCGCCTGAGCCCTACTCCGGGGTCGCGGGCGGCGCGGAAGCGTCCGACGACTTCGAGAAGCTGCTCACGGAGTTCCGTGCGGAGCTGCACCACCGCCCCGGCGAGGGGGGAGCGGCCTCTCGCACAGAGCTCGGCGCGAGCCTGAAGGAGATGGGCAGGCTGGACGATGCCATCCGTGAGCTCCAGGCCGCCGTCAACGAGCCGTCACCGTCACCGATCGCATTCGAGTTGCTCGGTGAGGCGTTCCTGGAGAAGGGGCAGGGCAGAATCGCCGTTCGTCTTCTCGAGAAGGCGATCGGCACGCTTGGACAGGGGGACCGCGAGTTGATGGGCATCCTCTACCAGCTTGGACATGCGTACGAAGTGACCGACGACAGGACCAAGGCCCTCATGTGCTACGAGCGGATCTTCAGCGTAGACATCGACTACCGCGACATTCAGGAGCGCATCATGGCCTGCTCCTCCTGACCCCCGCTCCCGATCCCGGTGTAGCGACAACGCCCGATTCTCTTTGACTTTCGGGCTGTCCGTCCCGAAATTCTCCCGTCGCGGCCGCTGCGCCTCCGGGAGAAGACGTGCTTCCTGCCACCTCCGTACAACTCGACGAAATCCGGCATCCCGTGAGGGACGGGCTCGGTCAGGTCGAGCAGACCCTGCTCGGCATGATCCCGTCGGGATTCGACTCGATGGACGATGTCGGCGCATATCTCTTTGCCCGCAGCGGGAAGCTGTTCCGGCCCACGTTGCTGCTGCTGGCCGATGCGGTTCAGGGGTCGCCGTCTCCGAGTGCCGTTCGCCTCGGGGCGATCGTCGAGCTTCTTCATGTCGCGACGCTCGTTCACGACGATGCGGTCGACCATTCCGCGAAACGACGAGGAATGCCGACGGTCAACGATCGCTGGACGCACCAGGTGGCGATCATCGCGGGCGATTATCTCTACTCGCGAGCGGTGATCGAGGTGACCGCGCTCGGAGATCTCGAGCCGATTGCGATCCTCGCGAACACCGCCAACCAGATGACGATCGGGGAGATGCGCCAGCTCGTGCTGCACGACGGCCTCGATTTCACCCGCGACGATTACGATCGTCTTTGCGAGTGCAAGACCGCGTCGTTGATCTCGGCGGCTTGCGAGCTGGGTGCGATGGCGGGGGGCGGTGAACACCGGGTGGCCCTGCGCTCGTATGGCTATCATCTGGGGATGGCGTTTCAAATGATCGACGACTTGCTCGACTACGCCGCGCCGACGGAGGTGACCGGGAAGCCGAGCGGTCAGGATTTGCACGAGCACAAGGTCACGCTCCCGCTGATCGCGGCTCTGCCGCGCATGAGCGCCACGGAACGCGAGCTCGTGGAGTCGTTGTTCGCCGACCCCGAACCCGCGCATGATAGGGTGGCGGAAGTCGTCGAGATCGTATCGCGTTGCGGTGGCCTGGATGAAGCACGGGCGGAGGCCCGTGCCGAAGCGGACCGCGCGCGCGATTGGCTGGCCGGATTGCCGCAGGGCGATGCCCTCGGGGCGCTCGGCCTCGCCGTGGACTACGTAGTGGAGAGGGTGCGGTAGGTGGCGGATCTGGGACGAAGACCCGAGAGGTCTCCGCGGCGCACGTTGCTCGTCATCGCGAGCGGGTTCGTGCTGGGCGCGTTGCTCACCGAGCTCATGGCGGTGACCTTGCCTGCATCGGCTGCGAGACAGTTCTTTATTACGACGGTTGCTGCATCGCTGGGGCCCCTGAGCATCGATCTGAACGTGATCGCGATGACCCTCGGTCCGCTGATCCTCAGGGTAAACTTTCTCAGCATCGTCGGTGTATTGCTTGTTGCCTGGTTCGCCAGGTCGCTTCTGTAAACAGAGGAGCTTGCGATGTTCGGTTTGAGCCCATGGGAATTGCTGATCGTTTTCCTGGCGATTCTCCTGCTGTTCGGGGCCCGGCGTCTCCCGGAGATCGGGAGCTCGTTGGGGAAGGGCATCCGCGAGTTCAAGGACTCGATCAAGGATGTCGAAGCCGAGGTGCGAGGCGAGATCACGGGGACGCCGGAGTCCTCGCCGACCGCGGCGTCCGAGAAGGAGCCGGCCAAGCCGCAGCCGAGCGCCGACGCCTGATGGAGTTCGGCGCCGCGTCTTGACGCGCGGCGTCCCGAGATGAGAAAAGGGCCGGATCCCGATGGGATCCCGGCCCTTTTTCGTCTCACGCCGCCCCGAACCGAGCTGGCCCGCGAGTCAGCGGAGGCCCGAGCGCCTGCGGAGGCTCAGACGCAGTCAGCGAAGACCCAGACCCGCCGCCTCTTCCTGGTTCTGCCTCAGTCGCTCCCGGTGGTCCTCCACGGTCGCGTCCGCCCGCAGGGCAAGTAGCCACTTCTGCACGTACGCCTGAGTGCGCTCGAAGGCGAGCTGGCCCAGCAGGGAAGCCTTCACCTCCTCGAACGCCTCTCGTGTCGCCTCGTCACGCTCCACCACCTGTACGATTGCCACCCCATCTCCGGCGTCCACCACGCTCGAGATGCTACCTGGCGAGCCACCGAACGCCACACCGATCGCCTCGGTGCCCTGTCCGAGTCCCGGCACGAAGTCGCCGCGGCGGAAGGAGTCCGTCTCCTCGACCAGCCACCCGAGTCGTCCGGCGGCGTCCTCCAGAGACGCACCGCCCGCAACAGCATCGGTTACGCGCGCAGCCAACTCCGCCGCGGCTTCCTTCTTCTTCTCGTCCGAAAGAATGCGCCGAATGTTTGGGGCGACGTCATCGAGTGCCGCGATCCGCGAATCCTGTCTGCCGAGCAGCTCGAACACATGGAAGCCGTTTGGGTTCTCGAAGAACTGGGACAGGTCGCCGACCTCCGTCAGCGGGTCGAGTGCCCAATCCGGGGCCACGCCGAGCGCGCCCGCGCCGGCGATGAAGTCGACCCCGTCCGAAAGCGGCACGTCGGTACGCACCGGGATTCCGAGCGAGTCGGCCGCCGTCGGCAGGTCGGTCCGAAGCGCGAGATCCTCGAGATCGTCCATCAGCTGGAAGACGACGTCTTCGGTGTCGCGTGAGATCTCGATCGCCACGTAGATCTGTCGCAGGTGAATCGAGTCAGCGGCGCGCTCGTCGATCTGGAGCAGGTGGAGGCCGAAGGCGGTCTCGATCGGATCGGACACCTGCCCGATCGAAAGCTCTTGAGCGGCCGACGCCAGCGTCGGATCGAGATCGGCCATCGCGATGAGGCCCATGTCGCCGTCGTTCGCGCCCGAGGGCAGGCTG
>JAOTZH010000104.1 GCA_029861425.1 Gemmatimonadota bacterium
GATGGCCGATCTGCTCGCGAACGAGGGGTTTCCGACCGCGACCATCGATACGCTGATTCGACTCGACCCGGTGGTGGCCAACCAGTTCCGCGTCACGTTCGAAGTGGACGAGGGGCCGCGACTCGGGATCACCGAAATCCGCTTCACGGGGAACGAGGCCTTCTCGGACGCCGAGGTGCGGGGCGCCATGGTCACGGACCAGGAGGGGTTCTTCTGGTATAACGCGGGAGAGCTCAAGCGGGACGAGTTTAGTCGCGACATCACGCAGCGGCTGCCCGCGTTCTACCAGTCCCACGGATATCTCGATTTCGCCGTGGTCGCGGACACCGTGATTTCCGACAAGGTGACGGGGAAGGGTCGAATCGAGATCGAGATCTCGGAGGGCCCCCAGTACATCCTCGATGAGTTCAGGATCAGTGGAAACACCGTGTTCCCGAGCGTGATGATCGAGCCGGTGGCGCGAGCCGGTCAGCCCGAGGCGGAAGAGGGGGAGAAACCGCCCTTCAACTCGACCGCCTTCCAGGAGCAGGTCGCCGCGCTGGCCGACATGTATCGTAACGCCGGATACCTGAAGGTGGACTTCCGAACCGAGGTACAGCGGCTCGGCCCGGAGGAGGAAGGGGGACCGCCGCGCGTCCGGGTTATCCTCCCGATCGTGGAAGGAGAACCGAGCTACATCCGCGAGGTGTCGATCGAAGGGAACACGTACACCCACGATCGTATCGTCCGGAACCGGCTCTTCATCTACCCCGGCGACGTCTACTCGCAGGAGCGGCTGATCCAGTCGTTCCAGGCGATCCAGGGGCTCGGCTTTTTCGACCCGCTGCCTCCGGACGAGGCGGTCGACATCCGTGAGCGGCCCGACGGCGATATCGACATCACACTGAGGGTCCAGGAGAAGCAGACCGGCACGCTCAACTTCGGCGTTACGGCGTCCGGGTTCAGCGGGCTCGCGGGGTTCATCGGGTACACCCAGCCGAACCTGTTCGGTCTCGCCAAGACCGGGAGCTTCCGGTGGATCTTCGGACGGCGACAGCAGGACATCGACCTTAGCTACTCCGACCCGGAGATCTTCGGGAGCCGGTATTCGGCAACGGTTTCGCTACGAAGCTCGCGCGATCAGTTCACCGGATTCAGCCTCGGTGACCGGCGTCAAACCGGTGGACTCGTGGAATTCGGTCTGCCGCTGATCGGGCTGCGATCGACTCGTGCCTTCGTCGGGTACTCGTTGTTCTACGACAACGTCCGCGGGCTCGATACGACGAACGTCCTCGGAAACCAGTTCAATCTGTTCTCCGGAACGCGATCGGCGATCAACGCCCGCATCGTCCAGGACACCCGCAACAACCCGCTGTTTCCGACTTCAGGTTCGCGAAACTCGTTTTCCGTCAGGCACACCGGTGGGTTCCTCGGCGGAGACGGGGATTACCAGAAGCTCGATCTCACGAGCGAGTGGTTCGTGCCGATCGGCGCCCTCGGGGCGGGGCCGACGAACCCGAGTCCCATCGAGTTCACGTTCGCGCTGAACTTCCGGGCCGGCGTGATTCTCGGTCAAAACCCGTTCTTTACCGAGCGGTACTACATGGGGGGCACCCAGGCGGGAATCCAGCTTCGTGGATACCAGGAAGCGACGGTGACCCCGTCGGGGCACATCCCGGAATCGGCACCGTTCAGTGACCTGGATCGCGTAGGCGAGTCGTTCTTCAAGACAGGCGCGGTGTTCGGGGTACGCCTGACGCAGCAGATCTTCGCGAGCGCGTTCCTCGATGCCGGGAACGTCTGGCTGACTTCGGACCAGTTGAATCCGACCGATCTCTTGTTGGGGGGCGGATTCGGAATCAGTCTCGTAACGCCGTTTGGACCTCTGGGGCTCGATTATGCCTACGGATTCGATCGACGTGACGTCCTGGGGCGGCCCGACCCGGGTTGGGAATTGCACTTCAAGTTCGGGCAGGTGTTCTAGTCTGTGGCAGGAGAAATCAGGGAAATGCGATACATGAAAAAGTTCGCTCTGGTCATCGCTGGGCTCGGAATCGCTGCACCGCTCGCCGGACAGGTCGAGGGCGCCGGGATGCCGCCGGCGGGTACGGCGATGGTCTTCGTCAACACGGGAGCGATTCTGCCCGTGGCGCCGGGGGCGGAGGCTGCCCAGGTGGCTTTCGAAGCGGAACTCCAGGGCTTCCGGGCGGAATTGACCGCGCTCGCGGGGCAGATCGATAGCCTGCTCGTCGATTACCGCCGGCAAGAGGCAATGCTCGACCCGGCGGCGAAGCAGACGCGCCAGCAGGAGATCATGGACATGCAGCAGGCCGCTCAGGATCGGCAGATCCAGCTGGAGACGCAGTCAGAGGAACGGCGTGCCGCACTTCTGGAGCCCATTCTCGACAACGTCCGGGCCGTCATCGAGGATCTCCGGGCCGAGCAGGCGTACTCGATCGTCTTCGATATCGCCGAATCGGGCGTCATCGCGGCCGACTCGACACTCGACATCACCGATGCCGTGCTCGCGCGAATGGGAGTGTCGCCTGCCCCCGCGGCCGGACCCGGGCGCTGAAGCCCACATCTCACATCCGATAGAAGGCAGCCCCGCCCGGCCGATGCCGGACGGGGTGGGTTCATCATGATCGAGCACACCGCTGCAGACATCGCGGATCACGTCGGGGCACGTCTCGAGGGGGACGGCAGCCGCCTGATCCACGGCGTCGCACCCCTCGGAGATGCCGGACCGGCCGATCTGACCTTTCTGGAACGCAAGTCCCTCATCGGGAGGCTGGCGGGTACGGCGCCCGGCGCCCTCATCGCCCGCGAGGGGGTCGATCTGCCGGAGACGGGCGGGGCGGTGCTACGAGTGACGGCACCCGAGGTCGCCTTCGCCGCGGCCCTTCCGCTCTTCCACCCCAATACGCCCGGTGTGCCCGCGGTACATCCGACCGCACTGATCGGCCGGGGGGTGGCGCTCGGCGAAGACGTGACTATCGGCCCGTTCGTCGTGATCGAGGACGGGGCGCGAATCGGCTCACGGACGGAGATCGGGGCATCCGTTTACGTGGCAGGAGGAGCCGAGATCGGGGATGATTGCCGGCTCGCGCACGGCGTATCCGTGCTGTCGGCTGCGCGCCTCGGGGACCGCGTCATCGTCCATGAGGGAGTCCGGCTCGGGACCGAGGGCTTCGGCTTCGCCGCCACCGAGGAAGGAGCGTTGAAGATCCCGCAGGTCGGGCGGTGCGTCATCGGGGACGATGTCGATATCGGCGCGAACTCGACGATCGATCGAGGCGCCCTGGGCGATACCGCGATCGGAGATCGGACGAAGCTCGACAACCTGGTGCACGTCGGTCACAACGTGCGTATCGGCTCGGACTGCATGGTCGTGGCTCAGGTCGGAATCGCGGGGAGCTCGACGGTCGGCGACGGGGCCTCGCTAGCAGGACAGGCCGGAATCTCGGGTCACTGCTCGATCGGTGCCGGCGCGCGGATCGCGGGTCAGGCCGGCGTCATCGGAGATGTGCCGGCCGGGGCCACCTACAGTGGGTACCCGGCCCGACCGCACCGTTCCGCGCTGAGGGCCAGCGCCGCGTTCTTCAAACTGCCGGAGGCGTTAGCCCGGCTCGCCCGGCTCGAACGCAGGATGGAGGACGCGGACGGGAGCTCCGGGTGAGGGAGAAACAGCGCACACTGGCGGGCGAGTGCCGCACCGACGGCCACGGGCTGCACACCGGTGAGGCGGCGACCGTCACGCTCAGGCCGGCCCCAGACGATTCCGGCATCCGCTTCCGGCGGGTGGATCTTCCCGGACAACCGGAGATCGTGGCGACGACGGCGTCCGTTCACGGGGTAGACTGGGAAACCTCACTCCGGGACGGCGAGGCCGAGGTGCGTACCGTCGAGCACATCCTCGCGGCCGTGCACGGCTCCGGCGTCGACAACGCGGTCATCGAAGTGGACGGACCGGAGCCCCCGGCACTCGATGGAAGCGCCCTGGGCTGGTGTGAGCTGCTCGAGACCGTCGGCCTCGAGACCCAGGACACCCAGGCGCGCGTGTTACGGGTCGACCGCCCGATCCAGATCCACAGGGGCGACACCTCCTACAGCGTTCTACCGAACCGAGGGTATCGCGTCTCGGCGACGATCGACTTTTCCCACCCGGCGATCGGACGGCAGTTCACGAGCCTCGAGCTGGACCCCGATTCGTTTCGGGCCGAGCTCGCGGGCGCCCGGACGTTCGGACTCGCGGCGTGGGAGGAGCGGCTCAGGGCCCGAGGCCTCGCGCGAGGTGCATCGGCGGAGAATACGATCATCCTCGGGGATGCCGGGCTGGAGGAAGGGTGTTCGCTGCGCTACCCTGACGAGTTCGTTCGCCACAAGGTACTCGACATTGTCGGCGATCTGGCGCTGGTCGGAGCGCGGCTGGAGTGTCACGTCGTCGCCGACAGACCGGGGCACAGGGGGAATATCGCAGTGGCCAAGAAGCTCAGAGAAGAGCTGACCGGGGAGGGGCCCGCTCTCGGCATCGAGACCATCCTCGAGTACATCCCGCACCGCTACCCGATGCTTCTCGTCGACCGAGTGCTGGAATTCGAGGAGGGGAAGAGGATCGTGGGCCTGAAGAACGTGACGATCAACGAACCCTTCTTCCAGGGGCACTTTCCGGGTCACCCGATCATGCCCGGCGTCCTGATCATCGAGGCGCTGGCCCAGTGCGGCGGGCTGCTCCTGATGAACGAGTTCGAGAACCCAGCCGACAAGGTCGTCTATTTCATGTCGCTCGATGACGTGAAGTTCCGCCGTCCCGTGACCCCCGGGGACCAGCTCGAGTTCGAGCTCGAGATGCTCCAGTTTCGAGGGCGACGTTGCAAGATGCAGGGGACCGCGAAAGTCGACGGCCGGGTCGTCGCGGAGGCGAAGATGCTGGCCCGGGTGGTCGACAGATGAGCCGCGAGCCCGCGGTTTCCATTCACCCGACCGCGGTCGTGGATGAAGCGGCATCGATCTCGGACACCGCCTCGGTGGGACCCTATTCGGTGATCGGGCCGGGAGTGGAGATCGGCGATGATGTCCAGCTCGGCCCGCACGTCGTCGTCGAGCGGGACACCCGAATCGCGGACGGCTGTCGGATCTCGACGGGCGCCGTGTTGGGATCGGACCCGCAGGACCTCAAGTACGTGGGCGAGCGTACGTGGCTCGAGGTCGGGCCTCGTACGGTCGTCAGAGAGTTCGCCACACTCAATCGCGGTACAGCTGCTGCCGGGATCACCGTGGTCGGGTCCGACTGCCTGATCATGGCGTACGCACACATCGCTCACGACTGCCACATCGGAGACCACGTGGTACTGGCGAACTCCGTGAACATGGGTGGCCATGTCGAGATCGGAGATTGGGCTGTCGTAGGCGGGCTGACCGCGCTGCACCAGTTCGTGCGGGTCGGCGCGCACGCCATGATCGGAGGCGCCTCGAGGGTGTCTCAGGACGCGGCCCCGTTCAGTATCGTGGCCGGGAGTCCGGCGGCCAGCTATGGGGTCAACCGAATCGGGCTCGAGAGGAGGGGATTCGCGCCCGAGGTCATCCGTGAGCTCAAGCGGGCCCTACGGACGCTCTTCCGCTCGCCGGTGCCCCTCGGCACGGCGATCGAGTCGCTGGAGAGCGACGACGCGTCTCCCGAGGTCCGCGAGATCATCGCGTTCGTCAGATCTAGCGAACGTGGCGTAACACCCGGGCGGCGCGGGGCCGACTCGCCGGACGCGTGACGATCAAGGCAGGGGTCGTCGGCGTCGGCCGGTTGGGAGGGGCGCACGCCCGCCTGCTCGCGGAGGCCGCCGGCTTCGAGCTCGTCGGAGTCCACGACATCGACGGGAGCCGCTCGGAGGAGATCGCGGCCCGCAACGAATGCGTGGCGTTTCCGGACACGGAGAGCCTCGCGTCCGCGTGCGACGCGGTCGTCGTCGCGGTCCCCACTTCCGCTCACACCGAGGTCGCCGAGCTGGCGCTGGGGGCCAACTGCCACACCCTGGTCGAGAAGCCGCTCGCTCCGACCCTCGAGGAGGCGGAGCATCTCGTCGCGGCCGCGGCGAAACGCGACCTGGTCCTCGGCGTCGGGCACGTCGAACGCTTCAACGGCGTGCTCCTCGCCTGTGCGCCGTACCTGGATCAGCCCAGGTTCATCGAATCCCGCCGACTGGCGCCATTTCAGATCAGGGGCACCGATGTCACGGTGATACTGGACCTGATGATCCACGATATCGACCTGGTCCTGGGGCTCGTGGACCGGCCGCTCGCGGACGTCCATGGGGTCGGGGCGTCGGTCGTGACGGGATCGATCGACATGGCGAACGCGCGGCTCACGTTCGAAGGTGGAGCGGTCGCCGACATCTCCGCCAGCCGCGTGTCGCTGAAGCCGCTCCGTGAGCTGCGGTTGTACCAGCGGACCGGGTACTTCAGCTTGGATCTGGCGGCAGGGCGCGGGGTCCACCTCCGGAGCACCGGGGCGCACCCCGAGGAGGTGACCGGAATCCAGGATCTGGTCGACCGCGTGCCACTGTCGGCGCAGGAGGGCGAGCCGCTAGCGCGTGAGCTCGAGGCGTTCGCCAGTTCGATCAGGGGCGAACCGTCGCGCCTGGTCACGGGAGCGAAGGGGCGCGACGCTCTGGAGGTCGCGATCCGCATCACCCGACAGATCGAGGAGTCGGCCAATGTCGTTGCTTAAGATCCGCGAGGAGCGAAAGGAGCTGGGGGGAGCCGTCAAGCGGGGGCCCCGCACCATCATCCTGATGGGTTTGCTCGTGCTCGTGTTGATCCTCATTTCGTACCTGGACGGCTTCTGAACGCACCACCTGTCGTCTTCATCTCCGCCGGCGAGATCAGCGGAGACCGTCACGGCGCAGCGGTCGCCCGGGAGCTACGGAGGCGCATCCCGGAGGTGCGGCTTCGAGGGCTGGGCGGTCCTTGCATGGCCGACGAGGGGGTACAGCTTCTCGCCGGCCTCGAAGACCTCGCCGTCATGGGGTTCCTGGAGGTCGCGAAGCGAGTCCGGTTCTTCTACGGCCTCCGCCGACGTGTACACCGCGATCTGATCGAGCACGGCACCCGGCTGGTGATTCCGGTCGACTACCCCGGCTTCAACATCCCGCTCGCCGCGTACGCCGACCGCCATCGGATCCCGGTCCTCTACTACATCGCGCCGCAGGTATGGGCCTGGAAGGAAGGTCGGGCGAAGAAGCTGGCCGCTCACTGCCGGCGCGTCCTTACGGTGCTTCCGTTCGAGGACGAGCTTCTGCTGCGCCACGGCGTCGACAGCCGCTTCGTGGGGCACCCGCTCATGGATGACAGAGCCGTGGAGACTGGCGAGGAGCGCGACACAGAGAAGCCTCCATCCGGCGGTGGGCCAGTGCTCGGACTGTTCCCCGGATCCCGCGAGCAGGAGGTCCAGCGAATCCTCCCGGTGTTCTCGGATGCGGCCACGCTGGTGTCGAAGGAACGACCCGACCTGGAAGTGGTGGTGGCGCGCCCCCCCCACATCCCGAAGGCGCGCTATAGCGAATCCGGCATCCCGACGGTCCCGGCCGCGGATCTGATCGGTCGATCGACGGCGGCGCTCACGAAGTCCGGTACGATTACCCTCGAGCTATCGTTGGCGGGCGTGCCGATGGTCGTGGGATACCGGACCGGGCGGGTGACGTACGCGCTCGCTCGACGATTGGTTCGGGTCCCGTCGATCGCTCTGGCCAACCTCGTGGTCCAGGATCGTGTCGTCCCGGAGTTCATCCAGGACCAGGTGACGCCCGCGGCGCTTGCAGCGGCGATTCTCCCGCTTCTCGAGGCCGGCCCCGCCCGGCACGCGATGCTCGACGGTCTCGCCAGGGTCCGCGGTGCCCTGGGCGATCCGGGGGCCGCGGGGCGGGTCGCGGACCACGCTGTCGAGCTCCTGGAATGACACCCGGGGCGGGCTAATGCCGTTATCCACCGATCGCGCCACCCGGCTCGCGAGTCTGGCGATCGTCCTGGGCCGAACCTGGCGATTCCGCGACGTGGACGACCCGGGCGCCCCGGGACGGTTTCCGGACGACCAGGCCATCTTCGCGACGTGGCACGAGTACATCGCGGGGTACGCGTTGCTGGGGCGTGGAAGGGGGCTCTCCGCACTCGCCAGCCTCAACCGCGATGGAGAGATCATCGCGCGCATCCTGACTCGTTTGGGGTTCTCCATGGTCCGGGGTTCCACGAGCCGTGGCGCCGGCGCCGGGTACCGCGAGATGCTGCGCGTGGTGGGCGGGGGCTCGTCGATCTGCATCACGATGGATGGCCCGCGAGGGCCGAGGCACTCCTGCCAGCCCGGCACGATCCGACTGGCAGCCAAAACGGGGTGTCCGATCGTGCCCATGGCGCTCGCGAGTACGACCGGCGTCCGTCTCCGCTCGTGGGACCGCTTTCTCGTTCCGGCGCCCGGCGCCCGAGTCTACGCCGCCTTCGGAGACCCGATCGTCGTGGCGGCCGATGATGACGTGGAGGCCATGGTCCGTCGCGTCGAGGCAGCGACGATGCGTGAGGCTCGCAGGGCGGAGGCCGTCGCGAACGAAGCCCGATGGAGGCGGCCCTACCGCACCCGGAGTCTCCGAGACGTGCCCCCCCCGTCGGGTCCGGGGTCCGCCGTCGGTCGCCGCATCGAGCGACGTCTCCGCGCCGCCTGGACAGGTCGGACCCCGCCGGACCTCCGTCTCGCGAGCGCCGCCTACGTGACCGCCCGCAGCGTGCGCCACAAGTTCTACGATGCAGGAGTGATCGCCACCTTTCGGCCGCCCGTCCCCGTCATTTCGGTTGGCGGCATCACGGTGGGCGGAAGCGGAAAGACGCCCCTCGCGTCAGCCGTCGCGGGCTGGTTGGCGGAGGGCGGGAGGACGCCGGCGATCATCACGCGGGGGTATAGGGATGAGCTCCAGTTGCACTCGGTGCTTCACCCTTCCATCCCGGTGTGGGGTCATCCGGACCGCTCCGCGCTGTCACTTCGGGCTGCCGCTGATGGCGCCGACGTCACCGTGCTGGACGACGGATTCCAACACCGCCGGCTGGCGCGAGATTTCGAGATCGTGGCGATCGATCGCGACGCGCTCCGGCGCACGAACGGAGCACCGCTCCCCGCCGGGCCATTTCGCGACTCGGTGCGACGGGCCGTCCAGACGGCCGACTGGCTCGTGCTCATCGGTCGAGAGCCACGCGACGCGGACGTGCTGGCCTGGGAGAACGCCTGGCTCGCCCGGGAGTCGGGCGGAGTGCCTGTCGCCGTGGGTTCGTTGGAGACGGCCGCGCCCTCGCCGGCCCGACCGCACGGCTCCGGCCCGGACGCAGCCCCGACGGTCGCCTTGACCGGTATCATGAAGCCCAATCTCTTCTTCGAATTCGTACGGCGGACGTGTGCCTCCGTCTCGCTCGAGCACGCGCTGCCGGATCACGGCCTGCCTGGGCCGGAGTGGCCCCGTCTGCTCCGCGCTGCCGGGGAGGGCGGCTTCGTCATGACGCGCAAAGACTACGTGCGACTCGAACACGTGATCCCGACCGAAGTCCCGGTCTGGGTGGTGCACGAGAGCCTGGTCTGGCACCGTGGCCATGAATCGCTGATGGAGCGGGTTCTCGCCGTGCGACGGGCGGGCCCGTGACCCGCCTGACGGTTCTGTCGGTCGGTCGCGTGAGGACCCCGGGACTGGCAGCGGCGATCGAGGAGTACGAGAATCGGCTACAGCATTACTATCGGTTCGATTCCATCGCCGTGCCCGCGGCCCAGCTGCCGGACAGCCGGGCGGCGGCGGCAAGAGACGAGGAAGGGGACGCCCTGCTCAAGCGGGCGCCCCAGGGACCGGCCCTTGTCGCACTGACGCGAGAAGGGAAGCGCTGGACGACCAGAACCCTGGCGGACCGCATTCAAGAGATCCAGACGTACGGGGGCGGGGGACTGGCCTTCGCGATCGGCGGGGCCCACGGCCTTGCCGCACACGTGCTCGATCGCGCGAGCCATCGAGTGAGCCTCTCCCAGCTGACTCTCCCGCACGAGGTCGCGCGGCTCGTGCTGACCGAGCAGCTCTACCGGGCCGGCACGATCCTGCGTGGCGAGCCGTATCACAAGGGTCCGTGAGCGCACCCGCGGAGTGGTTCCGGGACTGGTTCGGAGAGACGTATGTCTCGTTGTACCCGCACCGCGACGAGGACGAGGCGGCGGCGGGCGTCAGACTATTCGTCGAGAGCGGGGAGCCCCGTGCCGGGGGACGCATCCTGGATCTCGCCTGCGGTGCGGGCCGCCATCTCCAGCGCATCCGCGAAATGGGGTTCGACGGCATCGGAATGGACCTGTCCGCGGTTCTCCTCGGCCAGGCCGCCCTCAGACCGGGGGTCAGTGGGTCCCTCGTGCGAGGCGACATGCGTTCGCTCCCGTTTGCCGACGGCGCCTTCGACGCCCTGGTCAATTTCTTCACGTCGTTCGGCTATTTCCTCACACCAGACGAAGACATCGGCGTCGTGCGTGAGATCCGCCGCGTAATGCGGCCGGGGTCGCCGTTTATCATGGACTACCTCAACGCTCCCTGGGTGATGGCGCGCCTGGAACCGGAAACCGTGTCGGACGTGAACGGGCGTCGGGTTCGCCAGGTCCGCTGGGTCGACGGAAACCAGGTGTTCAAACGGATCGAGCTGCTCGATACCGACGGCGAGCCGGACGTCTTCCACGAAAGGGTCCGCCTCTACGATCGCGTCGAGCTGGAAGACCTTCTCCAGAGGCATGGTCTCGTGGCCGAAGAACGCTTCGGCGGGTACGATGGCGAGTCGTTCGGCTCCGATTCGCCGCGTCTGATTCTCAGGGGGCGCGCCTCGTGACCGGCCTCGAGTTCGAGACCACCCGGCTCGCCGCCCCGGACACGCTCGCCGGTCGACTCATTGCGGAGACGGGACCGGTGGCCTTTCCACGGGCGCGGGATATCGAGATCGACCTCCGTGGCGCGCGGCTGGCCGTCGATGCCTTCGGCACCTCATCCGAGGATGTCGCCACGAAACTGGCTCGCGTCCTGGAGGGGGAGGGGCTCGTCGTATCCACCGGCCAGCAGCCGGTGCTGTTCACGGGCCCCCTCTACGTGCTTTACAAGGCGCTCAGCGCGATCGAGCTCGCCAGGGCGCTGGAGGAGACCCTTGGGGTGCCCGTCGTTCCGGTATTCTGGATCGCTGCGGATGACCACGATTGGAACGAGATCGGTCAGACGACGATGCCGGCGGCGGACGGAAGCCTGCACACCCTCCGCTACGCCGCCCCGGACGGCCGCGAGGCACGGCCGGTCGGGCCGACGACTCTGGGTCCCTCGGTCGAAGCGATCCTCGATGAAATCTCTCAACTGCTTCCACAATCGGAGTTTACATCACGATATCTCGACTTGCTTCGAGACAGTTATCGACCCGAGAAGACGGTGTCAGAGGGATTCGCCGCAGCACTTCGCGGACTGACGTCGGGGCTGGACCTGGCCTGGCTCGACTCCGCCCATCCTGCGGTCAAACGGGCGTCTGCCCCGTTCTTCCGGCGCCTGTTCGAGGAGAGCGAGAGCGTACTGTCGGCTTGTGGCCGGGGGGACGCAGTGCTCCGTGGCGCCGGCTTCGAAGCGCCCATCGCCCCCGTCGAGGGGGGCCTGCCGCTCTTCTACGATGACGGACGCCGCAGGGCCCGCGTGATTCGTCAGCAGAATGGGGACGGGTACGCCGCGGGGCGTGACGGAGATGTCGCGACAGCGGGGGATTGGCTGACACGCCTCGACGAGGGGCCCGAGCGGTTCTCGGCCAACGTGTCGTCTCGCCCGCCCCTGGAGTCGTGGCTGATGCCGGTCGCGGCGACGGTGCTCGGGCCCGGAGAGATCGCCTACTGGAGCCAGCTGGGCCCGCTGTTCGAAACGCTCCGGGTGCCGTTCCCGGCCATTCGGGCACGTGCGTCGTTTCGCGTGGTGGAGCCGAGGATCCGCAAGATCCTCGACCGGCTGGATATCGAGCCCCAGGACCTGGTCGATGGAGGGGACAGCGTCTCGAAGCGCGTGACGGCGGAATCGCGACCGGCAGGCGTGGACGAGGCACTCGCCGACATGCGAGAGGCTGTCAGCGGACACGCCACGGCGGTGGAAGCCGCGGTAGCCTCGGAACTTCCCGGTCTGAACGCGGCGGCCGGCAAGATGGGCAAGGCGCTCGGCGACGCGATGGGGCAACTCGACCGCCGGGTCGACGCGGCGGTGCGAGAGAAGCAGGACGCGACCCTGACGAAGGTTCGGCGCGCCGCCGCCAACCTCTGGCCCCGGCGGCGCCCGCAGGAACGCGTGGTGAGCCCGTTCTACCTGCTCGCACGCTATGGTGCCGGGCTCATCGACGACGCCCGTGTACACGTCGCCGCCGAGATGCGGACTTTCTTGGCGGGGTCGGCCGAGGGCAGCTAGCTTTCGTTCATGACGGCTGCATTCGCGATAATTCTCGGCATGATCGTATTGATCCCGGTGCTGGCGATTCTGATCGACTCTCCGCTGTCGGAAGCGCTTGCCCGGCGTATCGCATCGCGCGATTCAGAGCCGGCCAACGCACGTCTCGATGCGCTCGAGAAGGAGATGCAGTACCTGACACAGGCGGTCGAGAGCCTTCAGGACGAGTCCGAGTTCGTCCGCTCCCTCGTCGAGGGTCGCGACGAACATGCTCTGCCCCCTCCGTCGTCGACGGAGTCGGGGAGTCTCCACCCGGAAGGGGATAGCTGATCTGACCGGAGCGCGGACCGGGCGCTCCGCGGCGAGCGTCGGGGCGGGCATCCTCACCAGCCGGATCACCGGCTTCGTCCGAGATGTGGTCATCGCCGCATTCTTCGGGATCGGTCCCGTCATGGACGCCTATGCGGCGGCCCTGAAGATCCCCAACATCCTTCGCAACCTGCTCGGTGAGGGCACGCTGTCGGCGTCGTTCGTCCCGGTGTACTCAGCGCGCCTCGGCGCTGGCGACGAGGAGGGCGCGAGACGGACCGCCTCGGGAGTGCTGGGCATCGTGCTGCTGGTCTCCGGGCTCGTCGTGGCGATCGGGGTGGCCGCGGCACCCCTGCTCGCTCGATGGGTCACGCCCGGGTTCGAGTCCGACGTCAGTGCGCTCACGGCGGGTCTGATTCGGATCCTCTTCCCCATGTCCGGCCTCATGATCATCGGGGCGTGGTGTCTCGGAGTGCTCACCAGCCATCGACAGTTCTTCCTGCCGTTCGCGGCCCCCGTGCTGTGGAACCTCGCGCAGATCGTCGGCCTTCTCGTCGCGTCCCGCGTGGGGTGGGAGCCGCTCGTGTTCGTGCTCGCCTGGTCCACGCTCGCGGGGGCGGCGCTTCAGGTCCTCGTCCAGCTTCCGGCGACTCGTCGCCTTGCGGGCACTCTCCGACCGCGAATCGACCGCTCGGAGTCGGTAGACACGGTGGTTCGGAACGCGGGGCCCGTCGCGGCGGGACAGGGGATCTTTCAGGTTTCAAGCTTCGTTGACGTCATTCTGGCGAGCACACTCGGGTACGGACCGATCGCAGGCATGTATTTCGCCCAGCGGATCGTTCAGCTCCCGATGGCCCTCTTCGGGGTCTCCGTCGCTGTGGCATCCCTACCGGAGATGTCGAGGGAAGACGGGATCGACGCGCTGCGCCCGCACCTCGCCTCCGGGGTCCGGCGGACCCTCTACTTCATTCTTCCCGCGGTGGTCGTGCTCCTCCTCTACGGCGACCTCGTCATCACTCTCATCTACGAGCGCGGGACCTTCGACAGCGACGCCACAGTCGTCGTTCGGTGGATCCTCGGCGGGTACACGGTCGGCTTG
>JAOTZH010000105.1 GCA_029861425.1 Gemmatimonadota bacterium
CACCAGGAGCAGGAAGGCGACGCCGACGCCGGGCGCCGACCAGCCGAGCAGCGGATCAACCCACTGACCGAGCAGGCCGTCCACGTTCACGAACAGCCACCACAGGACGAAGGCCGTGATGCCGAGGGGTCCGATGACCGCGAGACCCTGGAGGAGGTAGCGCCTCAGCTGGACGTGGAAGGGGCGGCGTTCCTTCATGGACCGCACTCGCTCACTCGGGGAGCTCTCCGTTCAGCTCCATGTAGACCCGTCGTACGGCCGTCGGTCCCTGGCCGGCGCTCAGGGTCCACGACTCGAGATCCCCGAACTCCGCCTGCTCGAGGGCTTCCTCGAGCGTCAACCCGAGATCGTGCAGCCGGGTGGCTTCGGCGATCACCGCGACCATCGCCTGTCGGTAGGTCTCGAGCTCTTCGGCCAGGACTTCGGGCGTCTCGACGGTACCGTGGCCGGGGACGTACACGTCGACATCCATGGCCTGCGCGGCCTCGACCATCGCGACCCACTCCGACGGGTGCGCCGAACGCATCGCCGGGAAGATCCGGTTGAGATAGGTCTCGCTCATGAACAGGACCTTGCCGTCGGGCACGTACACGAGCAGGTCGCCCCCCGTGTGGGCTCGGCCCAGGTGGACGAGGTGGATCTCCCGTCCACCCAACTCGATCGTCTCGCGATCCGGAACGAGCCGATTCGGGAGGACGACGGGGGGGGCGGTGTCGGGCCGGGTCGGATTCGAGGCCTGGGCCTCGAGTGTGGCGGCCGAGGTCGGGTGCGCGAAGAACGCCGCCTCGGGCGGAAAAGCGGAGTTCCCGGCCGAGTGATCGCCGTGATCGGACGAGATGACCATATGCGTAATCGGCTGATCGGTGATCCCGGCGATCGTGTCGATCAGGCGCTTCGTTTCCTCGACGCTCTCCTGACCGTCCGCGACAAGGACACCCTCCGACGTGACCACGAACAGGCTGAC
The DNA here is from genome assembly GCA_029861425.1 of Gemmatimonadota bacterium. Lineage (GTDB taxonomy): Bacteria > Gemmatimonadota > Gemmatimonadetes > Palauibacterales > Palauibacteraceae > Palauibacter. The sequence continues at coordinate 965 of JAOTZH010000105.1, forward strand.
CGTCGTGATCGTCTCGCCGCCCGCAACGTGGATCTGCTCATAGGAGTAGACCCCGTCGGCTAGCTCCTGGACCCTCGGAAAATCGGCGTCGGTGAACCCGCGCTCATACGGATTTCCGGATCGGACGAAATCGGCGGACGCCGCCGCGTCGTCAGCCTCGATCGCGTCGATCTCCGCTTCGGGGGAGGCGCACGCGGCGAACAGCGGCGCCGCGAGAGCGAAGACGAGACGGGCAGACGGCGAGCGAGACATGACGACCTCCGGTTTCACGACGATCCCAGCGAATCATACGTGGTGGCGGGACGCGCAGGTACCTCGCGTCCGCGGCCTGGCCGGGTGGGCCGACCCGCTGGCGGGCGACGCCGCTGGCCGGCCCGCAGCGCGACAGCCATTTTCCAGATCCGCGTGTTTGTTCTCGTGCGCGGAGAGGTGAGGCGGGGCAACCGGACCGTAACAGAAGGCGTCATCATGAAGCGAGCAGCGACCCTCGTATCCACCCTGGCTTTCGCGGCCGTCCTCGCGACTCCCCTCATCGGGCAGCAGCGAGAGATGACGGCCGAGCAGCGCGCACAGATGCGTGCGGAGATGGAGCGCCGGACCCAGGAGGCACTGGTCGCGGATCGGCCCATCGACGCCTTCGACTCCGTCTGGATCGAAGAGCTCACGTGGATGGAAGTCCGGGACGCGATGGCCGCCGGGAAGACCACCGCGATCATCACGACCGGTGGGATCGAGCAGAACGGACCGTACCTCGCGACCGGCAAGCACAACTACGTGCTCTACGGCGCCTGCGAGGGCGTCGCCCGGGCGCTCGGTAACGCTCTGTGCGCCCCGGTCATCAAGCTCGTGCCCGAGGGCGGGATCGAGGAGCCCAGCGGTCACATGATCTACCCCGGCACGATCAGCCTTCGTCAGGAGACCTACGAGGCCGTTCTCACCGATGTGGCCGAGAGCCTCGAGGCGCACGGATTCGAGCACATCGTCCTCTTCGGCGACAGCGGCGGCAATCAGAGTGGCATGGAGGCCGTGGCCGCGAAGCTGAACGAGGTCTGGACGGACGCCACCGCTCACTTCATCCCCGAGTTCTACGAGTACCGCAAGGTCCACACGTGGATGAACGAGGAGCTCGGGATCTTCGAGACCGACCCCGAGGGACTGCACGATGACTTCGTGATCACCTCGATCATGATGGTCGAGGACCCCGACATGGTCCGCTACGAGCAGCGCGTGAAGGCCGGGAAGGCGAGCATCAATGGTGTCTCGATCCATCCGCTCGACGAGACGGTGCAGATCGGGAAGAAGCTTCTAGGGTTCCGCGTCGACCAGACGGTGCAGGCGATCAAGGCGTCGATCGACGATTCCTCGCACTAGAAAGACGGGAAGCGGGGGCCTCGCGTGGGGGGCCCGCGTTGCCGAATCGGGTCGAAAAAGCCCATTTTGTAGGTCTGTAAGACTAATCTCCGGAGGACAGATGCGCCCAGTCCCGTCCCTCGGGGTTCTCGCGCTCGCAGTGGCGAGTGCTGCGCCGCCTTTGAGCGCGCAGGAGATCCCCCTTCCCCTCAGGTCCGGTGCGGGCCTCAGCGTCACGCCCGCTTATGAAGGATGGTACGTCGCGGAAGACGGCACGATCGCCATGTCGTTCGGCTACATGAACCGGAACATGGAAGAGACGGTCGAGATCCCGCTCGGCGAGAGCAACAACATCGACCACGGGTTCGACGGGAGCCAGCCGACCAGCTTCAACCCGGGCCGCCACTTCGGCGTGTTCACCGTCAACGTCCCGGCCGACTTCGATCCGGACGAGCGGGTCTACTGGACCCTCAAGGTTCGCGGTGGGACGTACAGCGTCCCAGGCCACCTCCACCGCGACTGGCTGATCGACGCGATCGTCGGTGAGGGCGGGTCAGGAAACAAGCCGCCGAGCCTCAAGTTCGAAGAGGACGGAGCGGAGGCCATGGGACCCGGGGGTCCGTGGGGCACACGACGCACGGCGACCGCGGGCGAGCCGTTCGAGATTACCGTCTGGGCACGGGACGACGGTCGCGGACGCACGAGCGTTCGCAGCTCTGGCCGCGCGGCGCCGGTCAGCCTGACCTGGTTCAAACACCAGGGCCCCGGACACGTCGAATTCAGCGAGCCAACGGCGCGCGTGCCCTACGAGGGCGGGAGCGCCACGACGTCGGTCATGTTCAGCATGCCCGGCGAGTACATTCTGCGTGTGCGGGCCAACGACGCCTCCGGCGTCGGCACGGCAGGCCATGCGCAATGCTGTTGGAGCAACGGGTTCGTGAAGGTGACGGTCACCCCGTGACCGAGCCCGCGCCGTAACTACCACGTGCAGCGAGTACCCGACACGAACCGAGCGAGAGGAGCGGCCGATGAGTAGGGATTGGATCGTTCACCCGAGCCGCCTGACGGCGGTGGCGCTGGCGTTCTTCGCCATTGCCCCGCTCGCGCCGGCCGAGGCGCAGGAGGCACACGCGGACGTCACGTTCAACCGCGACGTGATTCCGATCCTTCAGGCCAATTGCCAGGAATGCCATCAGGAGGGCTCGATCGCCCCAATGACGCTCATGACGTACCGGGACGCGTACCGGTGGTCGAGCGGCATCAAAGAGAAGGTGGCGAATCGGGTCATGCCCCCGTGGCACATCGACAAGACCGTCGGGGTCCAGGAGTTCAAGAACGATCGTAGCCTCACCGATGAGGAGATCGAGACGATCGTCGCCTGGATCGACGGCGGACGCGTCGAAGGCGACCCGGCGGACTTACCGGCCCCGGTGGAGTTCCCGGACCCGGACGAGTGGCGGCTGATGGATCGCTACGGCGAGCCCGACCTCATCGTTGCCTCCGAGCCGTACACGCTGGAGGCCGTCACGCAGGACAAGTGGTGGCGCCCTGTCAGTCCGACGGGTATCACCGAGCCCCGCTGGGTGAGGGCGATCGAGATCAAGCCCGCCGGGATGGACTCGCGTCGGATCACGCACCACGTGCTCGCGTTTCTGGAGCAGGACAACTCGGAGGACGCCATGGGCGCGGCCGCCGTTCAGGCGAGCACACGCGGCGGCGCGATGGGCGGCGGCGGCCTGTTCATGGAGTGGGCGGTCGGCAAGGAAGGCGAGATCTTCCAGGACGGCTCGGGCAAACTGATGCTCCCGGGCTCACAGATCCGCTGGGAGGTCCATCTCCACGCGATGGGCGAAGAGGTCGTCGACAGCTACGTCGAGATCGGTGTCTGGTTCTACCCGAAAGGGCAGGAGCCGACTCACCAGACGCGGCTGATGTTCTACAATGCGACGAAGCCGGGGGGGCTCGACATTCCGCCGGGCGAGGTCGCTGTCACGCAGAACTTCCACCGCCTCCAGTATCCGGCCCGCATCGAGAACTTCCAGCCGCACATGCATATGCGTGGGAAGGCCTTCTCGCTCGAGGCGATCTACCCCGACGGGCGTCGTGAGCTGATCAGCCAGGTCAACAACTTCCAGTGGAACTGGCATATCAACTACATCTACGCCGACCATGCCGCTCCGCTGGTCCCGGCCGGGACCACGCTCGTCGTCACCGCCTGGCACGACAACACGCCCGAGAACCCGAACAACCCGGACCACGAGCAGTGGGTGGACTGGGGGGACCGGACGGTAGATGAGATGGCTCACCTGTGGGCCGACGTCACGTATCTCGATCAGGCGGAGTTCGACCGGCTCGTCGAGGAGCGCAAGCGCGTGGCCGACGAGATGGAGTCGAACAACCCGGACAACTAGGCACCGCGACCGTCGGGTCGCATCCCGGGCTACGGTCGGCCCGGGCACGTCGCCGCGAGGCGGCGGAGCCGCTCTTCAGGGCGCGTCGGTCACCACGACCGGCGCGCCCTTTTCGCGTATCTCGCATGTGTCTTGCACTCAGAAGCCCGTTCGCGCGGCCGGTCAACGGGTTCGGGCGGGTGGGGGAGTCGGGTCGCTCCCCGCGGGGTGCGGAGAGAGGCAGGAGGTGGTGTCGATGGGGCGGGTGCAGCGGCGGCGTTCCCGGAACGGGCAGAAAGCACCTGTTTGGTTCGGCGCGATCTTCGTGCTCGCCGGGTGCGCGATCATCGGCGTCGGCGGTGGCATCATTCCGGTCGATCCGTCTTCCGTGCACGCCCCCGGGTGGGTGATCGTTCTCTGCGGGGTCGTGTTCGCCCTGGGTGGAGTGATGGCCTGCCTGGGCGGCGACGGGGCCGGCGATGAAACGTTGAACGCAGCCCTCGCCCTACTCTTCATGGTCTGCCTGGCGAGCGCGTTCAGCTGGGTCGCGTTCGGACCCGGCGAGCGTCAGTTCTCCGGGGGCGGATCGGTCGGCCCCGTGGGCGCCGGGGGCAGCGTTGGTGAGACGGTCGGCCGTGTTGCCTTCGGCTTCGGCTCCGTGCTCATGTGGGCGTTCGTGCTCGCGATCGCGTCGAAGCTGCTGAAGTCGGTGAGGTCGGCCAGCTAGGGCCCGCTCCGATCAGCTAACAACTCAGGCAGCGGTTGTTGTTCTTGGCGCCCATCCCTTCGAGCAGCTCGATGGTCTCGAAGAACGGCTGCACGCGCTGAATCGGCCCGTTCGCCATGTCGACCGTCGTCTGACCCGTCCGCGCGACCACCATCGGATCGGCGCCCCTCGAGACGAGGTACTCGATCAGCTCGTTGTCGCCGCGCGCGGCCGCGTAGTGGAGCGCCGAGAACCCGTCGTGGTCACGGGCGTTCGGATCGGCCCCGACGACCTCGATCAGATACTTCGCCGTGGCGAGCCAGCTGTCCGGAGCGTGGCGGTGCGAGTTGCCCGCCCGAGCGCGGCCGTAGCCGACTCCGGCCGCCGCCACCAGCGGCGGGATCCCGGGACCGTTGATCTCGACGGGCGGAAGACCGCTCGGGTCTTCCTTCTCCTCCTCATCCGGATCCGGAGGCCGGAAGCGACGTGAAGGCGCTTTCTTCGTCGAGGTGTGGGGGTCTGCACCCCAGGCGACGAGCAGTTCCATCGCCGGAATGTCCTGCGCATATGCGGCGCGCCAGAACGGCGACGCGCCCCGGAAGTTGACACCGAGCAGGTCGAAGTTGAACGAGCTGTACCAGATGTGGGTGTCGAGTCGAGCATTCGGATCGGCTCCCGCGGTCAGAAGCGTCTCCATGAACTCCAGGTAGTCCGTCTCCTGCTGCTTGAAGGCGGTGGGCTGAGGGAACAGGGCCTTTGGTGCCCACCGGTTCGCGATCGTGCCGTACAGGGGCCCCGCGCCGTCCTCGCTCACCATGTTGGGATCCGCGCCCTGCTCGAGCAGGTACATCGCGACATCGTAGCGGCCATTCACGGCGGCGATCACGAGCGGGGTGCTCTGGTCCCCGCCCGTGCGTGTGTTCACGTCGGTTCCGGCGTGGAGCAGCGCGGCCACGACGTCCGTATGTCCGTCACGAACGGCGTAGTGGAGGGCGGTCATCCCGCCCTGTTTGCCGACGAGGTCGTTGTACCCGAGCGGCGTGTCGCTCGATGCGGCCGCGCGACGCTGCTCCTCCTCTTCATCGGACGGCTGCGCATCCAGCGCGTCCTCATCGGACTCCGCTTCGTCGGACTCGTCTTCGGCCGCCTCGGCCTCCGCCGCTTCCTCTTCATCGGGCGGATCCTCACCCTCGCCCTGCCGGGCCTGGGCCGGCGGCGCCTGCTGGCGCTGCTGCGCGGCCTGCGCCTGTTGCTGTGCCGTCGCTCCACGGCGGTCTTCGGCGAACGTCCGGTTCGGGTCGCGGAAGTTGCTCTGGGTCGCGGGCCCATCCCCCGCTGGGGTCTCCGCCTCGGCCTCACCCTGGGCCTTTCGGTAGGCGACCATGAGTTCCTGACGACGACGGCGGTCCTGCCCGTCCGCCTGCCCGCGCTCGCGGAAGTCCACGACGTTCGAGGCGACCTCGTGGTCGGCCCCGTGCTCGATCAGGGCCCGCGCGGCCTCGATCCGGCCGGCGGCGGCGGCGAACATGAGCGGCGTCTGCCCCTTCGACCACTCCGCGACGTCGATGAACGCGCCGTGCTCGATCAGGGCGGTCACGGCCGTGGCCGAGCCGGCCGCGGCGGCGAAGTGGAGGGGCGTCACCCCCGTCGTCGCGGTCGCGTCGGCGTTCGCGCCGCCCGAGACCAACGTGGCAACGGCGTCGCCCTGGCCGTTCCGACCGGCCAGATGGAGCGGTGTATACGCCCCGAGACGCGTGATCGCCTCGGTGTTGGCACCGGCGTAGAGCAGCACCTCGATCATGTCGACGTGCCCGCCTGAAGCCGCCCAGTGAAGAGCGCTCATCCCGTCGCCCTGCGCCGCGTTCACGTCGGCGCCCTGGACGAGCAACTCGCGAACGAGTTCGACGTTCCCGCTCTGGGCGGCGTCCGCCACCGGCGAGTCGGGCGCGGCACTGAACAGCAACGCGGTCAGCGCCAGGGCTCCGGCCACGTTCACGTGAAGCGAATTCCGCATTTGGGGCCCCTGTGTCCTACGCGTCGACATCATCCGCGGCCGGCATCGAGAACGAGAAGTCCCCGTCGCTATCGCCGAACGTGACCATGTCGTCCATGCCGAGCTTGTGCATCAGGCTCAGCATCACGTTCGCCATCGGCGTCCCGTCAGGCGCCTTGATGTGCATGTTGCCCTCGAGCTGCCCGTTCGCGCCGCCCGCGATGAACAGCGGACACCGCTTGTGGTTGTGCAGGTTCGAATCGCCCATGGGCGAGCCGTAGATCAGCATCGTCTTGTCGAGCAGCGTCCCATCGGCCTCCTCGATCGAGTCCAGCTTCTCGAGCAGATAAGGGACGAGCCCCACGTGGTAGCGGTTGATCTGCGCGAAGTCGGTGACTCGGTCCTCGCGGCCGCCGTGGTGCGACGCCGGGTGGAACGCCGAGTTGATCCCGGACTCCGGATAGACCCGACCCGATCCGTCGCGGCCCATCTTGAACGAGAACACGCGGGTCAGATCGGACTGGAACGCGAGCACCTGCAGATCGAACATCAGCTTCACGTGCTCGGAGTACGAATCCGGCACGCCGGCCGGGGCTTCGGGGATCTCTCGCACCTCACCGCTCAGGTTCTGCGACTCGACCATCTGAATCCGCCGCTCTAGCTCGCGGATGTTCGTCATGTACTGATCGAGCCGGTTACGGTCCGTCGCGCCCAGGCTCGCCTTGAGGCTCGAGACCTCGTCGGTGATCCAGTCGAGGATGCTCCGCTGCGTCTTCCGGCGCGCGGCCCTCTGCTCGGGACTGCCGCCGGCCCCGAACAGCTGGTCGAACGCGACGCGAGGGTCGCGGATCATCGGGAGCGGTTGGTCGGCGTCGGCCCAGCTGATCGTGTCCGTGTACACGCAGGCGTAGCCGTAGGCGCAGCCGCCCGCCTGGTCGACGTTCTCGATGCAGAGCTGCATGGACGGAATCGGCGTGTCCTGGCCGAACCGGTCCGCGTAGTACTGGTCCATCGACTTGTTCCCGACCCAGACGTCCGAGCCCTCGGTCTGCTTCGGGTGCTGCTGCGTGAGGAACGCGGCGCTCGATCGGAAATGATCGCCGCCGATCTCCTTCGGAGCGCGGGCCTCGGCGCCCTCGACATCCGTGTTCGACACGACCGTCAAGTACTTCCGCCACGGCTCGAGTGGGCTCAGGCTCGACGGCGCGAGATCGAAGGCGCCCCCCGTCTTCTCCGGAGCCCACAGGTACTGGGAGGCACCCCACTCATTGGAGCCGGCGGCGCCGTGCACCATCTCGATCGCGACAAAACGCGTGGCGTCCGTCGGGACCGCGACGTTGTTCGGGCTGGCCCACAATCGGCCCGCCGGAAGCATGGCATCCAGGAACGGCAACGCGACCGTCGCGCCAAGCCCCTTCAGGGCCGTTCGGCGGCCAATGTGTTTGCCGGTCAGAATCTCCATTTACCCGCTCCTCTTCAGTTCTCTTTCGGGCCTTCTACAGACCCGCGTCGATCTCGTCGTCCGCGACGACCTCGACCTGACTCATGCGGAAGGCCGGGCTCTGCACGACCCCCAGAATATAGGCCGACATGCGGTTCCCCTGCGCTTCGGCGTCGCGCGCGATCTGCCGGATCGTGGGCTGGTCGAAGTATTCGATCCTCCGCCCCAGCGCATAGGACATCAGCGCGGCGGTGAAATTGCGAATGACCGGCTCCGGTCGGCTGAGCAACGCCGTCCGCAGCGACTGCGGCCCGTTGATCTCGGTTCCGTCGTAGAGCTCGCCCACCGGATCGACGGGCGAGAGCTCATCCTTGATACGCCAGCGACCCGTCACGTCGAAGTTCTCGAGCGCGAGACCGATCGGATCGATCACGCGGTGACACGACCGACAGGCCGGGCTGCGGCGGTGCATCTCCATGCGCTCCCGGACCGTGAGCAGCCGTCCGTCCTGCGCGTCGTCCGTGACTTCGAGATCGGGCACATCAGGCGGGGGCGGGGGCGGCGGGCTGCCGAGCAGCACCTCCATCACCCATTTCCCGCGGAGCACCGCCGACGTGCGGTCGGCGTGCGAGGTGAGCGTGAGGACGCTTCCCTGCCCGAGGATGCCACGGCGGTTCTCATCGGGGATCGCGACGCGGCGGAACCGATCGCCGGATACGCCGGGGATCCCGTAGTGCTTGGCGAGGTCCTCGTTCACATACGTGTAGTCCGCCGTGATGAGCTCGAGGACGCTCCGGTCTTCCTGGACGAGGCTGTTGAAGAACATCCGCGTCTCGGTGTGCATCGCATCGACCAGCGCCTGGTCGAAGTACGGGTACTGGAGCGCGTCCGGGCGGATCTTGTCGAGGTCCTGGAGACGCAGCCATTGAGCTGCAAACCGGGCACCCAACGCGTCCGACCGGGGGTCCTCGAGCATGCGGAGCGTCTGCGCGACGAGCACCGCGTCGTTCCGGAGGTCGCCGCGCCGCGCGACGTCGATCAGCTCCTCATCCGGGACCGTGGCCCAGAGGAAGTAGGAGAGACGGGACGCCAGATCGAGGTCCGCGATCCGGTACGTCTGGCCGGGCTGAACGTCGGCCGGAGCCTGCTCGAGCCGGAACACGAAGTGCGGGCTCGCGAGGATCACCTGGAGCGCGGTGCGAATGCCGATCTCGAATCCGCCCTCGGCCGCGCCGTCCTCGAAGAACATCATGATGTCGGCGACGTTCTCGTCGGTCAGCGGACGCCGGTACGCGGTGGCGCCCAGATCGCGGATGATCCGCTCGGCGCAGGGGGCTTCCTCGGCCGGCGACGTGGGCCGGCAGGTGAAGATCTTCTTGCGGCTCGGCGTCTCCGAGAGACCGGTCACGAAATCCGGACCCGCGATGATGAAGTCGCGGATGTGCGGCATCGTCGTGACCCCGTAGGCGCTACCGATCTGCGTGTCGGCGAGCGTGTAGTCGACCTGGGTGAGCAGATCGTTCACCGGACCGTCGGTCTTGTTCACGAACGCCGCGGTGACTCGCTGCGGGCCGGCGCGGACGTGGACCGGGTCCGTCTCGACGACCATGCCGTTCGGGTCGGACTCGGAGATCCAGCGATCGATCTCGACGATCGTCGCGCGTTCGCCGTTGATCGAGATCTCGAGGAGCTCGTTCGGCACCGTCATGCCGTAGAGGAATCCCGTCGGCCCCGGGTGGAAGTCGATCTTGAACCGGTACTGCCCGTCGGCCGGGAATACGTGGATCGTCGAGATCCCGCCGCGGGTTCCGTAAGGGGCGCCCTCGACCCGCTTCAGCTGGTCGGTGGCTTTCGGAACCTTGTAGGTCGTCTCGCTGGACGTCGCCTCGAGGTCGCCCACCGCGAGACGGCTGATCTCGCTGGCCGCGCGTAGGTAGCCCTCCATGAGCGTGGCGGAGAGCATCTGGACATCGGCGATGTTGTCGAAATTCTCGCTGATCGTCTCGGCAGGCAGGTACGCGTCCGCATCGATCTGGAGATCGAGCATGTCGCGGACCGTAAGGGTGTACTCGGCGCGATTGAGGATCTGGAACGTGCGGCTACCGGGCCTCGGGTTCCGTCGGGCCTCGGCGTCGATGGCGTCCTCCATCGAGATCGCGAGCGCCATCAGCGTGTCGCCGCCCGGACGGGCCGTGCCCGCCGGCGGCATCATGCCGAGGCGGAGCTTCCGGATCAGCTTCTCGGCCGTCTCGGCATCCGCCGTCGGGTCGTCGGCGTCGAAACGCTCGAGCGAGAGATTGCCGCGCATCCGCTCGTCGTTGTGACACCGCACGCAAACGGTCTGAACCACCTCGTTGTTCATGCCCGCGGCGAGCATCTCGAGCCCGTGGCCGTCCGCCACCGCCGGGGTCGGGCCGGGGAGCGGAGACCGGATCGACGCGGCCAGCCCCAGGTACAGGGGCACCAGCGCCATCAGCACGAACGAGATGCGTTTCATACGACCCTTCCGACCCGAAGGAAACCAGCTAGCTACGTAGCAAAACCACCCGGCCGGGGCGAAATGACCCGCGCCGCGTAGGGACACCACGTCTAGCCTAACGAAAATAGGCTGAATTAGGTTGATTCTGCTAGGGTTTCTCCAACTTGGGGGACCGCCGCCGATCTCGCGCCGGTCCGTAGCCTGCTTTCCGGCGAGCGAATGGAATACTCGACAGAACGACAGATGCCTTCCAGGCGTCCGAACCGAGACGCATCGTGACCCACTCCTCCGACGGTCAGGTCCGGCGGCTCCCCTGGCTCCGCATCCTCGTCGAGGGTTTCGTCATCGTGGGGTCGATCCTCCTCGCGTTCGGGATCGAGGCGTGGTGGCAAGGACAGGGGGAGCGGGAGGAGGAACGGGATGGACTCGAGATCCTGCTTCGCGACCTTTCGGCCACCGCGAGCCAGCTCGCCGAGCTCCAGGACTTCGCCCAGGAAGGGACCAACGCGGCGCTCGGGGCCTATGCGGCGCTCTCGGGCGACCTCGCCACCCTCGACCGGGGCACGGTTTCCGATCAGCTGATCCGAAGCCTCGCCCGCCTCACGATGCAGCTTCCTCGGGCGGGGTATTCCGACCTCCTGAGCACCGGGACACTGGGACTGATCCGCGACCGAAGCCTGCGCGACGCGATCGTTCAGTTCTACGAACAGGCGGAGCGACTGGAGACGGTCTTCGAGAAGAACACGGCGGTCTACCTCGACGGGCACCTGCAGGAGGTCCTCATACGCGGAGGGCTGCTCGTGCTGCGTCCGACGGGCGTGGGCACAGGAAGCCACATCGAACGTGACCAGCTAATCCGCGAACGGCTCGGTGACATCCGTCACCCTCCCGACCCGCTGTGGGACCTTCCAGGCGATGCCCGAGAGTTGGATCGGCTCCGCAGCGTTCTTCTCGCCACGGCTCGCGCCACGCAAATGCAGGCGCTGACCATGCGTGGCCTTATCCGGCAGGTCGACGAGCTGCAAACGCAGGTGCGGTCGAGCCTCGAATGAGCGAGGCGATTGGCCGCACGACCCGGGGTCGTCGGCGCGTGCGCGAAGACGTGCCCTTGTTTCTCCTCGTGGCGCTACTCGCGGGCAGTGCCCCGGAGGTGGCCGCGCAGGACCCGGCGGCCAATCCGGATGGGGCGTCGGAGTGCCGGGTGTTCGGGCAGGTGCTCGACGCGGAGTCTGGCGATCCGGTGGTAGGCGCGCTTGTGTGGCTCGAGGCCGCGGACGACGCTTCGTTCCTCGCCGGTCGGGAGACCTCGCCGGACGGGAGCTTCTCCATGGAGACAGCCGCCTGCGAGCCGGCCGTGCTCCGCGTGGACATGATCGGGTACGTGGACGCGACCGAGCCGGTCACGTTCGACGGGGACGACCAGATGCGGGCGGTCACGATCCGACTGGAGCGGAGTCCGATCGAGCTCGAGGAGCTGAGGGTCGAGGTCGACCGCTCCCTCCGGCTCGGCGACGTGGGCTTCTACGCTCGGAAAGCCTGGGTTCAGGCGTCCGGCGACGACCTCGGAGAGTTCTACGACCCCGAAGAGATCGAGGGACGATCGCAGGCGTTCCATACCGTCACCGCGGTCATTTCGAACTCGCGGATCCGGTTCATGTACGGCACGGGGTGCGGCCCCTCCTATTACATCGACGGCCGGTGGTGGCGCTCGGACAGCGCGGCCGTGCGTATGCTCGAGTACGGGATCCAGCCGAAGGACATCGAGGGGATCGAAATCTACCGGCCGATCCAGGGCTCGGTCCCCGAGGAGTACCGGGATCCCAACTCGAACACCTGTGGGGCGGTCGTCGTCTGGACGAAGGAGTCCGGCCCCGCGGAGGCGCCGCAGATCGAGGTCGAGCTATGCGAACCCTCCGACAATCCAGACGGGATCAGCTTCGGAGGTATCGTCACGGACGAGCTCACGAGGGTCCACCTGCCGGCGTCCTACGTGACGCTCACCACCGCGCGCCAGGATGACGAGCCGAAGGAAATGGAGACGATCGCCGACGAGGACGGACGCTACCGGTACTGCGACCTAGAGGCCTGGCCGGAGAGCGTCCGGGCGAGATACGGGACGGCGACCGCCGAGCCGTTCCCGATAGACCCGGCTCGAGAACAGGCGGGCTACTTCGAGATCGACCTGATGCTCGGGGTGGTCCGCCCGGGATCCGTGGTAGGGGTGGTGGCCGCGACGGATGTCGACCTGACCGGTACCGACGTGGCGCTGGAGGGGACCGACCTCGCAGTCGCTCCCGACCAGCGCGGCTATTTCGAAATCCACGATGTCATGCCCGGCGAGCACGTCGTGATCGTTCGACGGGGCGACGAGACGCTCGTGCGGCGGAACGTCTCGATCCGCTCGGGCTCGACGGAGGCTGTCACCCTCGACGTCGGCGTGCCATGACCACGGGATCTGGGCGCTGCTCTGGACCACGACCGGATG
>JAOTZH010000258.1 GCA_029861425.1 Gemmatimonadota bacterium
CGGGCGATGGCTACGTGGGGCGCCACGAGCTGTTCGAGCGGCCTGTCGATCGATGAGACCACGGTCTTCGGTGACTGGGACATCATCCACGGCGGCTTCATCGGGCTGCCGCCCGGCGTCCTCGGCGTGACGTTCCCCTTCATCTGGGTCGATGGGAACGGCCCCACCGACATCGACAACGACGGCAACTTCGATTACGCCTTTGCTTTCATCTTCTACAACTCGGCGTTTCCGTGGGCGATCGACGGGAACTTCGACGTCGAGACGGTGGCGCTGCACGAAGCCGGTCACGGGCTCGGACAGGGGCATTTCGGGAAGGCGTTCGGGACCATCGCCAACGGGAAGATCCACTTCGCTCCCCGAGCGGTCATGAACGCGGCATACTCCGGCGTGCAGCAGTCGCCCGCCGGTACCGACAACGGCGGACACTGCAGCATCTGGGGGTCGTGGCCGCAGCGCTGACCTTCCACCACATTTGTCGACCGGAGTTGACGAGCCCGCTTTCGAGCGGGCTCGTCGCACACTGGTCCCCAGCCGGAGTCGGCACATCCTGGATTCGATGGTAGGAGTCGTGCCAGCAGCCGGCAGCGCACGCCGGCTGGGCGAGCCATCCAGCAGTAAAGAGCTCGAACCCGTCTACCGGAACCGTGCGCGACCGGACGAACGTCGGCCCGTCGCGTTCTGCCTGCTCGACGCCCTGGGAGCGGCGGGAGTCTCGAGCGCGTACGTCGTCACCAGCAGCCTGAAGTCCGATGTTCGGGACGAGCTGGGGAGCGGCCGGGCGGGCACCCCGGTCCTCGAGCATCTGGTCGTCGAGGACTCGCCAGCCGCCGCGTACACGGTCTCGATCGGCACGCAGGCGGCGGGGGAGCGTGCGGTGGCACTCGGATTCCCAGACGTGCTGTGGGATGGTGACAGGGCGTTTTCCCGGCTCTCCGCCGCCGTGATCGAAACCGGCGCCGACGTGGCGCTGGGCCTGTTCCCGACCGCCGGGGACTATCCGACGGACGGGGTCCAGCTGAGCGATCCGGCCGGTGCGAGCTCGCGGACGGTGCAGGGGTTCGAGCCCGCCGAGCGAGCCGCGGGACTCCCGACGTGGACGCTTGCCGTGTGGCGCCCCTCGTTCAGCCGTCTCCTGGAGCGCGAAGTCGCGCTTCGATACGGCCCGTGGACCGGGGACACGCCACGCGGGGAGCTGTCGATGACACCGGTCCTCGCCCTCGCGCTCGAGGCCGGACAATCGATCGTCGGGGTCGAGGTGTCCGACCGGCCCTTCCTGGATATCGGTGAGCCCGCTCGCCTGGAGGCCGCCCGACGCGCTTGCCGGTCGACGGGAGACGGCGGAGGTTCGCCAGCGACATGACCGATCACACCCTGTTCATTCTCGCGGTCCTCTCGCTCGTCATCGTCGTGACGGAGTGGGCGGTGCGTCGCACCTGGCTCAAGCACGTCGGGACGGCGCTGCTCGTCATCATCGCGACGGCGATCATCGCCAACCTCGGTCTGATTCCGACGACCTCGACCGAACAGGACCCGGTTCCGGCGTACGACGCGATCTTCGGGACGGTGGCGCCCCTCGCGATCGTGTGGCTTCTGCTGAAGGTGAACCTCCGCGACATCCTGAAGGCGGGTGTCCCGATCATCTCGCTCTTCGTGATCGGGTCGCTGGGGACGGTCGCGGGCGTGTTGGTCGCCATGTGGGCCGTCGACGGCCCCGAGCGGATCGGCCCGATGTATCACGCGCTGGGCGGGATGTTCACCGGCACCTATACGGGTGGCAGCGTGAACTTCAATGCCATCGCCATCGAGTACGACATGATGCGCGAGGCGGTGCTGTTCGGAGGCGCGGCGGCTGTCGATTCGATCATGACGACGATCTGGATGGCCCTGACGATCGCGATGCCCCGTTTTCTGAGGCCCCTCTGGGCGGGTCGGATGCGTGGGGCCGATGGCGACCCGGCGCTCGCTCGCGAAGTGGATCTCGGGGTCGAGGAAGACACCGAATCGCTCCACCCCGTGGATCTCGCGCTCGTGCTGGCGATCGGGTTCGGCACGCTCTGGGCCTCGAACGGCCTCGCGGCCTGGTCGGAGAGCATCGGGTTCGCGGTGCCGTCGATCATCATCCTGAGCATCATCGCCCTCGCGCTCGCGCAGATCCCCGCGGTCACGAACCTGGCGGGCAGCCGGACTCTCGGACTGTTCGCCGTCTATCTCTTCCTGTGCGTCATCGGCGCGTTCTGTGACATCGGCGCGCTGGCGGAGATCGGCGGGCTGGGGCTCACCCTGCTTGCGTTCACCTTCATCCTGGTCCTGGTGCACGGGCTGGTCACGTTCGGGGCCGCCTGGCTTCTACGGATGGACGTCGACATCGCGGCCGTCGCGTCCCAGGCCAACGTCGGTGGCGGGACGTCCGCGCTCGCGCTGGCCCGCAGCCTCGGCCGGGGGGATCTGGTCCTGCCCGCCGTTCTGATCGGATCGCTGGGTACAGCGCTCGGCACGTTTCTCGGTTTCCTCGTCGCTCGCACTCTTCTTCCGGGCCTGCTCGGGTAGGTCCGTCGCTCAGCCGGGACTCCACGCAATGCTCACGATCCAATCGCGCCTTTCGCTCCGCTCGCTGACGCTCGCCTGCGCCTCTTTCCTGGCCGCGACCGCGGGCATCCAGGCTCAGCAGCCGGATTACGACCTCGTGCTCACGGGCGGAAGGGTGATCGATCCCGAGACGGGTCTCGACGCGATCCGGAATGTCGGGATCGTCGGGGGCTTCATCGGAGCCGTGACCGAGGAGCCGCTCACCGGCCGTGAGGTGATCGACGTCTCGGGGCTCGTGGTGTCCCCCGGCTTCATCGACCTGCACGCGCACGGGCAGGATCTGTTCAGCAGCGGGCTGCAGGCGCAGGACGGGGTCACGACGGCGCTCGAGCTCGAGGGCGGTACGGGCGATGTGGAGAACTGGTACGCGACCCGCGAGGGTAAGGCGCTCATCCACTACGGGGCTTCCGCATCACACGGGCGGATTCGGGGTGGGGTGCTCGGGGGCCAGCAAGCGGCTGTTCGCCGGTCCGCGACACTCGAGCAGCTCGAGATGATGGCGGATCGCCTGAGGGATCAGCTGGCCGCCGGCGCGCTCGGCATCGGCTACGGAATCCAGTACACACCTGGCGCCCGTCGCGAGGAGATCTTCCACCTCTTCCGCATGTCGGCCGAAGAAGGAGTCACGAACTTCGTACACGTGAGGTACGCCGGGGTGGTCGAGCCGGGAAGCTCGATCGAGGCCGTGCACGAGATGATCGGGAACGCGGCGGGCACCGGGGCCAGCGTGCACATCGTTCACGTCGGATCGAGCGGCCTTCACCAGGTGCCGACGATCCTCGAGATGATCGAGGGGGCACAGTCGAACGGGCTCGACGTCACCACGGAGGTCTATCCGTACACCGCGGCGTCGACGGGCATCCAGGCGGCGATCTTCGATCCCGGCTGGCGAGAGCGCTTCAACGCCGATTTCTCTGACATCGAGTGGGTGGCGACCGGTGAGCGCCTCGACGAGGAGTCGTTCTACGAGCGCCGTCAGTCGGGCGGGACGATCATCGCCCACATCATCCCGGAGGAGGCCGTGAAGACCGCGCTCGCGCACCCGCTCGTCATGGTCGCGAGCGACGGGACGCCCTTCGTGAACGGGCGAGCACACCCCCGCGGGGCCGGGACGTTCGCCCGGCCCCGC
>JAOTZH010000106.1 GCA_029861425.1 Gemmatimonadota bacterium
CGAGCGTGAGGTTGTTCGTGATGCCGTACTTCAGGTCCCCACCGAGACTCTGCGACATGGCGGTGGAGCTGTAGAACGGATTGTCGGGCTCGGACGGCGCGCGCGTGGCCGAGGTGAGCACATAGGGCCGGATCTCGAGATTGCGACGCGGCTCGATTCCGTCGAGCCCGCTGAGCGTCCCGAACGCTGAGACGAGACGCGAACCATCGTCGGGGCGCGGCGCCCAGATCGTGGTCTCGCCCTCCCTCGCCAGCTCTCGCTGGAAATTCACGCCCCAGGTCATCCCCGTCGCCGGGCTCTCCGGGCGAGAGAATCGAAGCTGGGACAGCGGGATCCGCATCTCGGCGACCCAGCCGTCTTCATCGGTCGAGGTCGCGCTCTCCCACACGGCGTCCCAGCTGGGGTCCATGTTGGTATCGCCGAACATGAGCCAGTCGCGCTGGACGCCGGCGACGCTGACCGCGAAGACGAACGCGGTGCGACGATCGAAATAGCTGTCGAACCCCACCAGAAAATCGTCGGCGGTCACCTGCTCGTCACGCCGGGCGAGCCGCTTGATGATCCCCGAGGGGTCGGAGTCGTACATCCGGGCTCCGACGTAGATCGCGCTCTCCGTGTAGAGCACCCTGACCTCGGTCGGCTGGCTTGCCGGACCGCCCGGTTCCGGGCGGAACTGCACGAAGTCCGTCGCCACGTCGGCGTCGAGCCACGCGGTGTCGTCGAGCTTGCCGTCGATCCGGGGGGCCTGGGATGCACGAACGGCGGTCAGAGCGGGTGCGTTCCCGCGGGGACCGCCGTCACGGCTCGGGTCGGCACTCTCGGGGGATCCCTGGGCGACCAGACTCGTCGGGACCAGGAGAACGGCGCAGAAAGCGGCCGCTCGAACACATCTATGCACAGCACCACCGCGATTGAAGTTCCAGGGCTTCGGTCAGGCCGAATCCCGCGTCCTGTAACGAGAGTTGGACGCTCCCGCCCCCCCCATGGTTGCAGAGACCCTACCAGTGGGGGATTGAACGACGACGCGAGGGCGGAAGTTTCGGTGCGGGCCGGAGGTCGATCTCGACCCCCGGCGGGGCCGCTACCCCGGTCCGGTCACCGCGTGGCTACTCCGCGTCGGCGATCCGCGCGAGCTCGGCTTCCGTCGCGATGTAGCCGAACGACGACCACTGGCCCGTCTGGAGCACCTGCTCGAACGCCGCCATCGCCTCGTCCGTTCGGCCGTTGTAGAGGTGCCAGTTCGCCACCCCGTAGCCGACCGTGGCGCTGCCGAGTGCGTCGTCCTGGCCGCCCCACAGCTCGGCGGCGTCCATCTCGCCCTTGTACATGAGGAGAAGGTGGAAGTAGCTGGCGTTCTCGATCACCTCGAGGTCGGCCGTGATCGGCTCGAGCACCGCGGCCGCCTCGTCGTCCCGCCCGAGACGTCGAAGCGCCATGTACTTCCAATGCGAGATCGCTACGAGCTGATCCGGGTTGGTCGTGATCGCGAGGTATCCCTCGTACGAGTCCAGCGCTGCCTCGAAGTCGCCCATCAGATACTGAGCGAGCCCGTAGTGGTACCAGATGTTCGACTGGAGCGTGCTGGTGGGAATGCCGCTGGCATTCGGGGCGCCATCCGGCTCGACCTCGTCGGATTGTCCGGCGATCAGCTCCGCCGCCCGCTCATAGTCGGCCAAGGCCGCGTCGAGCTGCCGCGTGCTGATGTACCGGTGGCCACGGTGCCGGTACATGCGAGCGTCCTCGGGGTGCAGGCCGACGCCCTCGGAGAAAACGTGAATGGCCTGGCGGTACTCCTGCAGGTACCCGAGCCGCCGTCCGTACCAGATGAGCGCGTCGGCATCCTCGGGATCGGCCCGGTGGTCGGCGAGCGCCTGCTCCATGTTCGCGATCAGCTCAGACTCGGCCGCGGCGGAAACCGACGCCCGGAGCGTGTCCCCAAGAAGCGAGATGGCCTGGATCCCCTCGGGGAGCCCGCTGTCGCGCTCGGCGAGGTGTCCGGCAGGGGTCGTGTCGGCGTCGTCGGTCCGATCAGCCGTCTCGGCTCCGCCGCACGCGGAGACGCCGGTGCCCAGGCAGAGGGCGACGAACCCCCGAAAGACGGTGGATCGACCGTGATGCCGAAGACTCGGCGAGTTGGAAACCGTTCCCATTCTGGACCTCCGATAACGATGGACATCTCCGCCAAAACCTGAGGGCGTTCTCATCCGTATGGTGGCCTGCGAAGGCGGCGTGGCGGGCATCGCCCGTCGCCCACAGGTTCAATGACAGAGACCCAGCGAAAGGCCTAAATCATGACCGCAGAAACGACCGAGACCGTCGAAGCCGAGGCGACCACCGAGGAGCACAAAGTGCGTGGCGACAACCTTGTCGCCAAGGTCAAGGAGTTGATCCGCGAAGGGAACATCCGCCGGATCACGATCCGCAACGACGACGGGAAAGAGCTGGTCGAGATTCCGCTCACGATTGGTGTCGTCGGCACATTGCTCCTGCCCGCGTGGGCAGCGATCGGCGCGATCGCCGCTCTCGTCACCAACTGCTCGATCGTCGTCGAGAGGGACGAGGACGCCTAACGCGTCAGGCCGCCAGGGCGATCGCCCCGGCGGCCTGTTCACGTCATCGCTCGTTTCCGAGTGCCATTCGGGCGCGGGACGCCCGCCCGATCAGCACCATCGAACGCGGACCCGGTATTCGACCGTGGTTTCGCCGCGCGCGGGCACCTCGACATCGTACCGGAACGTGTGGGCGTCTACCCTCGTCGCCCTGTGCGTGCTCTCGAGGATGTCCCAATCGCCTCCGATCGGCTCGACCAGCTGCACCTCCACATCTTCGTCCTTGTGGTTGCGCACCTGGACCTCCCAGGTGGACTCGGAGACGCAACTGGACACGACCGTGTAGTCCATCTGCCTCCGGTCCCCCACGACATCGAACGCATCGCCCATGCGAATCCGCACGGTCTCATCGCGAGGGGTGTGGTCGATCCGGTCCTCGCCGATGAACTGCTGCGCTCCCGAGGAATCCTCTTTGTACACACGGACCACGCCGGCCGGAAGCGGCATCCCGAGGCGGTTGTCCTCGGAGTTCTCGAAGTCGAGGAAGACGCCGACCTTCTGGTTGGAAATCACGTCACCGTAGGCGCCGCGGTAGTAGTAGGCCGCACCGTAGAAGATGAGTCGCTTGTCGACGCCGAAGTCCGACGCCTCCAGCAGGGTCACCTGCTTCTGCTCGTTGTTCTTGATCGTCGTCGGGCGCGCCAGGGTATACAGGTGATACTCGAAGAAGCCTTCTTCGGAGAACGCAGCGTCCTCCGACACCTGCATCTGCGCGGCCATGCTGGCCCGCTTCATCAGCTCGTCGCGGCTTCCGACACGCTGGACATCTCCTGCCACGAGCTTCAGCCGGGCGTCTTCGTAGGTCGCTCCCGAGTTGTTGGTGAGGGTCACCCAGCCGAGGAGATCCGCCTCCGAATCGTCTTCGGAGATCACCATCACGTAGTCGGATTTCCAGTTGAGCTGGTGCGTGAGATAGGACACCTCGAGCCGCTGTCGCGCGCTGCGGCTGTTGGCCAGCCACACCAGCGTCGGTTCGGCAATGAGATTGTCCGGCACCTCGGGGAACGCCATCCGTCCCGGATAGTTGAACGTGATTTCGTCACCGATCCTCAGGATCGTCCCGTTGTTGACCGACAGGACCTCGGCCTCCACCCCCTCCTCCTTCTCGGTCTCCGGGTTGTACCGATAGACCGTCACGGTGCGACCTACGTATTTCTCGAGGAGCTTCTGCGGGCTCAGGAGGTCGTACTGGTAGTTCTGCTCGAGCACGTTGAACCGCGTGCTCAGGGGCCGCACATGGACCGTTTCTGTCTGGATCGCCGAGGCCACGTCCCCGTACTCCAGCTCGACCGGGCCAACCCCGACGGCTATCGAGCGAACTTCCCGGACCAGACCGAAGTTCTGGTTGTAGACCGTGATCGACACGGATTCGCGATCGTGTCGGTCCGACCGAAATCTCGGAACGGAACCGTCCGCGGCCGTCGTCGTATCGGTGAGGGTGTGGGGAACCGGTTCGGTCGTCGCGTCGTTTCTTCGCGCGTCCGTACCGAGACCAGTGATCGTCAAAACGCCCGCAAGCAGCGCGGAGCCAATGCCATACCGGATCATCATCTTCATCCTTCGTCTCGTGTCGCCAGCGGGTCATCCCGGAGCTCCGTCTGAAAGGACGCCACAGGTCCGACGACTTGCACATCCGCACGGTTCGAGTCGAGAGCAAGTCGGGATCGCGTCCCGGCGGCTACGGGTCGACCGGGGGGCGGTCCCGGCTCATGTTCACCGCATGCACACCACGCCGCAGACCCGATTCGCCCGCCTCTCACACCCCGCTCGCTCGTGGACCCTCGCCCTGGGCCTGGTTCTCGTCCTGGCGTCTCCGGGCGTGGCGCAGGAGCGTCCTCCGACGCTCGGCGATCTCACCGATTCGATCGAGGATCTCGCGACGGCCGTTCGACCGTCGGTCGTACAGATCTTCGCGAGCGGGCTTTCGATCAGGCGTTCGGCCCAGGCGACGGGGCAGGAGGGTGTCGTGTCGCGTCAGAGCGCCAGCGGCTCTGGGGTGATCGTCGATCCGGCGGGATACATCGTAACGAACGCGCACGTGGTGGCCGGTGCGACCCGCGTGGAGGTGTCGCTCCCCGAGCGCGTCCCGGCGGCTGGAGAGTCGATCGTCGAGGGGCGCGGGGCGCTGGCGCTAGCCGACGTCATCGGACTCGACGCCGAGAGCGACCTGGCGGTACTCAAGATCGACGAGGCTGATCTGCCCTTTCTGCCGTTCGGCGACTCCGATCTCCTTCAGCAGGGCGAGCTCGTGTTCGCGTTCGGCAGTCCGCTCGGACTGCGGAACTCCATGTCGATGGGGGTCGTGAGCTCCGTCGCGCGTCAGCTCGAGCCCGAGAGCTCGATGATCTACGTGCAGACGGATGCGGCGGTGAACCCCGGAAACAGCGGGGGGCCGCTGGTCAACGCGCGTGGAGAGCTGGTCGGTATCAACACGTTGATCTTCTCGCGGTCGGGCGGGAGCGACGGATTGAGCTTCGCCGCGCCCTCCAACATCGTTCGTACCGTCTATACCCAGATCAAGGACGAAGGCCGCGTACGGCGGGGCACGATCGGCGCGCGGTCACAGACGATCACGCCTCGGCTGGCGGCGGGGCTCATGCTCCCGCGTCCCTGGGGCGTCATCCTGAGCGACGTGTCGCCCGGGTCACCGGCCGCGGTGGCGGGTCTACGGGTGGGAGACGTCGTTCTCAGGCTGGACGGAAAGCTCATGGAGAACGGACGTCAGTTCGACGTGAACCTGTATCGATACCGCCCCGGCTCGCGCGTGACCCTCGAGGTCTATCGCGACGGATCGTCGACGACCTTCCAGGTCGACGTCGCGGAACGTCCGGAGTTCGCCGATCCTCTTGCCGCCGCCCTGGCGTCGGGACGCAACCTCGTCGAGGAGCTCGGCATCTTCGCCGTCGATCTCGGGCGGGTCTTCCAGCACATGCCGGGTCCGAGGAGCCGCCGCGGCGTGGTGGTCGCAGCCCTTCTGGACCGGCTCGGGTCCGAGGTGACTTTCGAGACCGGCGATGTCATCTACTCGGTGAACCGTCGCTCCGTCGGGAACGTCGCGGAGCTACGTCTGATCCTCTCCCAGCTGCGGGACTCGGGAATCGTGGTGTTCCACCTGCAGCGCGATGGCGAGCTGATCTTCGTGCCTGTCGAGGTGGTCTGGTAACGGCTACCAGCGAATCAGCGCGCTTCCCCATGTGAAGCCCGAGCCGAACGCCGTGAGGCACAGCAGGCCCCCGGGCGATAGCCGTCCCTCGTCGAGGCTCTCGTGCAGCGCGATCGGAATACTCGCCGCCGTCGTGTTTCCGTAGCGCTGGATGTTGTTGTAGACCCTGTCATCCGTCAGGCCGAGCGCTCGCTGGACCATCTGAGAGATCCGCAAGTTGGCCTGATGAGGGATCAGCAAGTCGATGTCGTCGATCGTCAGCCCGTTCGCGTCGAGAGCTTCCCTGACGGCTTCGGGCATGCGCGATGTCGCGTGCTTGAAGACCTCGCGACCCTCCATCATGGGCCGCGTGAGGCCGGCGTCGATGTGCTCGTGGGTGATCAGCGGATCGTACTTCGAGCCCGGTACCTCGACCCAGAGCTTCTCGGCGTGTCTGCCATCGGCGTGGATGTGCACGGATAGGAGACCCGCCGCGGTCTCGTCCGATTCGTCGACTTCACGGCCCTCGAGCAAGACCGCTCCCGCGCCATCGCCGAACAGGACCGCGGTGTCACGTCCGGCGTCGTTACGGTGCAGACCGGTCGAGTGGACCTCCGTCCCGACGAGGAGGACCCGGCGATACTGCCCCACCCGAATCCACGCATCCGCGACCGAGAGCCCGTAGAGAAAACCGCTACACTGATTGCGGACATCGAGACAGGGGACATCGCTGACACCCAGCTTGCGCTGCATGAAGACGCCGGTCCCGGGGAAGAAATGATCCGGGCTGAGCGTGGCGACGATGATGCAATCGACGTCCGCCGCCTCGAGGCCCGCGCGGTCGAGCGCCATCTCGGAAGCGGCGCACCCGAGATCCGACCCCGCCTCGCCCTCTTCCACCCAGCGTCGTTCCTCGATTCCCGAGCGCTGGCGGATCCACTCGTCGGTGGTATCCATGATCGAGGCCAAGTCGTCGTTGGTCACGACGCGATCCGGGACGCGCATCCCGGTGGAGAGGAACGTGGTTCGAATCATGGCTAACGGTCCGGGGGAAAGTCTGAGAGTATGCGCTGGACGGCGTCCCGGATCACGGGAGCCGTGTCCTCCGGCATGGCGAGCGGGTCGACGCGAGTCTCCGCCGAGCCCCGCCATACGAGCTCGTTCCGCTCGGCGTCCACGACATCGACGAGCAGCGTCCCTTCGGTATACTCGTCGACGTAGGTGTCCGACACCCACACCCCGCCCCCGTACCCCCAGCGCGAATATCCGTAGCCGTAGTAGTCGTTGATCGTCGTGACGTCCATGCCGTCACGTAACCCGGCGTGCCACCCGAGCATGAAGTCCCCGTCGCCCTCGACCCTTCGATATCCCTTCTCGGCGAGCACGGCATCCGCGACGAGCATCACCTGCTGACCAACGAACTCGTTGTTGACTCGACGGTCGCGACCGCCGGGATCGGGGAGCCACGAGTACGTCTCATAGGCTCCGATAGCGACGACGGTCGCCGGGTCGTAGTCCACATCGATGTTCATCGATGCCCCACAACCGCAGAGCACGACCGTGAGCAGCGCGACGGCGCCGAACGCGTGAAGGGTACGGATCATCCTGCCTCTCGATTCGACGGGGGAATACGGCCTGTTTCCGACGAGAGCGCCGGGGCGCCGTCCACGCAACATGCGGGGGCCGCGCTCGCTGGCCAATCGAAGTTGTGTCGCTGACCAGCCAAAGTTCATCATACCCCTGGGATCACGTCGCCAGGGCGTGGCGAGAAAAGGCATGTGCATGCACTCCAGAAGCAGATCCATCTTCGGACCTTCACGAGCGTCGTGGCTCGTCGCACTCGCCGCGCTTGGCGGGTGCGCCTCGACGAACGTGAACACCCAGGCCGCTCCCGACGTGTCGTTCACGGAGATGAGCACGTACGCATGGCTCCCGAACCCTCCCCTGGACATGGGCGAGATCCGGCCGATGGTCGGACGGATCGTGCGTACGGCGGTCGAAGAGGAGCTCGCGGCCCTCGGTTTCACGCCGGATCCGATCAGTCAGCCCGACTTCTGGGTCAGCACCTTCGTCGCCGCAGGACAGACCGAAGTCGAGACCACGTGGGCCTTCTACGGGCCCCGCTACGACTGGATTTCGGTACTGGTCGGTGCGGACGTCGGCTTCTATCGGGAAGGGACCCTCATCCTCGACCTGCTGGATGGCCGGTCGCGAGAACTGATCTGGCGGGGCGTCGCGACGGCGACTGTGGAGCAAGGACAGCGCGCGGCGGCCGATGCCGAACGACGCGTCGCCGATGCCGTCCAGGCGATGCTCGCCGAGCTGCCCTGACAGCCGGCCACGACCGGCACAGCGATTGCGTCATTCGGCGCGCTCCAGCGCTTTCGGCCGGGCATCGCGCATGGCCGTAACGAGCTGCCATACAACGGAGGATCCAGAATGAAACGTGCCATGTTTGCCGCTGTCCTCGCCGGATTCGGCCTGATTGGCTCGATACACGCGGTCAGCGCGCAGGAAGGCTGGTTTTTCGACGCCACTGGCGGGATCGCACTGCCGATCGGGAACGTTAGCGACTACCTGAAGGCCGGACCCACGTTCGGTGTTGGAGTGGGGCAGCAGTTCGAGAACATCGGCGTCGGCCTCGGGTTCGACGTCGACCTTCTCTCGGGCAAGGACTTCGAGGGCGCAACCGGTCCCGGTGCGAACTTCTACCGGTATCAGATCTTCGGTGAGTACTCGTTCATCGACCCCCGGACCTCGAAGAATCAGATCAACCTGATCATCGGGGTCGGTGGTACGTCGATCAGTACGGATGAGGTCGACGGGGAGAGACTCAAGGACACCTATATCACGTTCGAATCCGGCCTTCACTTCGGGACGGGCAAGGTCTTCCTCGAAACCGTCTGGGTCGGGATGTTCGGGACGCAGGGTACGAGCAGCGTGTTCCCGCAGGACATCTCATCGATGCACAACCTGACGGCGAAGGCTGGCGTCCGGATCGGCTAGCTCCTATCGAGGTCTCCGGGTCCTAATGCGCGCGGGTCGAGCGGTCTCGACCCGCGTCTTTTTTTTGTGCGGATCGTCGCCCTTCGGGTTGTGCCCCCGAACGATCGGCCGGACCTTAACCGGGGTACTGATCGCGAGGTCGCGAAGCCATCGCTCCGGAGGCCACCATATGACCTGTTCGCCGAGCCGTATCTTGCACGTTGGTCGACCCATTGT
Source organism: Gemmatimonadota bacterium (assembly GCA_029861425.1). Taxonomy (GTDB): domain Bacteria; phylum Gemmatimonadota; class Gemmatimonadetes; order Palauibacterales; family Palauibacteraceae; genus Palauibacter. The sequence goes on from JAOTZH010000106.1 coordinate 8,974, forward strand.
TTCCGGCCTTGCCCTGGCTGCTCTCCTGCTGTCAGGCGGTGCGCTCGTCGGTGCCCGACCCCTGGCCGCGCAGGTGACGTGTGATTTCAGCGATCTGCCCGGGGCGGTCTGGTGGGGAACCCGCTCCCAGATGACGGCGCGCGAGTTCGCGTCCTACGTGGCGCCCGTGTACTGGTTTTCGCCGGATGAGCCGCTTCTGGCCCAGCGAGCGGCTTCCGGGCAGCGCAGTCGCCAGCTCGCGAGTGGCCGAGACATCATGATCCCGGAGGCCATGCCCTTCGAGGACCCATCCGACGGCCCCGTCGTCTACTACCAGTTCGACGAGATCGTCGAGCGTGCGGGAGTCCCCACCGAGGGGTGGGTTCGCGACGAGGACGACATCAACAACTCGATCATCGATTTTCGCTCGACCGGCGCCGTGAAACTGGGCTTCTTCGCCTACTTCAGCGAGGAAGCCGGTCTGGGCGCCCACCCGCATGATCTCGAAGCGGCGGAGTTCCGGGTCGGGATCGCGCGGAGCGATCTGGAGTACCTTTCCGAAAGGTCCGACGCCGTATGTGACGAACCGACCTACGTCATACTCGTGATCTCGGTCATCGCGAAGGCGCACGGAATCGTCTGGTTCTGGAACATCGTCGATGTCGACGACCAGACGCGGTTCCCGATGCACCTCTTCGTCGAGGAGGGCAAGCACGGGTTGGCCACGGACAAGAACTCCGATGGGTACTTCACCCCGGGGTACGACGTATCGCGCCACAAGAACGACGCCTGGGGGGTGCGCGACATCATCAGCCAGGGAACGCTCTTTTCGGGGGGCTACCAGGCCTTCATGACGAAGGTGCGGCAGGACCGGCACCGCGTATTTCCGCCGCTTCCCCCGGACAGCCCCACGCGGGACAACTTCGACGAACCGTGGAGCGACATCGTCGCCGATCACGCGGTGTACGAGCTGCGTGCGTTGCCGCCGGAGGAGGCGGGTGCCCATGATCCGGGGCTCCACCACTTCCTGAGCGACAAGGCGGTCCCGGACTGGCCGAAGCGGCGCTATGCCGGCGACGTGCAGGGCTTCCTCGACTGGGCGTACGAGGGACAGATCGTCAAATCGCTCGGCGTCGCGGCCCGCTACGACGGCGACATCGGCCTCTCCTTCGTCTTCCCGCTGTTCATCGTCAAGAACTTCGAGATCGACCTCGCCGGCGGTGGGTTCCTCGTCCACCGCATGTGGCTGAGCGACAAGGGACTCCGCGACTTCGGCTGGATGCTCATGTACACGCCATCGGCGTCGCGCTGGATCGACACCTATCTCGGTGCGGGGGTGGAATGGGATGTGACAGACGTACTGACGGATCCGGACGGTGAGGCTCTGCCGGAGCCGACGACTCGATCGGACACCGAATTCATCTACGAGGCCGGCGTCAAGTTCCGCGTCAACCTCTCGACCTCGCCGCTGCGGTTTCTCGGATTCCTGACGGACTTCTGGGGTCTGCGGGTCGGGATCAAGAACAGCGGTTTCTCGGACATCGAGAAGCTGACCTACGTGTTCGAGTTCGGAGCCGGCGTGTGGTAACCGACGGCGGCGATGCGGGGCAACGAGTCTTCCACCCACGGCGTCGGGGGGGGGGTGAGAATCCCCCCCCAGGGCCCGCCGTTGCCGGCGACCCGACTCATCTCGATTCCGTGAGAGAGCGCGCCCTGTAAGGATTTGGGCCCTCGACTCGCCTGAACTGGCGCGTGGCGTGAACAGTGCCTTAAGCTGTCGCGACAGGCCGGGGCCTGGGAAAGGTACGTGCGGGGGCGGCGCGCTTTGGGAATCTGTACTTGTCTTTCCTGGTGACTGGGTACTTGGGGACTATGACGCATCTCGCAGATGAGACCGACGGCCGCGGCCGTCGGTCTTCCCGGAGGATCGGATCGCCGTCCGCGAGCGGTCGATCGCCAGTCGCGGCGGCCTTCTTCGGCCTGTTCGCCATGTGGTCCGCCGCGACCCCGCAGATCGTCTCCGCCCAGGATCCGGCCGCGGCTCCGCAGCGCACGGTCACTGTGGCGGTCGTCCAGGACGGTCCGTACCAGCGTAATCAGGATCTCGTGGACCGCCTGGAGGACGAGCTCGTCACGCTGCTTTCCTCCGATTTCACGCTGGCGCAGCCCCGGCTGTACGAGGGCGACTGGACGTTAGCGGGCATTCGCGACGCGCTCGACACCGCCCTCTCTGATGACGAGGCGGACGTCGTCATCGCGACGGGGTTCATCTCGGCCAATCTGCTGTCTCGACGGACCGAGGTCTCGAGCCCCGCCGTGGCGGCGTTCATCCTGGGACCTCAGATCCTTCTGCCGTCCCAGCGTCAGGACACCAGCGGCGTCGCGAACCTGAACTTCGTGAACGCGAACCGATCCGAACGGAGCCTGGAGCTGCTTGCCGAGCTGGCGGAACTCGGCAAGGTCGGCATCGTAGTGCCCGCCGCCGCGGCACCCGCTCTCCCCGACCTGGGCACACATGTCGCCGAGCTGTCCGGCGGACTGATCGACGAAGCAGATGTGCTCGCGGTCGGCTCGACCGTCGGCGACGCCCTCGAACAGATCGACGACGATGTGACGTCCGTTCTCCTGCTTCCGCTCCCACAGCTGAGCGACGCGGAGTGGAGCCGCCTGGTCGAGGGAGTGAACGCACAGGGCCTACCGAGCTTCTCGTGGCTCGGAGAGTCCGAGGTCAGGGACGGCGTCCTTGCCGGAGCCACTCCGGAGGGATTCCAGCAACAACTCCTCCGCTGGACCGCTTTGAACGTCCAGCGGATCCTGCTGGGTACGGAGGCTGCGACGCTGCGGGTGAGCTTCCCTCCGCAGGAGCGCCTCGTGATCAACATGCGGACGGCGGATCGGATCGGCGTCTCGCCACCCTGGTCGCTGCTCGTGGCCGCTCAGCTGATCGATCGTGAGGAGCGCCCGGCCGATCGCAGGCTCTCTCTCCAGAGCGCAATGCAGGAGGCGCGGACGATGAACCTCGAGCTCGCCGCCGCGGAACGCTTCGTCGCCGCGGGTGAGGACCAGGTGCGCCTCGCGACGGCGCCTCTTCTTCCTCAGATCGGCATCGACGCGCAGTACCGGGGGCTGGACGATACCCGGGCCGAGGCGATTCCCGGATTCGCCGCCCGTACCTTCTCGGGCGGGGCGTCCCTCCGACAGCTGATCTTCGACGAGACGGTCTGGGCCAACCGTTCCATCGAGGGCTCGCTACAGGATTCCCGCGAGTTCGATCGGGATGCGCTTCAACTCGACGTCACCCGTGAGGCAGGGGTCGCCTATCTCAACGTGCTGCGGGCCAAGACGCTCGAGCGGATCCAGCGGGACAATCTCGAGGTTACCGCTACGAACCTCGACTTCGCCCGGCTGCGTGTCTCGGCCGGGGCGGCAAGCCTGTCCGAGGTGTTCCGGTGGCAGGCGCAGCTCGCGGGCAATCAGCAGAACCTGGTGGATTCCGAGGTCACCCGCGCTCTGACGGAGCTCGAGGTGAATCGGCTGTTGAACCACCCGCTCGAGGAGCGCTTCGACACGGATGAGGCGACGCTCATCGACCCCCCGATCAGCGACCTCCTCCCGCTGATGGAGCCGTTCATCGACAATCCCCGCGACTTCGAGATCTTCCGCGAGTTCATGACCGGCGAGGCCCTTGAGGTCTCACCGGAAATCGGCCAGCTGGACGCGCTCACGTCGGCCCAGGAGAGACTCCTTCAATCGGCGAATCGCTCGTTCTTCCTGCCCCAGGTGGCGTTCGAGGCCGGACTGGACCATCGCTTCAGCGAGAGCGGGGTCGGGGCGGACGATCTGGCGAGGCTCGACCAGTTGACGTGGAATTTCGCGCTGGTGTTCTCGTATCCGCTGTTCGCGGGCACGGCTCGCTTCGCGGCCCGGAGCCAGGCGACCCAGGAGCTGGCCAGAATCGAGCTCGAGCGCGACGACGTGACGCAGCGAATCGACCAGCGGATGCGGTCGTCCCTGCAGCTGCTGCGTGGATCCTGGGTGAAGATCGACCTGTCGCGGGCGGCGGCCGACGCCGCGGATAACAACTTCCGTCTGGTACAGGACGCGTACCGGCGCGGCGTGGGAGACATCCTCGGCGTCCTCGACGCCCAGAGCCAGGCGCTGACCGCGAGTGAGGCGGCTGCCAGCGCCGTGTACGACTTCCTGATCGACCTGATCGAAGTGGAGAGATCTGTCGGCCGCTTCGAGTATTTCGGTTCGTTCGACGAACGAGACGCGTTCTTCCAGCGTCTCGAGGAGTTCTATCGGCAGAGCCTCGTGAGAGGAAACTGATGTCGAGATCGCGAAGACTCGGGAGAAGTGACGTGATGCAGTCAGGTTCTGTGAGCCCGGAGAGACTGGGCGCGGTGGTTCTGTGCCTTCTCGCCGCCGGCGCGTGCAGCAGCGAGGTAGTCGAGCAGCCAGAGGTCCCGCGCCCCGTGAAGTCACAGGTGTTCGGACAGAGCGGGTTCGGGTCGGGCGTCGAGTACTCGGGCGTGGTCCAGGCGGCGCGCGACGCCGAGTTGTCCTTCGAGGTCCCGGGCCTGATCATCGCCTTCCCGGTCGTCGAGGGTCAGAGAGTGGGGCGCGGGACGCTTCTCGCGCGGCTCGATTCCCGTGACTACGAGGCTCAGCGGGACGCGGTGGGCGCC
>JAOTZH010000107.1 GCA_029861425.1 Gemmatimonadota bacterium
CATCCGGCGGCGACGATTCGGCGACCCGCACGATTCCTGAACAGCCAGTCGATACCGCCAGCGAGACCGGAGGCTACGTCGAGACCGAGGTCGCCGACGGGGGCATGATCCGCGGAACGGTTCGTTTCAAGGGCCCGGCCCCCGATCCACGCCGCTTCCCGACGGGGGACGACGCCGACGCGTGTGGTGACACCCAGCTGGTTCGACCGGTCGAGATCGGCCCCGACGGAGGCGTGCTGAACGCGGTCGTATCGCTCCGCGACATCGAGCGAGGAACCGGGTTTCCCATCTCCGGGTCACCGGTGCTGGATCAGCGCGAATGCGAGTTCGTGCCTCCCATCGTCGTCGTGCGCGTCGGCGATTCGGTCCGGGTCCTGAACAGCGACGCGGTGACGCACAACGTCCACACGGTCGGCTTCGACAACCGGACCGTGAACCGCACCCAGCCGGCGGGGGCTCCGGAGATGTTTCTCGCGTTCTCTGCCCCCGAGCGCGTGAAGGTCCAGTGCGACATTCACCCGTGGATGAGCGCCTGGATCATCGTGACGGAGCATCCCTACGTCACGATCACGGACGGAGCCGGCGAGTTCCGACTGCGGAGCGTTCCGCCAGGCGACCACACCCTCGAGGTCTGGCACGAATTGTCGGGTGTGGAGACGCGATCCGAGACTGTTACCACGGGGGAAACAGTCGATGTCGCCGTCGATCTCGAGGGACGGGGTTAGGACGGCGTTGCAGCTTCCGTCCGCAGGGTCGAATCGGCGTGGCCGCGGGGCGATCGCCGCGTGCCTCGGCCTGGCGGCAGTCGTCGCCTCGGGATGGCTCCTGGGCGCACAGGAACTCGGTGCGCTTCAACAGGCCGACCCCCTCACCCGGGTCGACGACGTGCGCACCTTCTTCGGCCTCAGCCCGCGTGGCGTCATCTGGATCGTAGTTCAGTTGCACCTGTTGTTCGCGGCGTTCGTGGTCGGGGTGCCCTGGTTCACGGTGGCCGTCGAGATCATCGGCTGGCGAAAAGGCGACGAGCGCTACGATCGCCTGGCCCGGGAGTTCACCCGGCTGTTCGCCGCCACGTTCGCCATTACGGCGGGGCTGGGCGGGCTCTTCACGTTCACGTTGTTCGGCCTCTACCCGAAGTTCTCGAATTACTTCTTCGGGATCTTCGGTCCGATTCTCTACGTCTACGGCGCGATCTTCCTCATCGAGACGGCGGTCCTGTACCTGTACTACCAGGCGTGGGACCGGCTCCAGCGTCGAAAGGGGCTGCACGTAAGCCTGGGCGTCAGCCTCGTCATCGTGGGAACCGGGATCGTCTTCATCGGCAGCTCGATGTCCTCGTTCATGATGTCGCCGGCGGGGATCGACGAGACGGGCGCCTTCGTAGGCACGGCATGGGATGCCTTCACCAACCCCCTGTTGATCCCGATCGTGGTTCACCGGTTGCTCGGGAACCTGACGTTCGGCGGCTTCGTGGTCGGCGCGTATGCGGCCGTTCGGTTCCTGACGTCGCGGACGGACGAGGACCGGGCGCACTACGACTGGATGGGCTACGTCGGGAACTTCGTGGGGCTGATGGGCCTGATCCCCCTTCCCTTCGCCGGCTACTACCTGGGCCGGGAGGTATACGGTGTCAGCCCGGTCATGGGGAACAACATGATGGGGGGCGATTTCTCGTGGGCCTTCATCATCCAGGCCATGCTCGTCGGCCTGCTCTTCATCCTCGGCAACTACTACCTGTGGTCCGGGATGCGCCGGATCCCGGGGGCCGAGCGATATCAGAAGTACATCAAGTACTACATCGTCGTGCTCGTCGGATGCGTGGCGGTCTGGCTGACGCCGCGGAACCTGCCGCTCAGCCCGGCCGAGGAGCTCGCGATCGGTGGTCAGGTGCACCCGCTCCTCGGCGTACTCGGGCTCATGTCGACCAAGAACGCCGTGATCAATCTCATCATCCTCACGACGTTTCTGAGCTTCCTCCTGTACCGCCGGGCGAACAAGGCGGATCTCGTCCCCTTCCGGGACCACGGGCTGGGAACACGAAGCCTCGTTCCGCTCGCCGGCGTCCTGTGTCTGGCGATCCTCGGCTGGTACGCGACGCGGCTCCTCGCGCTCGACCCCGCGGCACTCGACCTGACCCCGGAGAAGGTCTTCTACTTCCGGTTTACCGCGGGTCTGCTCTTCGTCGCCATGGCGGGCGTGGTCACGGCGGTCGGTCTCACGCTCCGCGGCCGTGGACACCTCGCTCAGGGGATGTACTTCACGGTGGCAGTCGTGGAGGCCGTGGCGGTGCTCGGAGTGTTCGGGTTCATCGTCACGACGGCGGCGAACCCGTTCCTTCGCCAGCTGGCCGCCGCCCAGTGGCTCATCCTGATGAGCGCGCTGATCCTCATCTCTGCGATCGACCTGGCACTCTTCCGAAACGCCAGGAGCATCGGCGGCATCCGGTGGGGGGACATCGCCGCACGCTCGCAGTACGCGCTCATCGCCCTCTGCGTGATCATCATCATGACGATGGGCATGATGGCATACGTGCGATCCGGGCTCCGCGAAGACTGGCACATCTACGGCGTGATGCGTGACACCTCCAGATGGGCTTTCACGCCGAGCATCGCCGTGATGACGCGGATGGTCGGCGGTATTACGATCGCGTTCCTTGCGGCGATCTCGTTCCTGTTCTGGCTCGCCAATCTGGGCGGGCACCGGGAGCGTGTGGAATGAGCGGGATGCGAGTCGTGCTCTTCGTGCTCGTGCTCGTCGGGCTGTTCATGTGGGCCGGCGAGGTGCTCAACCGGGCGTCGGGCAGCACTCGGCGGGCGGTCTCGACCGAGGGAGTGACGCTCGAGAACGGCGAGATCGTGTTCTGGGGAGCGGGGAAATGTCACACCTGCCACGCGATCGGACCGCGGGGCACGTCGGTTCGCGGGCCGAATCTCGGCGAGTCGGCGGACGGGCAGGACATGGCCGTGCGGGCGATCGAACGCGCGGAGGCCCGCGCCGACGAGCTCGGGCGGGGCATGTCTCCCACCGAATACCTGGTGGAGTCCCTCACGGATCCCGGCGTCCACGTCGTCTCCGGCTACAAGAACGAGATGCCCGTGATCTACGAGCCTCCGATCAGCCTGGAGCCGGATCAGCTGGCGTCCGTCGTCCTGTATCTGCAGTCGATCGGGGGACAACCGGACCCGGCCGGTATCGAGCTGCCGGCGGCCGCGCTAGCCGCCGGTCGAGGCGACGACGAGCAGGCGGCGTGGGAGCCCTACCTCGATGGTGACCCGGCGCTCGGACGGGCCATGTTCTTCGACGAGGCGGGCGCGGCTGCGTGCTCGCGCTGTCATGTCGTGGCTGAGGAAGGCGGACGGGTCGGTCCCGAGCTCACCGAGATCGCGGGGACGCGTACGGCACGCTTCATCGTCGAGTCTCTCCTCGAGCCGAGCGCGAGCATCGCGGGCGGATACGAGACCGTGCTGATCGAGACGACGGTTGGGGTGATCCTCGATGGGGTGCTCGTTCGAGAGACACCGGACTCGTTGTGGCTGGCGGACGCGACCGGCGAGGAGACCATCCTCGCGCGGCGGGATGTCGCCCGCAGTCGCGAACAGGAGACGTCGCTCATGCCGGAGAACCTGGCCGATCTCCTGTCGGTTCGGGACCTGCACGATCTGCTGGCGTACCTGCGGACCCTGAGGTGATGGACGGGCCCCGAGCCGTGGGCGACCCGGGCCGCGCGGCGCCCCCGTCGGCGGGGAGCGAGCCCAGGGTGTTCCTGTGGACGCTCGTGACGCTTCTCGCCTTCTACCTGGCGCTTCGGTTCGGGCTCCCCCGTGCAGGCGTGTGGATGGGCGTGTCGGAGGTACCGGCCCCGATCCCGGTCTTCGCCCTCTGGATCTATATGCTCTGCGCCACGGTCGGGGCGCTGGTGTGGGCGAGCAGCGACGACCGGCGCTGGCGTCTCTTCCTCGGGGCGCCGGTCCGTCTGCTCGTCGGCGGGCCGCACGTCGACCGGCGGGTCCGGACGGGGGTCCTGGTCGCCGTGCCGCTTCTCGCCGGGTGGGCGGTGTGGCAGCGGGTGATGCCCTCGACCGACGTTCCGACAGTCGTCCGGCTCCAGCACCCCACGCAGCCGGAAGAGTACGCCCCGCTCGAGAACCCCGTCCGTGCGCTGAGCGACGACGCTCGAGAGGCCGCCGAGCGCGAGGGACTCGTGCTCTACCAGACGAACTGCCGCCCGTGTCACGGGACGACGGGCGGGGGCGACGGCCCGCTCGCGCGAGGGCTGCGGCTGCAACCCATCGACTTCGCGGACGCCGGGACGATCGCGTCCGTCATCGAATCGTATCCGTTCTGGCGAATACGCACGGGGCACGCCGCTTTGCCCGACATCGCCACGCCCTGGAACTCGGCGATGCCCTCGTGGGAGACGGAGCTGAGCGACGACGAGATCTGGAGGATCATCCTGGCCGAGTACGCGCTCTCCGGGACCGAGCCGCGCGTGCCCGAGAGGCTCGACCGGTGAGGGCGGTATTCGCCGCGCTCGTCTGCGCGTGGCCCGGCGCGGCCACCGCCCAGTGGCTGGATGTCCCGGTGCCCGCGCGGCCCGAGGCCGACCCCTCCGCGATCGAGGCCGGCCGAATCGTGTACGAGACCCACTGCTGGTACTGCCACGGCGAGGAGGGGGACGGCGCGGGGCCGGTCGCGTCCACCCTATGGCCGAGACCCCGCGACTTCACGATCGCGAGCTTCAAGCTCCGGACGACGGGCAGCGGAGAGCTGCCGACAGACGAGGACCTGTATCGCTCGATCACGCTCGGCCTGGCCGGCACGTCGATGCCCGCATGGGGCCCGGTCCTCACCCCCGCGGAGCGCTGGCAGGTCATCGCGTACCTCAAGACCTTCGGTGGCGGACTGTTCGAGGACGAAGCGTTCGACCCGTACGAGGCGGTCGTAGAAGTGACGCCGACCCCGGATCTGTCCGAGGAACTCATCGCCAGCGGTGAGCTCGTGTACGAGCGCTCCGATTGCTGGGAGTGCCACGGGTTCGCGGGCCGGGGCGACGGCGAGAAGGCACCGGAGCTCGAGGACGACTGGGGATACCCGAACCGCACCACCGATCTCGAATCCAGCGGGACGTTTCGAGGTGGTGCGACCGCGCGCGACGTCTACCTGCGCCTGGGAACCGGTCTCGATGGCACGCCGATGCCTAGCTATTCGGAGAGTCTCACCGACGAAGAGCGCTGGCAGGTCGCCCACTATGTCGCCTCGCTCGACCTCGAGACCCGGCGCGAGGCCGCGCGCTCGGTGGCCATCGTGGCCGCACGGCTGGACGGTCCGCTGCCCGCTCGGGCGGACGAACAGGCCTGGGAACGAGCGGAAGAGATCTGGGTGCCGCTCACGGGCCAGGCGACGTTCGCTCCGCGCTGGCAGGTACCGTCAGCCACCGATCTTTCGGTCCGTGCGCTCCATAACGACGAGGAGATCGCCCTCAGGCTGAGTTGGACCGATCGCTCTGTGGACACGCTCCCCGGCGATCCGGGGGTGGCACACGCGGAGGGTTGGACCTCGGCCGCCACCTATCCGGCGCTCTTCCCCGACGGCCAGCGCGCGAGGGGGAGTTTCGTCGATCGCGTGGAAGCGATGTTCCCGGCGGGAGAGGCGGGCGGACTCGTCCTTCCGCATTTCGTTTACGGCGACGACCGGAATCCGGTCGATCTTTGGCGCTGGACGGCAACGCGCGATGGCGACGCCACATCGGAGCTGACGGCACGCGGCCCCCAGGAGCCGCCCGAGACCCGACCCGAGGGGACAACGCGGCTGCGGGGCGTCGGGACCCACATCGAGGGCCGCTGGACGGTGGTGCTGCGCCGACCGCGAATCCGCGGTGGCCCTTCCGACGGTGGGGTGCTGCGATCGGGAGAGCCCACCCCGATAGCATTTCACGTGTGGGACGGCTCGCACGGAGAGACGGGTCTCCGGATGGCGCTCTCCCAGTGGTACTTCCTCTTCCTCGAAGAGCGCGCCAGGCCGACGGACTACCTGTTCGTCCTGCTCGCGATCGCGACCGTTGCCGGCGTGGAGCTCGGAACGATCGCCGTCGCGCGACGAAGGGCGAACGGCGCCGAGGTGCCGCCCGCAGCAGAGACCCGGCCGCGCTGACGAAGACCTTCTAGGGCGAAGCGGTCCTCCGCTTCTCGCAGGTCGGGTCACTCGCTTGATCGGGGAGCCTCGAAGTCGGACTTCCAGGCTGCTCGGCCGGCCTGAAATGGAGTGGGCGGAGCGATCCGACGGCCGTCGTGGAGCCGCAACGGCGGGGACGCAACCCGGTGTGTGACCCCCAGCATCACAGGGCGGGACATTATGCCCTCCAGCCTTGGAAGATTCGGACGGTTCGGTCGTTACGGCACCGGATTCCAAGGACTTTCCGCGGTACGCGAGCACCCCGCTTCGGCTCGCGACTTGCGTCCCGCCTGACGGGGGCCGGGAAGTCGGGCAGCGCCGCGGGGAATAGAGGTAGACGCTCCTGAACCAGTGTCAGGGATCTCGATTCGGTGAACCTGTCTTCCGAAATGATGAGCTTCGCGGGGTTCCTCCGTGGACTCCCGGATTTCCTCCGCGAACCCGTTTCGCTGGACGAGGCGCTGAGCACCATGAGGCTGCGTCTGGCGGATCGCGAATCGGCCTTCCTGGCCACGATCGAGAGGGGTGTCTTCGGGAACGCCCGCAGTCCGTACCGAAAGTTGTTCGCGCGCGCAGGCTGCGAGCTTGCGGATTTGCGCGCAATGGTGCGTGTGCACGGCTTGACACCGACCCTGCGCCGACTCCGGGAGGCTGGCATCTACATCGGCTTCGAGGAGTTCAAGGGCCGCCAACCGATCGTACGCGGAGAAGACGTGATCGAGGCCCGGCCGAGCGACTTCGACAACCCGCGCGCCCGCCGGTACTTCCCCGTCTCCACGGGTGGGAGCACCGGGCGACCCCGACGTGTGCTGATGGACCTCGAGTTCCTCCGCACGCGGGTCGTATCGCAGCTCGTGATGATGGAGGCGCACGGACTACGAGGGATACCGTTCGCGCAATGGGCCGAGGTTCCTCCAGGGCACGGTCTCGAGGCTCTACTCGTTCAGTCCGTCGCCGGAGACGTCGCCGATCGGTGGTTCGCCCCGGTCTACGACGGGCGCATGGCGAGCGGCGCTCGCTACCGCATGGCGACGCGAGCGACGATCGCTGTGGCCCGTCGCTGCGGCAAGGCGCTTCCCTACCCCGAACCGCTCCATTTCGACCAGGCGGAGGTGCTCGCCCGCTGGGCCGAAGAGGCGCTTCAGCAACGCGGCCGCTGCGCCATTCGCGCCCACGTAAGCAAGGCGCTCCGGGTGGCGCTCGCCGCCGAGGACCGCGGCATTGACCTGACCGGCCTCACCTTCTCCAGCGGCGGAGAACCCGCGACCCCGGCCAAGGCGGCGGCAATACGCCGATCCGGAGCCCGCTTCATCCCCAACTACTTCTTCATGGAGGCCGGACCGGTGGGGCTCGGCTGTCCGGAGAGCCCGGATCCGGGGGATCAGCACTTCATGGCCGACCACCTGGCTCTCATCACGGCTCCGCGCAGGGTGCCCCCCGACGGTGCGTGCGTCGACGCCTTCCATGTCACGACCTTGCTGCCGACAGCGCCCAAGCTCCTGTTGAACCTCGAGATCGACGACTACGGCACAATCGAAACCCGCGACTGCGGCTGCCTGCTGGGGCAGCTAGGGCTTACTACTCACCTGCGTGGGATCCGCAGCTTCGCGAAGCTCACCGGCGAGGGAGTAACGCTAGTGGGCAGCGACATGGAGCGCATTCTAGAGGAAGAGCTGCCCGCACGATTCGGCGGTACCGCTCTCGACTATCAGCTCGTGGAGTTGGAGGACGAGCGCGGTCTCACACGCCTCGCTCTCAGCGTCCATCCGCGCCTGGCGAACGTCGATGAAGCTGCGTTGCTCGATGCGGTCCTCTCCGCCTTGAGCAGGACGGGGGACGACGGTGATATGTCGCGTGGAATGTGGCGTGCCGCCGGGACGCTTCAGGTGCGTCGGGAGCCGCCACAGCTGAGCGGGCGCGGCAAACATTGGCTTCTGCGGAGAGAGGCCTGATGCGACGCGGGGGCGTGCTCCGGCTCGGAGTCGCGCTGGCGTGCCTCGGGGGTGGCCCGGCCTGCGGAGGACCGGGCGCAAGCCCTGCAACCGATGGAGCACCCGACCGGGTCGTCGTCGTCGCACAACCGTACCTCACATACGGGGCGTTGTGGCTCGCGGAGACCGAGGGCCTATTCGAGCGCCGGGGGCTCGACGTGGAGTTGATGCGCATGGCGGGAACCGAGCCGGCCGTCCCACTGCTCGTCAGGGGAGATGTGGACGTCCTGACCGCCCACCCGGCGCCTGGACTGCTGAACGCGATCCTCCGGGGTGCCCGCGTGCGCATGGTTGCCGCAGCGGGCGGCGAAGGCATCGGCGGCTGTAGCTACCTGGCCGTGCTCGCTCGGCCTGGTCTGCTTCCGCACATCGAGCCGGCGGACTCGCGATCGGGCGAAGGAAGCCGATCCTCGTCGGCGCCGGCTGCCGTCTCACGAGTGTCGGTGAACCGCCAGGCGGTCATGCGCTACGTCGCGGACCGAATCCTCGCTCGGCGCGGGCTCGACCTCGACGACCTCCATATCGTCGATGTGCCCCCGGCCGCCCGCATCGAGGCGCTGCGGACCGGTGCGATCGATGCCACGCTCGCGGGCGAGCCTTTCCTGACCCGGACCCTGACGGCCGGGGCCGGCGAGGTGTGGTCGACGCTGGACGAGGCCCTGCCCGGCTCGCGGCTCTCCTTCCTCTTTTTCGGACCGCGCCTGCTCGACGCGGACCGGGACGTCGGAGAGCGTTTTCTCGCGGCCTATCTGGAGGCGCTCGACCAGCTCGCGGCCGGAAAAACGCCCCGGAATCGCGACAGGCTCGCGCAGGCCATCGAAGAGGACGCCGAGGTCCTCGGCCAGGCTTGCTGGCCTTTCGCGGACGCGGACGGGCGGCCCGAGCCGGACATGCTGATGGATTTCCAAACCTGGGCGGTGGAGCGGGGTCTGCTCGATGAGATCGTGCCGTTGGAGCGGCTCTGGGATGACTCCTTGTTGACACGGGCCCACGCGATTCTGGACGGCCAAGCCGGTGGAGGTTGACATGATTGATAGACTGCATCTTCGGAGTATGAGATCGACGGGCGCCGGCCCCCTGTTTAGGGCCGCGACGATCCTCGCGGCGCTGGCATTACCGGCTCTGGGGACCTGGCCGTTAGTCGCTCAGGAGCCCGACTCGACGAGCGCGATCCCGCTGCGGGACCTGGTCGTTTCGGTCACTCGAACAAGCCAGCTTGTGGGGGAGGTGCCGGCGAAGGTCACCATCCTCTCGCGAGCGGAGATCGAGGCGTCCCCCGCGCGGACCATACCCGACCTGCTTCGCACGATCCCGGGCGTCACGTTGCGCGACTACCAGAGCAGTATGGCGACGCACCCGACGCGGCAGGCGGCCTCGATGAGGGGGCTGGGCGGCGGCACATCCGCCGGACGGACCGTCGTTCTGCTGAACGGTATGCCCATCGCGGATCCCTGGGGAGGCTGGGTGCATTGGGCCCGCATTCCGCTCTACATGGTCGAGCGCATCGAGGTCGTGCGGGGGGGGGCGGCCGGCGTCTGGGGAAGCCGCGCCCTGGGCGGGGTAATCAACATCGTGACGATTAAGGCGGAACGAAACGGGGGCAGTGTGGCGGTCGAGGGCGGGGAATTATCGATGCTGCGCACACAGGGCGTGCTCTCGGCCCGCAGCGACAAGGCCGGAGTCATCGCGACGGGAGAGTTCTATCGGGCCGATGGGTTCGTCGGGGTGAGCGAGTCCCTCCGCGGACCCATCGACGAGCCCGCCGGTGGCCAGCACGGGATGGGCTTTGCGGATATGCGCCTGGATCCCTCGACCACGCTGGGTCTGAGGCTGAGCGGAGGATATCTGGACGAGACACGCGACTGGGGCACGGCTCTCCGCGATACCGACCTGCGGGCGGGCTTCATCCGGGCTGGGGCCGATGTGGTCGGTGGCGCTGCGGGGGACTGGGTCATCGATCTCTTCGGCAACTTCCAGTCGTTCCGCTCGACGTTCTCCTCGGAGACGCTCGATCGCACGGTCGAGCAGCCGTCGCTCGACCAGTTCGACGTCCCCACCACGTCTCTGGGCGGCAACGTCCAGTGGTCGAAGCTGGCCGGGGAAGATCACGAGCTGACCGCCGGGGCCGATTTGTTCTGGGTCGAAGGGGAGGTGAACGAGGACTTCTTCTGGGCCGATGACGCTTTCCGGCGTCGACGCGCTATCGGAGGCGAGCAGCTCCTGGCCGGGGTGTACGCACAAGACGTCTTCAAACCGAACGAGGCCTGGCACCTGCTGGGGTCCGTTCGCTGGGACCTCGTATCCAACAAGGGCGGATTCCGGACGGTGCGTGCGATCGATACGGGAGACATCGTCTCCGACTCGACCTTCGCCGACGAGACGGAGTCGAGCGTGAACTTCACGGCCGGCGTCGTGCGCGAGCTGGGCGAGCGCGCGTCGTTGCGTGCGAACGTCTCGGGTGCCTATCGAGCCCCGACGCCGAACGAACTGTTCAAGCCCTTCCGCGAGCCGGGTAACGTCGTCACGGAATCCAACGCCGGCCTGGTCGCCGAGCAGGCGTACGGTGCCGAGCTGGGGGTCGACGTCATGTTCGGGCGGGCGTCGCTCCTCCGGCTAACCGGGTTCTGGACCCGGGTCGAGAATCCGATCGTCGAGGCGACGATCGAAGAAGCGGGCCCGTCCCCTCGTCCGATCGCCCCGTGCGGCTTCGTGCCCGCCGGTGGCGTGTGCAGGCAACGGCAAAACCTCGGAGCGTTGCGCACGGCCGGGATCGAGGCGGACATCCTGCTTCCGCTGAATGAGCGCTGGACACTCGAGGGCTCCTACATCTGGAACCCGACCGAGATCACCAGCGCGCCGGACAACCTCGACCTGGAGGGGAAGTCGGCATCTCGAACGCCCGAGCACGCCGTTACGGCGACCGTGCGGTGGCAGGATCCGTCGATCGTAGCGCTCTACGTCTCGGGTCGGTACGTGGGACCCCGCTTCGAGGACGACCTGAACGCCCTCGATCTCGAGAGCTTCTTCGTGCTCGACCTCCGCGTGGCGCGCACGATCGATCAACGCTGGGATCTCTTTCTCGACGTCGAGAACCTGTTCGATCAGGAATACGAAACGGCGCGACCAAGCAGCGGTTTGATCCGCGTTGGGGCGCCGCGAGTCGTCTCGGGCGGGGTCCGCGTGCGCTGGTAATGGACGAAGCGGGCTTCGCCGAGGCGTTCGACCGCTGGGTCGAGACGACAGGCCCGAAGTGCTACGAGTCTCTGCTCGGGCCTCACCTCCCACCCCGGGTCGAGCGGGCGCTCGACGTCGGGTGCGGGCCCGGGTACCTGGCACTCTATCTCGCCGGGCGGGCCGATCATGTCGTTGGGCTCGACCTCTCGGGCGCCATGACCCGGCTCGCCCGGCGGAAGCGCGATCGAGTGGGCGTGGGGAACGTGAGCTTCGTGACGGGGGACGTCGGGGCGCCTCCGCTCCGACCGGCCTCCTTCGACGTCGTGTCCAGCGACACGATGCTCCACGACACCGAGATCGAGGTCACGTTGCCGGTCCTCCGCTCCCTCGTGCGCCCCGGGGGCTGGGTGATCCTGCGCGACGTCACCACCCGCCACACCGGTCGGAGCAGGTCACCGCTCTGGCAGCTCGCTGGCACGATCCGTCAGGTTCCGCGTTATCTGCGCGAGCTCGGGCCGCGCCAAACGTGGTCCGTGCTGCGCTTCGAGGCGAGCCCAACCTGGGTCCGGCACCGGGCGGAAGGCGGCGAACTGACCCGGGAGGAGTTCCGAGCGGCCTATTCGCGGGTCTTCCCGGACTGCACGTTCTTGGACGAACCGTGGGCCATGACCGCGATCTGGCGAGCCCCCACTTGATGAACCTCGTATACGTCGAGCGGCAGGTCGGGCAGCCAGAACCCTCCCCCGGCTCCCGGAATCCGGGCATCCGGCCCGGAGGGAGTGGGGGGGATCCGCCCGAGGGGCTCGAGGCGTGCCACATCCGTGAGCAGCGGCTCGACGGCCCCGATCCAGGCCTCGTCCGCGATCCAGTATACGCCTCGCCCCTCCGCCCAGAGGAAGAGATCGTCGAGCACGGCTTCGAGCCGCGCTTCGGGCTCGAGCCCTCGATACCTGGCCCGGAGAGAGTCGGCCTTACCGACCTGAAAGGGGCTGTGTTGGCGCCTGCCCCGCACGTCGAACGATTGCGGCGCGCGGCTTCCGGGGTCCGGGAGTGGGCCCACCCAGAGGAGCGTCCACTCCGCGAGCTTCCACTCGCCGTAGGGTTCGAGCTGCGTCTGGACCGCGTGCGGGCCGATCACGACGCTCCCTGCGGGCACCGAGGCCCGCACCCCCGCGAGTGCGATCGCCGCCCGATTCGCCTGGTCCGAGAGCCGAGTCATGCGCCTAAGGCCGTCGGGGATCGCCACAAGCAGGTGGAGCGTCAGGAATCCGAGGAGGAAGTACCGCCGCCACCGCCGGCTTTCGGGCTCGTCGAGAAGCGCGACCGCCCCGAGGATCCAGAGGGGAAGGACGGGCAGGAGGAATCGGATGTCGGTGCCGGGCCAGTAGTAGGACGCGTAGAGAGCGGACGCCGACGCCGCGAGCCCGAGGGTCAGGATGCCCCGGGCCCGGGTCTCGGATCGTCTCAGCATGGCCAACATACCGATCGTGCCGAAGAGCACGATCGCGCCGCCGTTGCGACCCAGGGTACCTATGTAGCCAAAGAGATTGCGGCGAAAGTACGCGAGGCCGAACGCGCGATCTTCTCCGCTCAACGCGTACCCGGTCTCGAGGACCGAACCGTGCACGATCCAGTGGTGGATGAGCAGAGCCCCGATCGGCAGCGCCGCGCCGAGGGCCACGAGGCCGATGCTGCGCCGATGGGCCGGCGTGCGTGCACCACCGAGTTGATACAGCCCCACACCAAGCGCCAGAAGGATAGCTGGATAGCGGATCGTGGGCAGGACTCCGAGCAGGAAGCCGCCCGCGAGGGCCGTCAGCGCTCGCGGGCGCTCGCGCCAGATATCGGCGGCCAGCAGGGCGCCGAGGAAGATCGTGCCTGTGGCGACGTGCGAGAAGCCGAGCAGCGCCTGCTCATTGAGCACTGGGAGCGTGGCGGAAGCCACGGCGCCCGCGAGAGCGAGCGGCTCCGGCACCCAGCGCCGCGCGATCAGGAAGAGGATCACCACCCCGGCGAGGGCGAGCACCGCGTTCAGCGCGCGCACCCCGGCGGGTCCGCCGATGCGATAGGCGGGCGCGAGCAGGGTCGGAAGGCCGGGAGGATACCGGACGTGGAAGCTCCCGTCCCCCCCGTCGAGCCAGTGGTACCCGATGAACTGCGCCGACGACTCCGGCCGAAGCACCATGGTCCCTTGAGCGGCGATCATCCGTGCGGGCGTGTAGTAGCCAGCAGCGTCCGGCCCCGAGTACACGCCTGTCGAACGCCCACAGCCAGGCGGCTTG
>JAOTZH010000108.1 GCA_029861425.1 Gemmatimonadota bacterium
GGCCGGGCTTCATCGGCTTGCGCTCGCCCGGTTGCCGGACGAGCACTCCCCGGCGCTCGAGCTCGTCGAGGCGCTCCTCGAGCGTCTGCTTCTTCTCGATCGGGCGGATCTCGGCCACCGGTTCTCCGTGGTAGGAGATCGTGATCGTCTTTCCCTCACGGACCTGCCGCAGGATCTCCGAGAACTTCGCCTTGGCCTCGTAGGTCGAGTACATCTTGCTCATGCCTCCAATAAAACTAGTCAGACTAGTCTATGCAATGATCGTACCCGGGTGTGGTCCCGCATGGTCCCGAGCGGCATCATCCGGGTCGCACCAGGGGCGGGTGGCGACAGGGTTGAGGCGCCAGGCGCGGGATTCTGACGGGAGCGACGAATGATCGGACGACGGGCGACTGCGACGCCGCTCGGGGAACGCCCGGGTGCGGTGGGCCCGGTCGGGGTGGCCCTTATCGGGACGGCTCTGATGGGCTGCGTGCCCGCCGAGGATCTCACGGAGGCCGTCGACAATCTCCCAACATCCTCGAGCGCGACCTACGACCTGCTCTTCACCGGCGGCACGGTGGTCGACGGCACGGGCGAGCCACGCTTCGTCGCCGACGTCGCGGTCTCGGGCGACCGGATCGTCGCCGTTTCGACCGACGGGATCGACCCGACAGAGGCCACCGTGGTCGTCGACGCCCGCGGCCTCGTCGTGGCGCCCGGATTCATCGACAACCACGCGCACATTCAGTCGACCATCCACGAGCACCCGCTCGCCGAGAACTTCACCCGGCAGGGGATCACGACGATCCTCGCGAGCCTGCACTCGCACGATCAGCCCTGGCCGCTCGACGAGTACGCCGCGTCGCTCGACATCGCGCCGAACGTCGGGTTCTTCGCCGGCCACACGTGGACGCGAAAGCGCGCCGTCGGCCTCGAGGACCGCGCCCCCACGCCCGACGAGCTCGCGCACATGATCGCGCTCGTCGACTCGACGATGCAGCAGGGGGCCCTCGGGCTATCCACAGGGCTCCAGTACGTCCCGGCCAACTACGCCGAGACCGAAGAGATCGTCGAGCTCGCGAAGGTCGCGTCGCGGCACGGCGGGATATACACCTCGCACATGCGTGACGAGGCGCGCGGGCTGCTCGACTCGGTCGAGGAGCTGATCCGGATCGCACGTGAGGCGGACATCCCGGCCCAGGTCCAGCACCACAAGGCGATCGGCCCCGGGCAATGGGGGTGGAGCGAGCGATCGCTCGAGATGATCGAGACCGCGAACTCCGAGGGGCTCGACATCCGGCATGATCTTTACCCATACACCGCCGCATCGACGCACTCGGGGATCCTGTTCCCCCAGTGGGTGTTCGCGGGCGGCTCCGACCAGGCGGTCGCCCGGCTCGACGACCCCGAGCTTCGGCCGCGCCTCGTCGAGGAGATGCGCGAGATCATCTACATGGACCGTGCCGGCGACGACATGAGCCGGATCCAGTTCCGGACGATCGACTCGCGCCCCGAATACAACGGCCTTCGGCTCTCGGACATGCTCGAGGACCGCGGGCTCGAGAACTCGATCGACGACGCGATTCCGGTGCTGATCGAGCTCCAGAAGGACGGCGGGTTCAGCGCCATCTACCACTCGATGGACGAGGCGGACCTGATCCGCATCCTCCAGCACCCGCTCGCGATGATCGAGACAGACGGCGATCCGGTGAGCTACGGGTTCGGGTTCCCGCATCCGCGGAGCTATGGGGCGTTCCCGCGTTTGCTGGGCCGCTACGTCCGCGAGATGGGCGTTCTGACTCTCGAGACCGCGATCAGAAAGATGACACGCATGCCGGCTGAGCAGGTCGGACAGTTCGAGCGCGGGCTGATCGCGGACGGGATGGTCGCGGACATCACGGTGTTCGATCCGGCCACCGTCTCGGACATGGCGACGTTCGTAGAGCCCCATCAATATTCTGTGGGCATCCATCACGTGATCGTCAACGGAGAACCCGTGATTCTCGACGGCGCGTTCACCGGCGCCCGCCCGGGCCGCTGGATCAAGGGCCCGGCCCGGCCCGATCGCGTGCGATAGCCCCAGTGCCCTCGTAACCTCGAGGCGCGATGTACACACCACTACTGATCGTCGGCGCCGGTCCGTTCGGGCTCGCGCTGTCCGCCTACGCGAAGCACCTCGGTGTCGAGCACGTCATGCTCGGTGTGCCGATGGGGTTCTGGCGCGACCGCATGCCGGTGGGGATGATGCTCAGGTCCGACTGTGAATGGCACCTGGATCCGTTGGAAGAGCTGACCATCCATGCCTTCCTCGAGACGCGTGGCGAGACCCCCGACAGCGTCGAGCCGCTCACCCTCGAATTCTATGTCGAGTACGCGGATTGGTTCGCGACCGCGCGGGACCTCGAGTCTCATCCCGGGCTCGTGAGGAGCCTCGACAGGAGCGGGATCAGCGGGCGTTTCTCCGCGCTTCTCGACACCGGGGACACGGTGACGGCGGACGCGGTCGTGATCGCGCCAGGATTCGGGAGCTTCGCGCACATCCCCGACGAGCTTGCCGCGATCCTCCCGGAGGACGGGTTCTCACACACGTCGACTGCTGTGGACTTCTCGAACGTCGCCGGCGACCGCGTGGTCATCGTAGGCGGGAGACAGAGCGCGTTCGAGTGGGCGGCGCTGATCGCCGAGGCCGGTGCCGAAGCGGTCGATCTCGTGTACCGTCACGACACGCCGTCCTTCGAGGAGTCCGACTGGTCGTGGGTCTCGGCGCTGATGGACGCGACCGTGGAGGATCCGACTTGGTATCGCGGTCTGAGCCGGGCCGAGCAGACGGACATCGAGAACCGTCTGTGGAGCGAGGGCCGCCTCAAGCTGGAGCCGTGGCTGGCCGAGCGGGTCGAGCGCGACGGGGTCACGCTCCGGTCGGGTCGCACGCTCGCGCACACCGGTCCCGGCGAGGAGCGTGAGATCGCTTGTCGTCTGGACGACGGTACGGTCCTGCAGGCAGATCGGGTGATCCTGGCCACCGGATACCGCCCAGACATCCGACGGCTGCCGTACCTCACGGACGCTCTGTTGCGGGAGATCGAGGCCGAGGAAGGGATTCCGCACCTCGACGAGTCGTTCCAAACCTCCGCGCCCGGGCTCTACATCACGAGCATGCCCGCCGTGCGCGACTTCGGACCGTTCATGTCGTTCACAGTCGCGGCCCGCGCGTCCGCGAGGATCATCGGAAACGCGCTGGCCGCGAAAGGATTTCCCGGCTAGAACGACAGGGTCAGGTACACCTGCGGTCCCTTGAAGCCGTAGTCGAAGAAGAGGTTCGCGTCGAGGTCCGTGTCGTCGAGGTTCCCAGTCGCATCGACCTTGAGATTGACGCTCCGGTACCCGGCCCCGACCGCGAGATTTCTGAGGAAGTAGTACTCGATCCCGCCCCGGAACTCCGACCAACTCCCGGTGATCCCGGAGATCGTGATGCCGAAATACTCGACCCCTCCATTGAGGATGAGCTTTCGAGCGATCGCCCATTCCAAGTCGGCGCCAAACACCGGGAGAGGGAGGTTGATCGAGCTTTCCTCCGTGCCCTCCCCCTCGGAAGCGATGCCAGCCTTCGAGAACATGGTGAAGAACCCAAGCGAGAGGCCGACGTCCACGCGCTGGTTGCGAAACACCGCGAACCGCCAGTTGACCGGCACGAGACTCAGGTTCAGCTCCGACGTAAGCTCGGTATCGATAACGAATGTCTCATCGCCCCACTGGATCTCCTCGTCAATGACGAGCGACGAGTTCCGACTGAGCGAGATGTAACCGACCTTTATGCGGTGCCGCTTCCCGAGTCGGATTTGACCGTCAAGCCGCATGTTCTGCGTGTTCGAGTCGAATCCCAGGAGGTCCTCGAACCGGATCTCGGTTCCGACACCGAGCGTCTCCGAGTCGAGCCGGGCGGTCGTCGAATGCGACCCGAAGAGCGCCCCACCGGTGAATTCGAATCGGTTGGGGACGTCACCGTACAGCACGTAGGGGTCGTACTCATCCTGCGCAGCAAGCCGATCCGGAGCGAGCAGGCCCCCGGCCCCGACGAGCGCGAGAAACGCGACGCGCGAACGGCGCCAGAGTGTCGTCGATAGCATCACAGCCTCCAACGAGAGGGGCACGAGGTATCCGGCTACACGGTGTTATGAACGCGCAGCCCGGACAAGTGGCCAAGTCCCGTTCCGGGGTGGTCGAGCTTTTCGTTGCTTGAACCTCGGTTCATTTCACTGGGTTGGCTAGGTATCGCACCGTGTCGTGAGGCCCGCGATACGGTATCACGGACGGGTGGCGGGAGTCCCAGCGCCAGAATACCGTCGGGACCATGTCCTTCTTCGAGTACATCATGGTGATCGGTGCGATCCTGCTCGGCCTCGGGTTCGCGCAGCTCATGATCGGCGCCTCGGCGATCGTTCGATCGCGGCGCTGGGATCTCGTGCACGGGACGTGGGTCCTGGCGCTCGTGGTCACCCACCTACAGCTCTGGTGGGCGTTTTGGGACCTGGAAGCGCTGCCAACCGAGGCGTGGAACGCGGGCAAGTTCGTCTACTTCGTCATGGGTCCCGCGATCCTGTTCTTCTGCACGAACGTGTTGAGTCCACACCCGGTCCCGGACGACATCGACTGGCGAGCCCACTTCGAGCGGTCCCGCAGGCCGTTTCTCATACTGGTCGCGCTGTTGCTGGCCTGGACTGGCGGGTTGGCGATGGTCATGTCCGGCCAGCCCTTCGTGCACCCCGCTCGGATCAATCAGAGCCTGGCGCTCGGGACCGCGCTGGTCGGGCTCTCGGCCCGGTCACGGCGCGTGCACGTCGTGGTGGCGATCGTGTTCCTGGCGATCCTGGTGGCGAACTGGTTCCTCGTCCGGTGGACGCCGGGCGCAATGACGGCCGGCTAACCGGGGAACCGCGAGGCGTCGATTCCGGGGATCACCCTGAGCGCGTTCTCGTAGTAGACCTTCCGCAGGACCTCGTCGGCGAGGTCGAGACCGTACATGCGCCAGAACGCGTGGTATTTGCGGTAGTAGGGGAAGTACTCGTCGCCGCTCTCCAGGACGCGGAAATAGGTCGGATACTCATCGGGTGCCCAGGAGTCCTTCCCCATGAAGACGCGGTCCTGATACTCGGTGAAGAATTCGCGGGCGAACTTCGGCTGACGGCCCGGTTCGTAGATCACCGCCCCCAGCCCCACGTTCATGTTCGGGATCTCGTCCAGCAGCTGCCCGAGCCGTCCGAGATCGTTCCCCAGCCACCCCATGTGGGCCGCGATGAACGTCGTGTTCGGGTGGTTCCGGAACATCTGGTGCTGCTCGCCGATCAGCTCTTCCCAGGAAGGAGGACCCTCCTGCTTCCGGCGCTGCCGCAGCTTGAGCTCGAGCCAGCGTTCGTTGGTCTCGTCCATCGGAGCCCAGAACTCGGCCGGGTCGGCCGTGTGGATGAGGACGGGGATGCCGAGCTCGCCGGCCATGTCCCAGATGGGCGCGAGGCGCGCGTCGTCGGTGCGCACTCGCTCGCCGGACGCGTCCGTGATCCACATCCCGAGGCTCTTGAAGATCTTCAGACCCACGGCGCCGTTTTCGACATCGATGCGCAGCCGCTCGGCCGCGATCGCGCCGAACTCCGGATCATCGATGTCGCTGAAATCCACGTTCGCGAAGACGACGAACCGCCCCGGATAGCGCTCGTTGAAGATCCGGACCTGGTCGGCGAGACGCTCGCCCGTACCCCCGCTCAGGTTGACTCCGACCGAGAGGTTGATGGCGTCCATGTCCGCGACCATCTGGTCGAGGCGCTCGGGCTCCATGCCGGCGTTGATGTGCAGGTGGACGTCGACGAACGGGAACCGGGCGCGCACGACCTCCTCGCCCGGCACGACGAGGGTCGACCGCGGCTCGTACGCCTCGACGGTCAGATCCGGGAGGGTATCGGGCGGGGGCGGTCCACCCGGAGGCCCGCGGCGTGTTTGCGCGTCCCCGGTCGTCGGGACGAGAAGGAGCGCGCACGTCGCCGCCAGCAGACACCGCTCGATTCCGAATCTTCGCTTGTCGATCACAACAGCTCCTGTGCCTGTTCTCTCAGTCGCTTCGCCATGACGTCGGCCAGCGAGTCGATCAGCGCTTCGCCGAGAGCCGCCGTGGCACCCCTCGCGTCGCCCAGAATCCCGTTCGGCGTCACGCTCGCGAACCCATCGGCGATGATCCTCTCGACCAGCGCCGCGCTGGCCACCGGATCCGGGTCCGGCAGGACCCCCGCCGTCGCCAGATCCTCGCGAACCAGCGTCGGGTGCATCGCGAGCATGACGGCGGTCTCCGCGATGTCGGCGTGACCGCCGACCCTGTCCCCCAGCCCGGTCGCGTTTTCGGCGACCGCACGCCACGTGGCGATCACCTCCATCAGATCTGTGTACGCGAGAACAGAACACCGCTCCCCCGCAGCTTCGTTGAGCGCCGGCATCCCCTCCTGCAACGGCTTGAAGTTCCCGCCGTGAGTCGGGATGAAGCAGATCTGCTGAAAGCCGTGTCTCGAAAGGCTCGCGCAGTAGTCCCGACAGACTGCCAGGAAAGTGTCTTGCTCGAGGCTCACGGTCCCCCGAAACGCCATGTGATGCTCCGAGCACCCAACGCGGATCGTCGGCGCCACGAGCGCGCTCTCCAGACGTCGAGCGATCTCCGGGCCGAGCCGGTCACCGTGCTCGGCGTCCATGAACATCGGCAGGTGGGGCCCGTGCTGTTCCACCGCACCCGCCGCCACGATGACGGTCGTCCACCCGTCGTCGATCGCGCTCGCGACTTCCGGGGACGTCATGCGTTCGAGTCGAATCTCTTCAGGCACGCTCGCTCCAGGCTCGAAGTGCGTCGGAGAGCCGGTCGAGGGCTGGACCGACCGCGGCGGGATCCCCGCCGACCGCCACCCTGACGTGGTTCGGTCGGCCAAAGAAGCGGCCGGGCACCACACCGATCCCATACTCGTCGAGCACCCATTTGACGAAGCGCGCGGCGTCATCCGTGCCCACGAGTCGCGGGAAAGCGATCGATGCGCCGGCCGGAGGTCGCACCCACTCGACGATCTCGTCCCGAGCCGCGTCCTCGAGCACTTCCGCCAACGCTCGCGAATTCCGGAGCAGGATGCGTCTCGATCTCTCCTCCAGCCTGTCCATCTCATCGAACGCGACGACCGCGATCGCGTCCGATGGGAAAGACCCGACGGCATCCACCGCGTCCCGCGCCCGCCGCATCATCTCCGCGACGTCCGCCTCGCCGAGGGCCCAGCCGCACCGGAGTCCCGAGAGACCCCAGGCTTTCGTCAGACTATTGGTCGAGACGAAGGTGCTCGAAATACAGACCGCCGGGCGGGTGTCCTCCTCGAACGCGGTCTCGCGGTACACCTCATCGACGAGCACGCGGGCGCCGACCGCCGCCGCGTGCTCCCCGATGTCGGCGAGGACCGGCTCCGGGGTGAGCGCCCCCGTCGGATTGTGGAGGTTGCTGAGAACGACGAGCCGCGTCTGGTCCGTCACGGCGGCCGCGACATCGGCGGGGTCCGGAACGAACCGATTCTCGAACCGGCGCTCGAACCGCCTCACGCGCGCCCCGAGCATGTCCGCGATCCCGAGAAACGGGTCGTACGCCGGCGATTCGATCAGCACCTCGTCGCCCGGCCGGAGGATGGCGGCCATCGCGATGAAGTTGGCCCCGGACGTGCCGGGCGCCGTGCAGACTCGATCGGGAGTCACGCCGTACCGAGCGGCGATCGCCTCGACGAGCGGCGCATAGCCATCGTCGTTCGGGCCCGAGAGCCGTACGGCTTGCCGGGCGCCCGGAAGCTCCTCGAGGGGGACTGGCAGGAGGTTGCTGCCCATGAGGTCGTGGGTCGCGTGGGGGTGATGCTTCGCCCAATGCATGTAGGGCGCCCGTACGATTTCCCGCTTCATTCCATGCCCCCCCCGCCGCTCGGTCTCCGTCGATCTGCGCTGCCAGAAGAGGTAGGCGGGCACGCCGAGGACCAGGATCCCGAGTCCAATGGACGACCCCCTCGGGTTCGTCCACAGCACGCTCGCGATGATGAGCAGGGCGACCAGCACGAAGAGGCCGGGGACGAACGGGTAGCCCGGGGTGCGGAACACACCGGCGTCGCGCTCGTCGACCGGGAACCGTCTCCGGAAGATGAACAGGCTCAGGCCGGCGAGCCCGAAGAAGATCCAGTCGGCGAAGACCACGTAGTCGACGAGCTGCGCATAGGTCCCGGTCAGGACGAGCGCGATGGCCCACACGCTCTGGATCACGATGGCGAGCGAGGGCGTGCCGAAGCGCGGGTGTATTCGCGCGACGCTCTCCATGAACACCCCGTCACGGGCCATCGCGTAGTACACACGGGTGGGGGCCAGCATGGTGAGGTTCAGGAAGCCGAACGTGGAGACCGCGATTGCCCCAGCGATGATCCGGTCGCCGGCGGGTCCGAAGACGATCCGTGCCGTGTCGGATGCGGGGGTGAGGGTGCTCGCGAGCCCGCCGTGCCCGAGCGTGCGGAGATACACGAAGTTGATGAAGCCGTACACCACGACGACGATCAGCGTCCCGATGATCAGGCTTCGGGGGAGATCGCGCCGGGCGTCCTTCATCTCTTCGGCAACGTAGTTGGCGTTCTGCCAACCCCCGTACGTGAACATGATTGGGATCAACGCGCCGCCGAACGCCACCAGCAGACCGAACGGGCCGAGCGCGGCGATCCCGGACGCGCCGCCGCTCGCGGCACCCGTGACGCCGACGGACTCTGTTCCGGCCGGAGGTGCGACGATCAGACCCGCGACGACGAGCGCCGCGATCGCGAAGATCTTGAGCATCACGAACGCGTTGAGCACGCGGCTTCCCGGTTTCACGCCGAGGTAGTTCACGAGAGCCACGATCGCGACGGCGAAGACCGCGAGCGACGTGCCTCCCGTCGTGGCGCGACCGAGAGCTCGCAGGAAATACTCGGCGAACGTGATGGCTACGGCTGCGATCGCGCCGCCCTCGATCATGAGGAGCAGCCCCCAGCCGTAGAGGAACCCCGCGATCGGGTGGTACGCCCGGCGGAGGTAGGCGTAATGTCCGCCGGCTTGTGGAAACAGCGTCCCGAGCTCCGCGAACGTGAACGCGCCGGCGACGGCTATCATCCCGCCGGCCAGCCACGCGCCGAGGACGAGGGTGACCGAATCCAGACGCTGAGCGACGATATAGGGATTGATGAAGATGCCGGCGCCGATGATCCCGCCGACCACGACCATCGTCGCGTCGAACCGGCTCAGCTCCTTCCGAAAGCCAGCCCCCCGGGTCTCCTCGCTCGAGGCCAATCAACCTCCCGTCAAATCGCGATTCGTGGTTCAAGAGCGTACGCAGGAACCAGCCTCGTCGCGAAGGCCCTGTCCCGTTAAGCGATTTCAGACATCCTTCTGTTTCCCTATTGTGCGGTTGGTCGGGTGGGGTGGTCGGTGTTCTGAAGCCCTGTCGAGCCCGGCGTCCTCCCCCGTTCGGAACCCCTGTCATGAGGTAATCCCATGCGGTCCCACGCGAATTCGCGGCCGAGCCTGCTCGTCGCCGCGGTAGCAGTTCTGACACTCGTCACGATGTTCTTCCCCAGCGCGGTCCTCGCTCAGGCTTCGCAGATGGAACAAGCGACGGCGGCCCTGGAGTGGCGGCAGATCGGACCGACGATCATGGGGGGGCGCGTCGCCGACCTCGCCGTCGTCGAGTCGAATCCGTCGACCTTCTACGTCGGGACGGCCACCGGTGGCGTGTGGAAGACGATCAACGGCGGCACGACGTTCGAGCCGATCTTCGACGACCAGCCGACGGCCTCGGTGGGCGACATCACCGTCGCTCCGTCGAATCCCAACGTGGTGTGGGTCGGGAGCGGTGAGCCGCAGAACCGTCAGAGCTCGCCGTGGGGCATGGGCGTCTTCCGCTCGACCGACGCGGGCCGGACCTGGGCGCACCTCGGGCTCGAGAATACGCACCACATCTCGCGGATTCAGGTGCACCCCAGGGACCCCGACGTGGCGTACGTGGCCGCGGTCGGCCACCTGTGGGGAGCGAACGCCGAACGGGGCGTCTACCGCACGACGGACGGCGGGGCGACGTGGGACCACGTGCTCTACATCGACGAGCACACCGGGACGATCGACCTCGCGATGGACCCGAACGATCCGATGACGCTGTTCGCCGCCATGTATCAGCGGCAGCGGACGCTCGGCGGGTTCAACGGCGGCGGCCCGGGAAGCGGGATCTATCGGACGCTGGACGGGGGAGACAGCTGGACCGAGGTGACCGAGGGTCTTCCGGAAGGCGACATGGGCCGGATCGGTCTCGACATCTACCGCGGCGACTCGAACATGGTCTTCGCGATCGTCGAGGGTGACAAGCGCGTTCCCGGCCAGGGATTCGGCGGCGGCGCGGGAGCGGATTCGAAGAACGGGGTGTACCGCTCGATGGACCGCGGAGAGACCTGGGAGCAGATCAGCACGACGAACAACCGTCCCATGTACTACAGTCAGATCCGGGTCGATCCGACGGATTCCGAGCGGATATACCTCGGCGGCGCGAACCTGTACCGCTCGTCGGACGGCGGCCGGAACTTCACGTCCGACGCGGCGGCCGGTGTTCACTCGGACCACCACGCGCTCTGGATCAACCCGGAGAATTCCGATCACCTGATCCTCGCCGGCGACGGCGGCGTGTCGATCAGCTGGGACCGCTCGGACAACTGGCGGCAGTTGATGAACCTGCCGCTGGCGCAGTTCTACGAGATCGGCGTCGACAACCGTGAGCCCTACCACGTGTGCGGCGGGCTCCAGGACAACGGGTCGTGGTGCGCCCCTTCGGACACCTGGTCGAACCAGGGGATCCGGACTCGCGACTGGTACAACATCGGGGGCGGCGACGGCTTCTTCACCGTCATGCACCCGACGGACCCCGTCGTCTTCGCCGAGTCACAGGGCGGAAACATCATGCGGGTGAACCTGGTGACGCATGAGCAGCTTCGAATGCGCCCCATCGGCCGCCCGGTCGTGAACGACGAGGGCGACGAGGAGATGCCTTCGTTCCGGTTCAACTGGGACTCGCCGATTCTCCTCTCGGCCCATGACGAGAACACCGTGTATCACGGTGGCAACGTTCTCTTCCGGACGACGGACATGGGGCAGAACTGGGAAGCCATCAGCGGCGACCTGACGAAGAACATCGACCGCGATGAGCTCTTCATCATGGGCGTGAAGGGGTCGGAGGGGATGATGTCCCGAAACGACGGGACGTCGACTTTCGGGAACCTCACCGCGCTCGCGGAATCGCCACTCGACGCGAGCGTCCTCTACGCCGGCAGCGACGACGGGAACCTGCACGTCACCCGTGACGGCGGAGACACCTGGACCAACGTCGCGACGAATATGCCGGGCCTACCGGATCAGGCGTACATCACGCGGATCGTCTCGTCGCATGCGGACGCTGGCACGGTCTGGGCGGCCGGTGACAACCACCGCAACGACGACTTCGGCGCGTACGTCTACGTGTCGAACGACTTCGGCCAGAACTGGCGGCTCATCACGAGCGGGCTTCCGGACGGCTGGTCGATGAACGCGCTCGCGCAGCACCCGCGGGCGTCGAACCTGCTCTTCGCCGGCAACGAGATCGGTATCTATTTCTCGATCGACAGCGGCGACACGTGGAATGAGCTCCGGCGCAACTTGCCGACGGTGCCCGTCGACGACATCAAGATCCAGGCGCGCGAAAACGATCTCGTGATCGGCACCCACGGTCGCGGAGTCTGGATCATGGACGACATCACCCCGCTCGAGCACATGAGCCAGGCGGTACTGGCGTCGAACGCGCATCTGTTCCCGATGCAGGACGCCGTGTCCTTCAACGCGTGGACCCCGCAGGGCTGGACACCGGGCGTGTGGGTCGCGCCGAACCCGGCGGCTGGAGCGCGGATTCGTTACTGGCTGGGCACTGAGCTGGTCGGCGATGAGATGGTGGCGACCGAGGAGGGCGACGAGATGAACCAGCCACCCACCGGCTCGGGGCCGAGCGCCAACGGTCAGAATGTCACGCCCCGCCGGAACGCACGGCTCGACCGTGGGGCGGCGAACGGCGGCAAGGCCGCGATCACGATCACGAATGCCGACGGCGCGGTGGTCCGTGAGCTGGATGGCGGCGGTACCGTGGGGCTCCATGAGGTCGTCTGGGATCTTCGCATCGAGCCCGCGTACGAGCAGCAGGGCGGTGGCGGCGGGTTCGGTGGTGGCGGGTTCTTCTTCGGCGGTGGTGCTCAGGGGCCGCGGGTACTCCCGGGCACGTACACCATCACGCTGGACGCGGGCGGCGAATCCATGTCGACCGACGTGGAGGTACGGCTCGACCCGCGCGTCGAGATCAGCCGGGCCGATCTCATGGCCCGTCAGGAGGCCATGCATAGCGCCTACACGCTGGCGGGGCCGGTCAACGACGTCTCGCAGGCGATCGGGAAGGTCCGCGAGCAGCTGACCGCAGTGCGTTCTCAGATCCGCGGGCACGAGGACGCCCCGGAGACGCTGGGCGACGCCGTGGACGCGATCGACGAGGAGCTGGACGCGATCAACGACGATTTGGGCGACGCCAGGCGTGGTGCGGGTGCGCGCGGGGGAATCGAGCGCTACCACAGCGCGCCGACGGCTGACGCTCTCTTCCAGATCGAGCGCGGCTGGGACGCGATTCCGGGCGTGATCGAGCGGGTGAACGAGCTGATCACGGATCGGATGCCCGCGCTGCACGACATGGTCGCCGCGGCCGGACTCCGCCCGGATCTCGGTGAGCCGATCGAGGTGCCGGTTCCGCCCCGCGGTCGGTAGGTTGGACGCGATCGGGCACTGGGCACGGCCCGATCTCGACGCGACTGAGCACGTACGCGGCCGGATCGGCTTCGTTTCGATCCGGCCGCGGTTCATTCACAAGAAGGAGCACGGGATGTCAGGGATGATTTCGTCGGTCCTCGAGGGCCGTTCGCACGGGACGACCCGAGGCGGTTTCGCGGTTGCCCTGGGCGTTCTCCTGCTGTCGCTGGCGGTCGAGCCGACCGCGGGGCAGGACCTCACGACGCCGGAGGAGTTCTTCGGTCACGAGATCGGCGCGGACTACGAGCTGCCGAACTACTCGCAGCTGACCGACTACTGGCGAGCGCTGGCCGTCGAGTCGGACCGCATGACGCTGCGATCGATCGGCAAGACCGCCGAGGGACGCGATCAGCTGATGGCCATCGTCACGTCGCCCGAGAACCATCGGGAGCTGCGTCGCTATCGCGAGATCTCCGCACGCCTCGCGAACGCCGATGGAGTGTCA
>JAOTZH010000259.1 GCA_029861425.1 Gemmatimonadota bacterium
CGCCGCGCCCTATCGATGTCGGCGAATGGTACGGACGGCTCCGGCGATTGCTGGAGAGCAACGAGATCGCGACCTCGAGCCCGTCGCACCGCGGGGTGCAGGTGCTAGAGGCGCACGAGGCGAGCCTCACGCCGTTCGAGCATGCATTCGTGATTCATGCGAACGAGGGCGTCTTCCCCCCGCGTCCGACCGGCGGTCTCCTGACGGAGGCCGAGCGCGAGGCGCTCGCGGAACGAGGCCTGCCGATCGGCACTCGAAACCTCGCCTTCGAGCGGGAACGGCGCCTCTGGCTGGCCTCGGTCGGCGCGCGCGACGTCCTCATCAGCTACCGAACCGCCGACCCCAGCGGGATCCCGCGGCTGGCATCTCTGTTCGTCCCGTCGCACGACCGCTCGGCCGAGCTGGCACGGACACGACGCTCGTTGCCCGACAAGCGGACCGATCCCGAGTCGCTCGTCACCCCGGCCCAACTGCTCGAAGCCGAGGCACTCCGATTCGTGCGCGTGCGCCGGAGCGCCAAGCGATCTCCGTTCTCGACCCCCGATCCGGACGCGCTGCGCGCGGCCACTCTGCGGGCATACGCCGAGGAGTGCAGGACAGGAGGGCTCGACGAAGCAGCCCTTCGGCAGGCCACCGAGGCCCTCAGCGAGGCGGCCGTCCGATTCGATGGTTCCTCCGGTTCGCTCGATGCGGCCGCGGTGTTCGGAAACCAGCGGCCACTGTCGCAGCGACCCACGCCGTGGAACGGTGAGATCCGGGATCCGCTTCTTCTCTCCTACCTCCGGGAGCGGTTCTCGCCGGCTCACGTGTGGTCCGCGTCTCAACTCGAGCAATACGGGAAGCGCCCCTTCGATTTCCTCCTCGAGCGCGTGCTCGGGCTGCGCGAGATCGAGACCGCCGAGGACGAGGCGAGTCGGCTCACGGTCGGCGGGCTGGTCCACCGGATCCTCGAGGACTTCTATCGAGGACGGCTCGGAAGGCCGAGCGAGGCGTTCGATGAGGAAGCCCGGGCCGCGCTGGGAGCCGCCTTCGACGACCGGTGCGCCAGGTACGAGAAGAGCGGCAGCGAGTGGGTCGGAGTCCCCTACGTCTGGGCCGCGACCCGCGACGAATTGCGTGACAGACTCGTGCGATTCGTGGAATGGGAGTTCACGAAGCCTGCGTCGGGAACGCCGGTCGAGGTCGAGTTCGTGTTCGGCCGCGGCTCCGAGCGCGGTCCGCTCGATCTCTCGGGGCCGGGGCGCACCGACCCCGAGCTTCCACTCCTCCTCGGCGGACGGATCGACCGGGTCGACAGGATGGGGGATGAGGGCGCTCCGCACAGGATCATCGATTATAAGAGCGGGAGTGGCGGGCCGAGCAAGGCAGCGTTCGAAGACGGCGCGGCGCTCCAGGCGCCTCTCTACATGGGGGCGGTCGAAGCCGCGGGTGTCGGAGCCGCCGCGACAGCCAGCTATCGGACGATCCGGTCCCCCGCGGACCGCGCCAGGCGGACGGCCGCGGACGTGGAACCGGCATTGATCCTCGCACGCGAGATCGCGCGTCGGGTCCGGGCTGGGCTCTTCGAAGCGGTTCAGGCTCGCTCGTCCGACCTTTCGCCCTGGCAGCCGGGGCGCGATCTGGCCCGCACGGACGCGCGGATCGAGTCCGGGACCCGCTTCGACGCGCTGGCTCCCATGCCGCTTCCCGGCGGGACCGCCGGCGATCCCCCGACCGGGGACGGTTGACCGTGGACGTTCGGTGGACGGCGGAACAGGTGGACGCGCTCACGAGCCATCGGGATGTGCTCCTCGCGGCCTCGGCCGGGACCGGCAAGACGACCACGATCGTCGGAAAGATCCTGTGGTCGCTAGGTCTCGACATCGGTCGCCAGCGGGAGTCGTCCGAGCCCATCGCGCCATGCCCTTCTCCTTGCCGACTGGACCAGATCGCGGCGATCACGTTCACCGAGAAGGCCGCGCATGACCTGCAGGACAAGCTGCGCAACTCGCTGGAGGCGTTGCCGGGCGGCGCCGCGTTTCGGCGCGAACTGGACCGCGCCACCGTCGGCACGATTCACGGGTTCGCAGCGGATCTCCTGCGCGAACACGCGCTTCGGCTGGACATCGACCCGACGTTCAGGATCGTGGATCAGCGGGAGGTCGAGATCCAGCAGACCGAGGTCGTGCGCGGGGTGCTCGCGACGGCGCTCCGGGAGCGCGACCCGGGGGCGGTCGAGCTCACCAAGAGGTACGGACTGATCGGATGGAAGGTGGCGCCGGGAGCGATTTTCCGGATTCGCGACGTGATGCGCGACCTGCGCTGGCGGGCCCGTGAATTCGACAACTGGAGCCTGGAGGCGGAGGGATCGAGATACCCGAGACGCCTCGATATCGACGGGCTGCGCGAGCGGGCGAAGTTCGCGGGCGCCTGGGCCACGGACCCGGCGGAGGTGCAGCGCGACCATGCGTCACTGGAGCTTTCCGACACCCTATATCGGCTCGGACGGTCGAGCGTCCACCACTGGCTCAACTGGCTCGAGCGCGAGAACGCACGCGACTTCGACAGCCTGATCCTCGACGCGCGGCGATTGCTGACCCGACCCGCCACCCGCAGTGCGCTCGCAGCCGTTCGGCGTCGTTATCGCCTCTTCATCATCGACGAGTTCCAGGATACCGATCGCGCGCAATGGGATATCGCGCAGGCGATCATTGACGGGACGGACGAGACGGAGGACGCCGCGGCGAACCGTCCGGCGGTGGTCCTCGTGGGCGACCCGAAGCAGAGCATCTATCGTTTCCGCGGTGCGGACATCGATGTATGGAACGCTGCACGGACCCGGTTCGAGCGTGACGGGAGAGTGCTGGAGCTGTCCTGGAACTTCCGCTGCGAGCCGCGCCTCGTCGACTACGTGAACCGAGTGGCCGAGACCGCGCTGGGCGAGACCGCCAGCCGGCTCCAAGAGACGGCGCCCGAATCGACCGTCTCCTATCAGGAGCTCCGGGGGGCACGCCCCGCCACGTCGGCCGCGGCCCTCGAATGGATCGCTGTAGACGAGACGCGAGCCGGGGAGCAGCGCGCGGAAGAGGCCACCCGGGTAGCCGGTCGGCTACACGAATTGATCGGAAAGGCCAGCGTCGTCGACCCCGAAACGGGCGCCCTTCGTATCTGTCGAGCCTCGGACATCGCGATTCTCGCTCGGCGTCAGGACAACCTCGCTGTCGTGGAGGCCGGACTCCGTTCCTATGGCGTCCCCTTCTACAACGCCACGACCAGCGGGCTCGCCGACCAGCAGGAGATCCTGGATCTCGTCACGGCGCTGCGGGTCATCCAGAACCCGTTCGACGATCTGGCGGCCTTCGCCTTTCTCCGATCGCCGTTCGTCGGCCTCCGCGATGAGGTACTGGTGAGGGTCACCCTGTCCGACCGGCTCACGCGTGAGCACCGCGAGGCGACCGCCGTGCCTCTCCTCGAGCGCGCGGAGCGCTTCCTCGGAGACGAATCCCGGGACGTGGAGAATGACCCTTGGTTCCCGGCCCCGGAGGGACCGGACGTGGTCGAGGTCGAGCGCCGGGCGTTGAGAGTCGGTCTCGAGGCCATCCGGGACGCT
>JAOTZH010000002.1 GCA_029861425.1 Gemmatimonadota bacterium
GTTCTCGTAATCGGCCGGATCGAGCCGAAACAGTGGATCGCCCACCGAGAAGCGGCCACCGCTCACGAACGCCGGCGAAACCCACGTGACCCGTCCCCCGACCTCGGCGGCGATCGTCACTTCGGCGCTCGGGCGAACAGTGCCGCTCCCGCGGACCCGGATGGCACCGCTCTCGACTCTGGTCGCCGCCGTGGTGACGGTCGGCACGAGGCGGGGAGGCTCGACCTCCTCCGGATCGCCGCGGAGGCCCACGAGCAGGGAGAATCCTCCGATACCCGCCGCCAGGACCAGCAGCCCCTGCTGCCAGGGTGCCAGCCGACCAAAGCCGCGGCCAGTTCTCCTCGGGGCCCGTTCGGGTCCCGTCGTTTCGCTGTTCTCGACCGTTTCCATCTATCGATCTCCGGAGCCCGCGTCGGGGCTGTCCGCATCCATTCGCTGCGGCTCGTCGGCCGCCGTTTCAGTTTCCGTCTCGGGTGCCGTCCAGGCCCCGCCGAGCGATCGGTGGACGGCGAGCCTCGACTCCGCGAGGCCTCGCTCCACCTCCACGAACGTCCGTCTCGCGCTGATCAGATTGACCCGGGCGTCGAGATACGAGACGTAATCGCCGACGCCGCCCTGGAAACGCTGGAGCTGCGTGTTGAGTGAAGCCTCGGCGTCCGCGATCTGATCCAGAGTGCGTGCGTAGCGCTCGAGCGAGTTTTCGAACGCCGACAGGCTCGTCCGGACCTCCTGATACGCCGTGAGCACGGTGCGCACATACGCCGCCAGGAACTGGTCGTACTGGGCTTCCGCAACGCCGATGTTGGCGCGGATGCGGCCGCCCTGGAATATCGGGGCAACGAGGCCACCGATCAGGTTGACGAACCACTGGTCCGCCCGGAACAGGTCCGCCGGCTCACTCGACTGGAAGCCGACGTTCCCGTTCAGGCTGATCGTCGGGAGCTGCTCGGCGCGGCGGGCCCCCACCCGCAGTCGCGCCGATTCGACTCGTTCCTGAGCGGCGATCACGTCCGGACGGCCCTCGAGTAGACGGACCGGGAGCCCCGGCGCCACCGGCGTCGTGCCGACCGCCGGCGCGAGGGCCGGTGGGAGCAGGTCGTCGATCCGCCCGGCGTACCGGCCGAGGATGACGGCGAGGCGACCCTCGGCGTCATCCAGTTGCGTCCGAACCACCGGAAGATCCGCCTGAGCCGTGCGATACAGCTGTCTGATCGTGTAGAGCTCGAACGAGCCCGTGAGACCGCGCTGATACCTCGCATCGGTCAGCTCGGAGCGCTCGCCGAGGATGTCGACGTTCTCCTCGAGCAGACGAACCTGTTCGCGGAGCGATACGATCTCGAAGTACGTCGAGACGGTGGAGGCGATGACCCCGAGTCGCACCGTTTCGAAGTCCGCCCGTGACGCCATGAAGTCGCGTGAAGCCGCTCCCGTCTCGTTTCTCACCCTGCCCCAGAAGTCGAACTCATAGGAGAAGCCGAGAGAGGCGGAGTACGTCGTGAACTCGAACCGGTCCGGAAACTCGAAGGAGACGCCGGGGGGCAGGCCCCCGGTCGAGTCCCCGGGCGCCGCGTCCTCCCCACCGATCTGACCGCCGAGTCCGGTGTTGGACGGCGTGCTGGATCTCGTCGCGTCGGCGTTCAGGGACAGCGACGGGAAGAGCGCCGATCGCGCGATCCGGTAGCGGTTCCTCAACTCCTCGAGACGACCGGCGGCCTCGTAGAGGTCGAGGTTCGCCGTCAACGCGGTATCGACCAGCTCGTCCAGGACCGGATCTTCGAACGCCTCCCACCACTCGAGCGGCTCGTATTCGCCTGCCGGCGCATCGAAGGAGTAGTCGGGCGGAAGCTCCGCGACTGTCGCCGGGGTCTCGGGAGCCGGCGCGAACGAGCACGCGGCGACACCGATGACCAGCCCCGAGGCCAGGACGGGCCGAAGGACCCGGCGGCGCCGAGCTTCCGGCGTCACGGAGCAGCCCCGGTGTCGTCGGGCCGGAGGCCTCGAAGCAGCAGATCGACGACGTGCCGCTTTCGCTCCTCCACGAATGCGTCGAAGTCGTCCTCGACCTCGGGGTGGAAGATCCGCACGGTCGGAAGCGCCACAAACGGGAAGATGCATGCCGAGACGATGGTCAGCATGGTCTGCTCAGAGTCGATAGGGCGGACCTCGCCGGCGGCGACGGCGGCTCTGATCCGGTCCTCCATCACGAGAGCGGGGAAGCCCTCCGGGTTCTCCTTCGCCCGTTCGAGATACGAGGTCAGCACGGGACCGCCGCACAGACACTCGTTGAGCATCAGGCGCGCCATCTCCTGGTGCCCGTGGAGGTAGTCGATGTACCCGCGAACGAAGGTCCCGAGGGTCTCCTCGAATCCTCGTTCTTCTCGAAGGCTGGGCGTCAGACCCGAGACGAACTGCTCGAACCCGTGCGCGAACACGGCCTCGTACAGCTGTGCCTTGCTCCGGAAGTAGTAGTGGAGGAGGGCCCGATTGATCTTGGCGTGATCCGCGATCTCCTGCATTCGCGCCCCGTCCTGCCCCTTGTTGGAGAAGACGTGGAGCGCGGCGTCGAAGATCCGCTGTTCCGTTCCCGGTTCTGTCGTCCCGTCGGCGTCGCGGGACGAGGAACCGGCCGGTGCGTGTGCTTCCATGACCCCGTGCATCTATCCGAAACGCCTTCCGCACGGTGGCTTCTCGTCGGTCGGCGAGTCGGCGAAGGCGTTGTCCATATCGTTTAACTGTTTTGTTAAACTAAACGGTTGACGGAAGACGGGCAACCTCGGTCGGGGCTCCACAGGGACAATCTGCCGCCCATCGGCAATTCGATCCGCCGCCGCTGTCGCGCGGACGGCCGCGACCCGTATCATCCCTTGGCTGAGCGCCGACAGACGACCAACGACCGGCTAGGGATCCCTGGTGACGAACCCTCCTCCAAGACTGATTCTCGCGTCCGGCTCTCCCCGTCGTGCATCCGTGCTGGAGCAGCTCGGACTGGCGTTCGACACACGCGTGTCGGATGTCGACGAGAGTCCGCGCCCGGGTGAAAGCGCCCCCGCTCTCGCGGAGCGGCTGGCGCGGGCGAAGGCCTCGGAGGGTGCCGAGGAAGGAGCCGTCGCCTTCGGCTTCGATACCGTCGTGTGGCACCGGGACACGATCCTCGGGAAGCCTCGCTCTCCCGAGGAGGCAGTGGAGATGGTGGAGCGGCTCGCTGGCGACACTCACGTCGTGTTCAGCGGAATCGCGGCGGCAGCCCCTGGACGTATCGCGAGCGCGGTGGAGGAGACGACCGTTCGGTTTCGTGCCATCCGACCCGGAGAGGCGGCCGACTACGTGGCGACGGGAGAGCCGCTCGACAAGGCCGGCGCCTATGGCATCCAGGGCGCGGGAGCCGCGCTCGTGTCGAGGGTGGAGGGCGACTTCTTCAACGTGATGGGGTTCCCGATCGCCCGTTTCCAGGATCTTCTCGAGGAGTTCGGCTGGCGCTACCGCTTCGGACATCTCGACCCCGTCGAAGCCGGCCCTTCGAGCCACGTCACGCCCATGGCGTCGACTGCTTCCCCGTCAGAACCTCACCTATCCCAGCGACCCGGAGTGGACGCATGAGGACGCACGATTCGACACCCGCGGGATCCAGACTCCTTCGAGGGCTGGCCTCTTCGATACTCGCCATCTGGGCCGCCTCCATCCCGACCCTGCCGGCGGTTGCCCAGAGCGCGGGGCAGATCGCGCGTTCTGAGAACGGGGTCGTCGTGGCCGCGCAGCCGCTTGCGGCGGCGGCCGGGGCCCGCATGCTCGAGCTCGGAGGCAACGCCGCCGACGCGGCCGTGGCGGCGGCGTTCGCGATCTCGGTTGTCGAGCCGAGCATGAACAGCATCGGCGGGCGGAACCAGATCCTCGTTCGGCTGCCCGATGGCTCGATCCACGGGATCGACGGCACGACGAGCGTTCCGCTCGGATACGATCCGGAGACCGCGCCCAGCGCCTCGTACGGATACGCCACGGTGGGCGTCCCCGGGTCGGTTGCCGGGCTCATGCGTTTGCATTCCGAGTTCGGTTCCCTGCCCCTCGAGGTCGTCGCCGCGCCAGCGATCGACTATGCGGAGCACGGGTTCCGGGTGCTCCCGGGC
The DNA here is from genome assembly GCA_029861425.1 of Gemmatimonadota bacterium. Classification (GTDB taxonomy): domain Bacteria; phylum Gemmatimonadota; class Gemmatimonadetes; order Palauibacterales; family Palauibacteraceae; genus Palauibacter. The sequence continues at coordinate 4,122 of JAOTZH010000002.1, forward strand.
GAGGCACGGCGTCAGGCCGGCTCGGCAAGCCAGATCGCGGAGTCCGCCGGGGCCAGTCGGTACTACCTGAAGGCCGACGGATCGTCGTACACGGCAGGCGACCTCCTCGTGCAGCGGGACATGGCGAGGACGCTCACGGCGATCGCTCACGGCGGGGCGGACGCCTTCTACCGCGGGGAGATCGCCGAGAAGATCGCGGCCGACATGGCGGCGAATGGCGGCTTCGTCACCATGGAGGCGCTCGACGCCTATGACGCCGAGGACTCGAGGATCGTCCGCGGGACGTATCGCGGATACGAGATCGTCGGGTCGGACATCCCGGCGTCAGGATCGGTCGCGATCCAGGCGCTCCAGATCGCCGAGAACTTCGACCCGGAGGCCCTGGGCGCCGAGGCGTGGGCATCCGTGATCGGTCAGTCGATCGCGCTGGCACTCGAGGACTACATGCGGCTGGGCTCCGATACGGCGGCCGTCCGCGCGACCTCGAAGGACTGGGCCGCCCGCCAGGCGGGACGGATCCAGCTCCCGGCGAACGCCATGGGGGGTCGCGAGATTCCGGCCCGGGTCGACCCGGGCCTCCTGCCCTCGGACCAGGGACATACGACTCACCTGTCCGCGGCGGACGGGAACGGGATGGCCGTGGCGCTGACGCAGACGCTGGGGCCGGGGATGGGGTCGCGCGTCGCGACTCCGGGGCTCGGGTTCCTCTACGCCGTCACGCTCGGCGGCTACCTCGGAATCAGCGAGCCAGGCGAGCGCGCGAGATCGGGCATCACGCCGTTCATGGTGCTCCGCGATGGCGAGCCTGTGCTCGTCCTTGGCGCCGCCGGTGGGATCCGGATCATCTCCGCGGTCGTTCAGGCAGTCACGCGTGTGGTGGACGATGGCATGACGCTTCCGGAGGCTCTGGCAGCGCCGCGCGTGCACCCGGACATGAACCTCCGGACCGGAGAGCTCATGGGGCTGTCTGTCGAGGCGGCCCCGGATGACGGATGGTCGGACGCCGCCCTCGAGCGCTTCGACGAGCTCGGGCTGACGGTCGCTCCGGCCAACCGGCGCGGCGCATTCGGACGAATCCATGGCCTACATTACGATGCCGAGACGGGCATCTGGACGGGAGCGGCCGACCCGGACTGGGAGGGCGCGGCCGTGATCCCGATGGTCGATCGCCGTCGCTAGCCCCGCACGACAGGACCTCAACCGACTCTGAACTATGGGAACTCAAACGGTCAACACGACGGCGACGCCCGAGCAGCTTCGGGCGTTTACGGCCCAACTGCTCGAGGACCTCGATCGCCTGAAGGGACTCCTCGAGTCCGACGGGATAGAGAAAGGACCCACCCGGATCGGCGCGGAACTCGAGATGTTTCTCGTGGACCGCAGATTCCGCCCGGTCAGGTCGGGGCCTCAGATCCTCGAGCGGATCCAAGACGCTCGCGTCACTCCGGAACTCGGCGCGTTCAATCTCGAGATCAACTCGACTCCGTCCGAGCTGGCGGGACCGTCGCTGAGCGGACTGGAGAACCAGCTCCTTGAGGTCCTGAGCTCCGTTCGAGAGGCCGCCGCCGAGCTCGACGTACGCGTCGCCCTGGCTGGCATCCTCCCCACTCTCGAAGCCCGCCATGCGAGCCTCGACTATATGACGCCGTCCGACCGCTACGTCCGGTTGAACGACGCCATGACGGCGCTCCGGGGCGGCGCGTACAGCGTGTTCATCAAGGGGGTCGACGAGCTGGCGCTCAAGCACGAAACCGTCATGCTCGAAGCCTGCAACACGAGCTTTCAGCTTCACCTCCAGGTCGACCCCGCCCGTTTCGCGATGGTGTACAACATTGGACTCCTGGCGACCGCCCCGGTGCTGGCGATCTCGACCAACTCGCCGCTCCTGTTCGGTCGGCGTCTGTGGCGAGAGACCCGGATCGCCCTGTTCCAGCAGTCCATCGATACGCGGCGACCCACGTCCGATCAGCGCTTTTCCGCTCCCCGCGTGGACTTCGGGCGCGACTGGGTCGAGAATTCTGTGCTCGACATCTACCGCGACGACGTAGCCCGCTTCCGGGCCGTGCTGTCCGCCGAGACCGAGGCCGACCCGCCCGATCGAATCCCGAAGCTCCCGGCGCTTCAGCTGTTCAACGGCACGGTCTACCGCTGGCTCCGGCCATGCTACGGTGTGGCAGGCGACACCGCCCACCTCCGAATCGAGAGCCGAATCCTCCCGGCGGGTCCGACACCGGTGGATCAGGTGGCGAACGCGGCTTTCTGGTACGGGCTCCTGTTCGGTCTGGAAGAGGCCATCGGCGACCCGAAGGGACAGATCGACTTCGACCGGGTCCGTGAGAATTTCTTCGCCGCTGCCCGACACGGCCTCAGCGCACCGATCGAGTGGATCGATGGAAGCCACAGGGGCGCCCGGGAGCTCATCCTCGAGGAGCTCTTGCCGATCGCGGCCCGCGGACTCGAGTTGGCGGGCGTCGACGCCTCCGACAGCCAGCGCTATCTGGAGGTGGTCCGGGCCCGAGCGGAATCCAGACAGACGGGCTCCGAATGGATGCTCCGCGCGGTCGAGGCGATCGGCGGCGATCCGGTCGCCCCGTGGGCGCAACTCACCGAGGCCATGATCGAGCGTCAGGCGGAGAACCGTCCGGTACACGAATGGGATTTGCCTCGGAAGCAGAGGAGGTCGATCGAGGAGCGACTCGACCGCCCCCTGGTGTCGCACATGCAGAGGGATCTCGTGACCGCGCAGGAGACGGATCCGGTGAGCTTCGCGCTCCACTTGATGGGGTGGAAGCAGATCCGGCACCTGCCGATCGAAGACACGGATCAGCGGCTCGTGGGGTTGATCACGCGCTCGACGCTGTTCAGGTATCTCGCCGCCAGCGAGGAAGGAGGGTCCAGCGAGAGGGCCCAGCTCATCCCGCTGTCCGAAGTGATGCACCGCGACCTGATCACGGCGGGGCCTGACGTGAGCGTCGGGGACGCCATCCTCACGATGCGATCACACGGCGTGTCTTCACTGCCGATCGTCGATGACGGCCGGCTCGTGGGCCTCGTGACGGAGCGCGATTTCCTGACGCTGGCGACGGACGCCCTCTTCGGCCGCGGTCAGGGAGCGGCGACTACGTCAGGACGTCGCCGACCGCCCGACGAATAAGCACGCTGGCGAGGTGCAGTCGATACTCGGCGCTCGCCTGTTCATCTCCCGGCGGCATCCCGATGTCCGCCACCTGCGCAGCCGCGGCCGCCACTTCATCTGCGCCGCTCACGCCGACGAGGGAGGCTTCGACGGCCTCCGCTCGTAGCGGCGTGCCACCCATGTTGGTCAGCCCGATCGCCGCGCTCGAGATCGCGCCGCCATCCGTGCCGATCAGAGCGGCAACGCCCACGATCGCCCAGTCCTGTGCGCGGCGATTGAACTTCCGGTAAACGCCACTCGCCCCTGACACGGGGACGCGAATCGAGGTGAGAATCTCGCCGTCGCCGAGCGCCGACATGAAGGGTCCCTCGAAGAAATCGGCCGCGGCGACCGACCGCGACCCGCCCACCGCCTCGATCACGAACTCCGCGTCCATGGCCAGCAACGCCGTCGGGAGATCGGACGCTGGATCCGCGTGGGCTACGGAGCCACCGATGGTCCCGCGGTGCCGGACCTGCGGGTCGCCGATCTGTGCGGCCGTCGTCGTCAGGAGCGGACACGCCTCTCCGAGCTCGTGCGAGTCGGCGATCTCGTGATGCGTGGTCAGGGCTCCGATCTCGATCGCATCGCCGTTGCCCGAAACGTACTTGAGGTCGTCCAGCCCCCCGATATCGACGAGTAGCGTGGGGCGGGCAAGGCGAAGTCGCATCAGCGGGAGCAGGGAGTGCCCGCCGGCGAGCAGACGGGCATCCTCGCCGCCCTGCGCCATCAGTTCCAGCGCATGCGCGACCGAGGTGGCGCGCTCGTATTCGAACGGTGCCGGAATCACGCCGCACCTCCCTTCGCGTTCTGGATCGTCTGCCAGACGCGCTCGGGCGTCGCCGGCATCGTCATTTCGGTGACACCGAGGTGTGAGAGCCCGTCGACCACCGAGTTGATCACCGCGGGGGCGGACGCGATCGTTCCGGCTTCGCCGATGCCCTTCACCCCCATCGGATTCGAGTTGCTCGGCGTCACGGTCCGGTCGAGCTCGAACACCGGCATCTCCGCCGCCGACGGGACGAGGTAGTTGAGCATCGACGACGTTTCGAGCGTCCCGTCCTCGGCGTACCGGGCCTCCTCGTAGAGGGCCGCCGCGATTCCCTGAGCGACACCGCCATGCACCTGCCCGTCGACGATCTGCGGGTTTACGACGTTGCCGCAGTCGTCCACGGCCAGATAACGAGCGATCTCCACCTGGCCCGTCTCCATGTCTATCTCGGTGACGCACACGTGCGTTCCGAACGGAAAGGTGAAGTTCGGCGGGTCGAACACATGATGCGCCGTCAGCCCGGGCTCCTCGCCCTCGGGCAGACTGTGCGCGGTCCAGGCGGCATACGCGACCTCCTGGATCGACGTCTGCCGCTCCGGGACGCCCTTGACCGTGAACGTCCCGCCTTCGAACTCGAGGTCCTCCGGGGCCACCTCGAGGCTGTGCGCCGCGAGCCGACGAGCCTTTTCGACGACGTGGCCGCAAGCGTTGTGAACCGCGACCCCCGCGACCGCGAGGCTACGGCTGCCGTAGGTGTTCATCCCGTGCGGGGCGACCTGCGTATCGCCATGGAGGACGATGACATCCTCGAACGACACCCCGAGGGCATCGGCGGCGATCTGCGACCAGGATGTGACGTGCCCCTGACCGTGCGGCGAGCTGCCTGTGACGACCTCCGCCTGGCCGGTCGGCAGTATGCGAACGGTCGCCGCGTCCCACCCACCGGCCCCGTAGTTCAGCGACCCCAGGACCTGGGACGGCGCGAGACCACACATCTCTACGTAGGTGGAGAAGCCGATCCCCAGCTGCCGGGTCGCACCGCGGGCCCGCCGCTCGGCCTGCTCGGCCCGCAGCGCTTCGTAGCCGAGCAGGTCGACCGCGTGGTCGAGGTTGGTCTCGTAGTCGGTCGTGTCGAACGCGAGACCACAGGGGCTCTCGACCATCTCGCCCTTCGGCAGGAAGTTCCGTCGTCGGATCTCGACCGGGTCGACACCCACCGCGCGACCCAGGGCGTCGATGGCCCGCTCGATCGCGTACGTGGCCTCCGGTCGCCCGGCTCCCCGGTACGCATCCGTCGGGGTCGTGTTCGTGAACACGCCGGTGCATTCGAAGTGGTAGGCCTCTCCTCCATAGGACCCGCAGAAGAGGAAGCCGCCGAGCAGCGGCGTTCCGGGCGTGATCAGCTGCAGGTACGCCCCCATATTGGCGAGGATCGAGGCACGATAGCCCAGGATCTTCCCGGCGGAATCCGCCGCAAGCTCGATCTCCTGGATCTGATCGCGTCCGTGGATGGTCGCGACGTACCCCTCGCTGCGTCCCGCCACCCACCTCGTGGGTACTCCGAGCCGTCGCGCGAGAACAAGGCAGGTCACGTCTTCGGCGTAGATGTTGAGCTTCGAGCCGAACCCGCCCCCGACGTCCGGCGCGATCACCCGCAGCTTCGCCTCCGGGATGCCGGCTGTCAGGGCGAAGAGCACTTTCGCGATGTGAGGGATCTGGGTCGTCGACCAGACCGTGAAATCGCCCGCCGCGGGCGTGGGCTGGACCACCACCGCGCGCGGCTCGATCGCGTTGGGGATCAGGCGCGGCTGCGTGTAGTGTTCCTTGATGACGACGTCCGCTTTCGCGAAGGCCGCGTCGACATCGCCGTTCGTATGCGTCCAGGTGTAGCAGTCGTTGCTGTCGAACTGCTCATGAACCCTCGCAGCCCCGTCGGCCCTCGCGCTCTCGATGTCGACGACCGCGGGAAGCACTTCGTAGTCCACGTCGACCAGGTCGACGGCGTCGATGGCCTGCTCGCGGGTCTCGGCCACCACCACCGCGACCGCGTCGCCCACGTAGCGGACCGCGTCCCTGGCGACCGGCCAGTGGTCGGGGATCCGGATGTCCTCGGTCACGGGCCAGGCCATGGGAAGGGCAGCCGCCCATTCGCCCGCCAGATCCTCGCCCGTGAAGACCGCCAGGACGCCCGGGGCGTTCGCCGCCGCCCCTGTGTCGATCCCATTGATCCTCGCCGCACCGTAGGGACTGCGCGCGAAGGCCACGTGCACCATCCCCGGCAGCGTGATCGACTCGACGAAGGAGCCCTGTCCGGTCAGAAGCGTCGGGTCCTCTTTCCGCAGGACTCCGCCGCCGACGTATCGTTCCGCAGTCGCCATGATCGCCTCAGCTCGCTGCCGCGGAGGACCGCATGTCTTCGGCCGCCGCGAGTACCGCGTTTACGATGTTCTGGTAGCCCGTGCACCGGCACAGGTTGCCCTCGAGCGCATGTCGGATCTCCTGGTCCGTCGGGTCCGGGTTCTCCGAGAGGATTCCGACCGAGGCCATCAACATCCCTGGTGTGCAGAACCCGCACTGCAGTCCGTGATGTTCGTGGAAGGCCTGCTGAATCGGATGCCAGTCGCCGTCCTCCGCGAGACCCTCGACGGTCGTCACCCGCGCACCGTCGGCCTGGACCGCGAGCGCCGTGCATGACTTCACCGACTGTCCGTTCAAGAGCACCGTGCACGCACCGCAAGAGGATGTGTCGCACCCGATGTGCGTGCCGGTCAGACCGAGTCGTTCACGAAGGAAATAGGCGAGCAGCGTTCGCGGCTCGACATCGGCCTCGTGCTGAACCCCGTTAACGCTCAGCGAGATGCGGGTCATGCGGCCTCTCCTGGCTGGTCCCGAATCGTCGGCCGGACGCCGAGGGCGTCGAGCCGTCCTGCCCCGGACGAGAGGCCTGGAGGGCGGATCCTCCGACCGGGGCCCCTAGTGTAGAAGCGGCCGGTCGAAGGCGGCAAGACGGTCGGACATAACGGTCTGTAGCGGCCCCGCACCGTCCGAACGCTCAGGCTGCGGCGCGTCTCGCGTTCACGAACTGCAGTGTGAGCCACGCGATCGACGGTGGCGCACCTCCCCGCGTGTGCCCAGGCTTTGCAGGGCTCCGCGCGGAAGGCCAACGCCCTCGCCCGGCACAGGGCGCGCGGGAGCGACGTGAAGAAGAGCCCTCGCCCCGGGGTACTCAGCAGGAGACACTCGAGCGCAGGAAGGCCGGAGAGAGCCGTGTACACCACGTGCATTTACTGCCATCACGATCTCGGGTCGAACGAAGCCGTCGAGGAGTTCCCCGTCGGCCGCCGGCTGGCGTTCGACGCCGCAATGGGTCGTCTGTGGGTCGTGTGCCGTCGCTGCGAGCGCTGGAACCTCTCTCCACTCGACACACGCTGGGAGGCGATCGAGGCGTGCGAGCGCCGGTTTCGGGACACCCGACTGAGGGTCTCTTCAGACAATATCGGGCTCGCGCGACTCGCCGAGGGCCTCGAGCTGGTCCGTGTCGGACAACCGCACCGAGACGAGTTCGCCGCCTGGCGGTATGGGGACCAGTTCGGCCGTCGTCGCAAGCGAGCCATCGCCTATAGCGCCGCGGGCGGCGCGGCCGTGAGCGCCGTTCTCATCGGAGGCGCCGCCGCGGGGGTGTCGATCGGAGCGTTCGGGGGCATGATCGGCGTGGTCCAGCAATGGTGGCTCGACCGCACGGTGGATCGGCTTTGGGACGAATCAGGCGAGCCGGTCCGGGTCCAGCGGCGGCATCTCTACACGTCCCGTCTGATCCCCACCTACGACAATGCGTGGGAGCTGGTCGTGGATCACGTTCCGGGGTGGAAGAAGGGTGACACGGTCGATAAGGCGCGTCGATCGATGATCGTGAGCGGCGACGAGGCCGTGCGCCTTGGCAGCAGGCTGATGGCTCAGGCCAACCGGCGTGGTGGAAAGAAGAGCGTGGTCAGGGATGCCGTCGCCCGCATCGAGGCAGCCGGGCATCCGGATGCGTTTTTGCCGCAGATCGCCCGGACCGCCGAGCGGGACTACCTGGCTTCGGGCAAGACGGATCTCAGCGAGAAGAAGCTGAAGCGACTCAACAAGCCGATCCCCGGGTCGCTCGCCGGCCTTGGGGACGACGTACGGCTCGCCGTGGAGATGGCGACGCAGGAGCAGTCCGAGCGAGAGGCCATGCAGGGCGAGCTGAAGGCCCTCGAGGCCATGTGGCGGCAGGCGGAAGAGATCGCACACATCGCGGACAACCTCTTCGTGCCGGAGAGCGTGGACGCGTTCATTCGTCGAGAACGCGGCGGGGCCCGCGAGACGGACGATACCGGGTTGTCCGCGCCGCGCGAACGCAACTAGTGTTCGTGCCCCCCGAGGGAGGACACATGCGGAAGAAACAGCTCATCGTCGTCGGCGATCGCGTGCTCATCGAGCCCGAAGAGGGCGAAGATCGCTCGAAAGTCGGCCTGTATTTGCCGCCGACCGCGATCGACAAACAGGCGGTCCAGGGCGGCACGGTCGTCGCGGTCGGGCCAGGCACGCCGGTCGGCCCACCGGCGGAGCTCGACGACGAGCCGTGGAAGATCGGATCCACGGAGGCGAAGTACATGCCGATGCAGGCGCGAGACGGCGACTACGCCCTCTTTTTCCGGAAGGCCGCCGTCGAGATCACCTTCGAAGGAACGACGTATCTGGTGGTCCCACAGGGTGCGATTCTCACCCTCGTTCGTGAAGAACCGGAGGGCTTCGACCCCTCCTTTCTCTGAGCCAAGGTCGGTTCCCGCCCGTCGGCATTCTGCCCGTTCTCGGGCGGATTCGGGATGCCGACGACACGGCCTCGCCTGCCGAAACGGCACTCCATGGTGTAACCCAGTCTTCCAGAGTGGCTTGGCGCGCCGCCCAAACCCCTTGATTCGCGCACGGAGGTTGCCTCTCTCGCGCGCGGACAGATGTGCGTGTGAAGGGGGGAAAGGGTGCCACGAGCGATTCTCAACCGAACGTCTGCAGGGGCGGCCGCGATGGCCGCGTTGGCCGTCGTGGGCTGCAGCAGCGATTCCGTCACCGGGCTCGGCGAGTCCTTCGATGCCCGGGCGTCTGCCGCGATCGTCGAGACCGCGGTCTCTTCCGAATGGGTGAACCTGAGCAGCGGCCACGCGAGCATGATCGTGCTCGCGGTCAAGAACGCGCCCGCCGCCAGCATCATCCCGGGACTCGATGAAGACCGACTCGGGGCGCTCCGGAATCGTGATGGCAACTCGATCGCCGGACGCATCAAGAGCTCGGTCACGGCGCCGAGCCTCTCGGTCACGGGCCGGAACGGCATCCTCCCGGACCAGGTGCTCGGGAAGACATTCACCCTCGCCGGTCAGACTGCCGGCGGGTATGGGCTCCTGGAGGACTCGGAGGGCGCCCCCGAGGACGGTGCGAGGTTCCTCATGTACGAGCTGGACCCCGTCACCGGGCGCCCCAGGCTGATTCCACCTTCGCGAGCCGGCCAGCTCGACCTGCGGGAGCCAGTTCCGAACGCGGGTCTCGAGGTCTACGCCACCGACAAGAGCGGCGATGTCCTCAGCGACCTGACGCTCGCCCGGACCGTCATCGACGACGGTAGCAACTACTCGAGCACCCTCACCTCGTCAGGCGCGCTCGTCAAAGGTTCGCGCTTCGAGTTCTCGATGATCGACCACGTCGCCTTCAGCAACGGGTTCAATCGGGTCGACTTCCAATTCGACCGGGACATCCAGTCGCAGGAGCGAGACATCCACGTCACGTACGAAACGGACGGGTATATCACGTCGAGCGAGACCGACCAGGGGCAGGTCCACCTGGTGATGACCCTTCGCTCCGGCGGACACACGGTAGTCCTCGACGCCGTCGACGACGGCGTGGTCGTGATCGGTGACGTGACCTACGACGGAGTGGCGGTGGTGAACATCTCCGGTGATCCGTTCGAGCCCACCTTCACGCGTCCGGACGGGTCGTTCCTGGCCGAAGGGGAGCTCAACGACATGTGGGAGTTCTGGCACTCCTTCGACCTCGTGCTCTACTTCGGAGATGCCCTCGTAATCCCGTTGTCGACGCTGATTCTGTAACCGTCGACCGGCAGGGAGGGGACTGCGACGGCCCCGGCGAGCACCCGCCGGGGCCGTTCCGCATCCACTACCTCCGCAACCGGGTGCTCGACTCGAGTTCCCGGGTAGAGCAGTTGACCTTCCATGCCTGAACACGGGCCGTCACGTCGACCGAATCGCCGGGTCTTCCCACTCGCACACGACCGAGCATCCCGTCTGAGCTCTCCCGCAGCGCCAGTCCGGCTGGAACCCGTCGATCCGCCCAGACCACCCACAGGGTATCCGCGCGCACGAACCATCTGTACGGCGGCGCTCCGGCCTCATCCAGGGGGCGAGCCCGATAGGTCGGCTGCACCCTCCCCCATTCATCGAGCGAATCGGGCACCAGCATGAGGTACTCGGGAACCGGCGCGACGTCCGGCGGGCCCTCCGGCCACGGCTGGGCCATGAGCCGGTAGCACCCGGGCAGGTCCCAGAGGTTCAGACCGGAGGGCGGAAGCGGCTCGACGGCTTCACCCTCCCGGAACCTCGCCCAGAGGCTGAGCCAGGTCAGGACGATCACGAACGCGGTCAGGCCGATCCAGCGCCGACGGGCCGTCTCCCACCTCCCTTTGCGCGAGTGGAATCAGCGGATGCGATGGGAATCACGATGTCCGGTGCCCCTTCGGGTCGCAAATCCGGCTGCACCGCGGTAGCATCCCGTGCCTTCGGGCCGAGGCCATGAAGGTGCAGCCGCCATCTCGACTCACACCGACTGAGGTACGTCACCCGGTGGAACTCCGTAACATCGCCATCATCGCACATGTCGATCATGGAAAGACGACTCTCGTGGACCAGATGCTTCGCCAGGCCGGAGTATTCGCCGCTCACGAGCAGGTGCGAGATCGAGTGATGGACTCGAACCCACTCGAGCGCGAGCGCGGGATCACCATCCTCTCCAAGAACACCTCTGTCCGATGGCGCGACGCGAAGATCAACATCGTCGATACTCCTGGCCACGCGGACTTCGGAGGCGAGGTCGAGCGCATCCTGCGGATGGTCGACGGAGTGCTTCTGCTCGTCGACGCGGCGGAGGGGCCGATGCCACAAACCCGCTTCGTCACGCGCAAAGCCCTGGCGCTCGGACTGACGCCCGTGGTCGTGGTGAACAAGATCGACCGCGTCGACTCCCGCGCGTACGCGGTACATGACGAGGTACTCGAGCTCTTTCTGGAACTCGATGCGAACGAGGCACAGCTGGACGCGGCGTTTCTGTACGCGAGCGGACGGGACGGCTGGGCCGTTCGGGAGGAGGCCGAACCGAGGGAGAGCCTGGAGCCCCTGTTCGCGACCATTCTGGAGTCCGTGCCGGCCCCCGAGGGCGACCCCGATGGTCCGTTCCAGATGCTGTGTTCGACCCTCGATCACTCGAGCTACGTCGGACGGATCGCGATCGGGCGAATCGAGCGCGGCCGCGTGTCGGAGGGAGATCAGGTCGCTCTCCTGCCGATCGGAGACCCGGGCGTGGTCGTGGGCGGCGAAGAGGCGCTGACCGCGAAGGTGCTCAAGATCTACGGGTTCGAAGGGCTGGAAAGGGCCGAGGTGGATTCGGCGGAAGCGGGCGACATCGTGGCCCTGGCGGGGCTCGAAGGCGTCGAGATCGGGCAGACGATCACGGACCCCGGTCATCCGGAACGGCTTCGCGGGATCGCGGTGGAGCGTCCGACCCTGTCCGTCGACTTCCGAGTGAATGACTCGCCCTTCTCGGGCCGGGCCGGCAAGTACGTCACGACCCGTCAGCTGCGCGAACGGCTCCATCGCGAGCTGGAGAGGAACGTGGCCCTCCGCGTCGAGGACACCGATTCGCCCGACACCTTCGCGGTGTCGGGCCGTGGCGAGCTCCACCTCACGATCCTGATGGAGACGATGCGTCGGGAAGGCTACGAATTCTCGGTCTCGCGCCCGCGGGTGATCCTGCGCGAGGGACCGGACGGAGAGGTGCTGGAGCCCTATGAGGACGCGGTGGTGGAGGTGCCCCAGGAGATGGTCGGCGTCGTCATGGAGAAGCTGGGGTCGCGGCGAGGCGAGATGATCGAAATGCGACCGACCGACGCAGGCCCGGTGCGGCTCCGGTTCAAGATCCCTGCGCGGGGTCTCTTCGGATACCGTTCCGAGTTCATGACGGACACGCGCGGAGAGGGTCAGCTGCACCACCGGTTCCTCGAGTACGGGCCGCGAGCGGGCCATCTACAGAGCCGGAGACGCGGGGTGATGGTCGCTGACCGTGAAGGCAAGTCGATCGCGTTCGCCATCCAGAACCTCCAGGAGCGAGCGACGATGTTCGTGAGTCCCGGAGTTGAGATCTACAGCGGGATGATCGTGGGCGAGCACGTCCGACCCGGAGACCTCGAGGTCAATGTCTCGAAGGAGAAGAAGCTCACGAACATGAGGGCCGCGTCGGCCGATGAGAACGTCCGGCTCGAGCCACCTCGTGATCTGACCCTCGAGCTGGCGCTCGAGTTCATCAACGATGACGAATTGATCGAGGTCACTCCCGACGCGATTCGTCTGCGCAAGCGTCTGCTCGATCCCAGCGAGCGAAAGAAGGCCATGCGGAAGGCGGCCGCGGAGGCCCGCGGGGAATAGTCCTCGCGAGCCCCGAGCCGCAGGTCGGTCAGGTGCCTTCTATCCGTAGCACGAGCGCGTACTGCACGTCCAGCTCGTCCCGCCAGATTCCGTAGATTCGGTCTCCCAGAAACCGAACCGGCTGGAACCGCTGCGGCATCTCGACGACTCCGAGGAACCGCCCCCCGTTGTCGAACACATCCCAGGTCGGGGATCCGAACCCGAGCTGTGGATTGAAGTTCTCCAGCTCCTCGTCGTCCAGCTCTGACGGCACCTGCAGGTGCTGGACCCAGATCGTCTCTTCCGGGCCGCCTCGCACGAACGCGAACGCCGGGTAGACATCGGCGAAAGCGATCGATCGACGAGCGATCTCGAGGGCCTGCCCGGTGATCCCGAAGTCCTCCCACAGCCGGACCATCGCATCCAGCAGGAGCTGCTGATCCGACTCCGTGACGAGTCGCGTGTCGGAGGGTTTCGAGACGATCCCCGTCAGCGTGCCGGATTCGTCGTAGCGGTTGAGGCGGTACTCATCGTTCACGCCGAAGACGAGGCCATCGCCCGATGTCGCCCACACGGGTTCCGGCGAGAAGAACGTCACCTGCGCTCCGGTGTCGGAGATTTCGATCGTGCCGCCCGACTCCAGAACCATCAGGGTGTCACGGATCGTCCCGTCGCTGTCGCGCAGGACCAGGACGTCGTTGGGGTCCGCTACGGTCTCCTGGCCAGGGAAGTTCAACGGCCGCAGCTGGCTGATGATCCCGCCGTCCTCACGATCGAGCCAGGCGAGCGGGATGCCCGAGGTGAAGTCGAGCGCGAAGCTGCCGAGCGCCGTGCCATCCGGTGCGAAGCGGTTGACGCGACGGTTGGTCACATCCGGGACGACGATCGTATCGCCTGCGGCCACCAACACCGGTCCCGCGCCGAGCGCGAACTCGCCGGGCCCGGACCCCGGTCCCCCCACCTTCTGGAGGTACCTTCCGTCGCTGGAGAAGAACCGCAGCTCCTGCGCCTGCTGATCGAAGACGGCGATCCTTCCGTCGGCGAGGGCGGCGACCCCGCTGATCTGACCGAACTGGTACTCGGGGTCACCCGCGGTCGTGCCGATTCGAAGCTCTTCCGTGACCGTCCACGCGTCGGCGCTCGCCCAGACGCCGTTATCGGTGTTCTCGACAATGACGACCCCTGACGAATCGCGAACCGTCCCGTCCCAACCACCCCCCGATGCGTCCGCGCCACCGCCGGTACACCCCGAGAGCATCGCGGCGCCTGCTACCAACAACGCCGCCCGCGTCCTGATCCTGATGGTTCTCATCGACTCCACCCCTGGTTCCGGTGCACTGGCGCCTCCGCGGCCCAATCGTAGCCCTCCGGTGTCGCCCAGACACACGGTGTACCCGGCGGAGGGCCAAGGTATTCCGAGTCATGGGGGGGTGCTTCCAGAAAGCCGCCGTGACATCGTCATGCGATACGGGTCCCACACGACGACTTCGATCTACCGGGGTAACCAGATGATTCGCCACGTCAGTTCTTGCGCCCGGAACGCCGGCGCCGTTGCTGCATTCGCGCTTGCGCTCTTCGCGTTCCCTGCCGCAGCCCAGAAGGCGACGTTCACCGAAGACTTCGGCACGCTCAACGAAAAGTTCAGTTCTCTTGCCGACGCGATGGGAGCGGACACCTACGGCTGGCGGCCGATGGAAGGCGTCCGGTCCGTCAGCGAGGTCTATATGCTGATTGCCGCCGAAGCCTACTTCATGCCGAGCTTCTGGGGCGCCGATCCGCCCGAGGGCATGGAGATCACCAACCAGGTCTTCGGAGAGCTCTCGCAGATCACCGAGAAGGACGCGGTCCTCGAACACCTCGAGAAGTCGTTCGCCTACGCGACGGCCGAGTTCGAGAAGCTGTCCGACGACGCCATGGAAGAAGTGATCCCCTTTTTCGGACAGGAGCGCTCGATCGCGGACGCAATCTACCTCCTGCTCACCGACATGCACGAACACCTCGGGCAGGCGATCGCCTACGCGCGGACCAACGAAGTCGTTCCGCCCTGGAGCGCGGGCAGCTGAACACCCCGGGTTGCTCCGCGCCGTCTACGTGACGACGCGGGGCAGCCGGGCGCTGAGGTGCATCAGGACGTCATAGACGGAGATCCCGGCCCGCTCGGAGATTTCGTTCGGGTGTATCGCGGGATGGTCGGGGCCGACAAGGACCGCTTCGTCACCGACATCTACCGCGCGCGTGGGCCCGATCTCGACGATCGTATGGCTCGCGGACACCGCACCGATGACCGGATACGTGCGGGGGCCGATCAAGACTTCGCACCCGTCGACGGCACGGCGAGGATACCCGTCGGCGTGGCCGACCGGGAGCGTCGCCACCCAGGTCGGTTGGGTGGCGACATACTCCCGACCGTAGCTCACGCCGTCCCCTTCCGAGAGTCGGCTGACACGTGCCACCCGGGCCTTCATCCGAAACGCCGGGACCAGGGAAGCCGAGTTCGCGTCACGCGCGCCCGCCGGATACGCCCCGAAGATCGCGAGACCGGGCCTCACGAGATCGAGGTGTGCCTCCGGACGGAAGAACAGCCCGTGCGACGAGGCGGCGTGCTGGAGTCCGAGGGCGGCCCCGGAGCGCTTCGCCACCTCCGTGACCTCGCGAAAACGACGGAGCTGGACCGCATCGAAATCGTCGTCCTCGGCGAACCCCATGAAGACACCTTCGACGGTGGCGTGGCCGCTCGAAGCGAGCTCGGAGAGGAACGCGGATGCGCTGCGAAACGGAACCCCGAGTCGACTCATCCCCGTATCGAGATAGGCATGAACGCGCACACGGCTGCCGACGCGCCCGGCGATGCGGGCGATCTGCTCTCCCGCCCTTTCGTCCGTGGTAGCCAGCCGGACTCCACGGCGAACCAGCTCTTCGCCGTCCCCATCATCGACCCGGGCCATCAACAGAACCGGTTTGTCGAGCCCCGCATCGACCAGCTCGTGGGCCGCTCCCGGCGTGACGACGGCGGCCCCGGCCACCTCATCCACATCCCGCAGGATCCGGCCGAGAAGGCCGACCCCGAGTCCGTAGCCGTTGTTCTTGACCACCGCGAGAACGGGTCGTCCACCAGCGAGCCGCGCCACCTCGCGGGCGTTCGATGCCACCGCCGCGGCGTCCAACTCGAGCCACGGTTCGAAGGGTGTCGTCGGTGACGATGCGAAGGCGCCGGTGGCTCGGACCGGGTCCGTCAGCGCCGAGATCGCCGCGCCGGTGGTGAGGGCGCTCGCTGAGGCCGACAGAAACGAGCGGCGTGACCAGGGCATGTCGACGACTCCTTGCCCGCCGCGAGCCGTATCGGCGGGGCGTTCGGGCCGGTCAGTCGATCGGGTCCCATCTCGCGGCATCGACAGCCGCCGTGATGTGCATCACCCAACCGAGCAGGATGATCCAGAGTAGCGCGGACGCCCCGAACATGGCGAACCCCCGCCCCGGCCGTCCCTGCGTGACCTGCCCCAGCCCGGGGATCCAGAGCGACAGAAGTGCTGGCGCGATGTTTCCGCCGGATGGTCGAGTGGGCGGCCGGGTGCCGGTGACCGCGGACAGCGCCTGGCCCTCCACCTGCTGAACGATCTCCCTCGCCCCGCTCTGCGTGAGGCCATACGTACCGGCGAGCTGATCGGCGATGGGAGCCTTCGGCACCCCCGCCAGGAGCTGTTCGTAGACCCAGAGGTGCGTATCCGGATCGAGCCCATAGATGGGAGCGGGCGCGGGCACGCCCGCGGGTTGCGGGACGCCGCACCGCAGGCAGGTCGGGGCCTCCGAGCTGACCTCGATGCCGCACTCTCTGCACTGGACCAACGCCACCGTCGTCTCCTGCCCTCGGATCTTTCCGCACCCTGCGCCCGTAGTGAGGTACGGGAACACGACGCCCATGGTTCCGGGAGCTGCACACAACGCGCCAGGGATCGTTGCGTGCCCCGTCGGGTAGCCCGAAACAGGTGTACCGACGATACCACCTCCGAAAGGAGTTGGCTGTATGACACAGCCCGCGACCATAGTCGATCAGGATACCGACATGCGCGCGACCGAGCGCCGCCGAGGCCTCGCACTTCTCGCCGCCGCCACCGGCGGCGCCCTCTCCACCCCTCTCGCCGGCATCGCCGTCGGAGATCTGGCAACGTGGGAGTTCCTTGGGGTGCCGAAGCGAATCGATGCGCTGGAGCGCTTCCGCAGAGCGGTGGACGGAGACGCGATCCGCAGGCTCGCCGAGGACTATCTGGACGCGAGTCACGACCCCCCTTCGGCCGCTTGGCTGGTCGCGCGGGTGCTCGAGGAAGCGGACCCGGACGAGGACGTCCGGGCCTACATGCGCCGCAAGGTTACGGCCGACTACGAGGCGCTACGCACCCATAGCTTCGATGGGTGGCTCGTCTCGAGGACGGAGGCCCGTCTGCTCTCGGTCCTGGCGCTGACCGCCTGAGCTACGGGGCGGCGGCTTCGATGGCTGCCATTACCGCGCTGCGCCACGCCAGATAGTCGGCCGGGTCCTGCGCGTACTCGCCCAGCCCCGTGATGATGGGGATCTCGAGCAGCGGATTCGACGGGTCCAGGTCCTCGAGGAGATACAGCATTTCCAGGTCCTCGAAGCCGTCGCGAAGGCCGAGCAGCCGCAACGACGGGTAGATCTCCCGGTCGGTGGCGGGATAGATCAGCGATCCGTCCAGCGAGTGCGAATCGACGTCCCAGTCGACGCGTAGCTCGTTACCCTCGACCGGGTGATAATTGCCCATCCCGCCTACCCACAGCATGTCCCAGTACTCGAACCCGCTGATCCGGTACGCATAGCTGAGCGGCCCGATGATGCGGGCGTCGATGAGCGGAAATTCGATGAAGAGATTCGGGTGCGTGGCCGGCCAGATGTTGACGTTCCACCAAATCTCCCGCAGTGCCTCCGGATTGGCCTGACGATGACCCTCGGTGTCCATCACATCGTAGAAGCCGAGGTTGATGTCCAGCGCATCGAAGAACCCGAGAAACTGCGGGATGATCTGCCGGTTGTTCTGGTTCGTGTTCTGCATGAACCGCAGATCCGTGCCCACCGCCTCGCGGACCAGCGTGAACGTGCGCTTGGAGTGTTCGACCTCTTCCCCCCAGGGCTCGTCGATGCCGTAGACATACGCCATGTCGAGGAGGCCACGTCCCCGCAGGTGGTCCCGGTACTCACGCAGATAGGCGGTGAGCGCGGGAGGCCGCTCGGCGTTGCCCCCCGGCGGACGCCACACGTTGGCGGTGAGGGCGACGAAGAAGTGGTTCGCTCCCCGGTCCAACATGAAGTCGATGAGCAGGTCAGTTCGCGCCGGGTTGAACCTCGGCCCCGCGCCTCCGCCCAGATCGTGGGTGGGGAACGCCGAGCGGGTATTGCCTCGCCGGGGCGCGTTCCAGCTTCGCAGCCCGTTGGCCAGATAGACGGTCGGCGGCAGCCGGTACTCGAACCCCAGCTCCGCGAGGCGAAGCATGTCCCGGAGGGCGGTTTCCCCTTCCGGGCGCGGATACCCCAGCCTGCCGGGCCACATGCGCGCCGGGGCGCCCCAGTCCGCGAGATTGGTCGTCTTGAACCTCGGGGTGTCGGGAACCCTGACGTCCCGTACGCGGACCACGAGCTCACGCTCGACCGACGTGCCTCCCCCCTCGACGACGATCCGCCCCGAGTACTCGCCTGGGACCTCGTTGCGCGTCGTTCTGACACTGACGAGGAACGGCTGGGCGACGCCGGCCTCGAGATCCACCGGTTGATTGGGGAGCAGCGGATCGGGATGCCACCCCGTACGCCCACCCTCGACCTTCGGTTCGACCAGGTTCACGTAGCCGACGGTCCTGATCTCGAAGCCATGCGTGGGAATCGTCACCCCGTCCGGTCCCGTCAGCTCCGTGACGGCGACCCGTACGTCTTCGACCGCTTCGGTCGGGAACAAGACGATCTGCACACCCTCGGTCTCGTTTCGCGCCACCTCGATCTCCACCCGCTCGTCGAAGTGACCCGGGAAGACGTCGACCGGGTCCTCTGCGAAGACCTTCGCGAACGAAGGGGCGACGCCGACCGTGAACGGAACGCGCTCGGCCGGCTCGTTCGCCGCCGGGCCGTCCGTTCGATCCGTCCTGGCCTGGAGAATCCGACCGATCAGCTCGTTCACCTGAGGGCCGTCAATCCAGCGTGAGACGAGGACGAGGTCGTGGTCCGGGTCGACCCATATCGTGGAGGTCGACCCGGCCCCGAGCGCGAAGAAGCTGGATTCGGGAGCGTGAGGAAACTGCTCGCGTTCCGTGTTGAGCCACCACATGAAGCCGTAGTTGGGCTGGATCGAAGGCGTGAGCGACTCGGCGATCCACTCCCGCGACAGGATTCGACGGTCTCCCCACACGCCGTCACGCGACATCAGGAGCCCGAAGCGCGCGTGGTCCCGGCTCGATATCACCATTCCGCCGCCCCAGTGACCGCCACCGCTCACGGACTGGAGCCGCTCCCCGTTCACGTCGACCCACGACGTCTCGTATCCGTTCCACTCCCAGGTGTCCGACGCGCCGATGGGATCCATGATCCCTTCGCGCAGGACGACAGGGAGCGGCGTCTCGAACAGACGGAGCGCGGACAGCGCGAGCCGGTTCACGCGAACGTCGTTGTACTCCCAGAACGTCCCCGGAGTCTGTAGTTCGCGATCGATGCCGCGACGGCGATCCGCCTCGTCCGGCTTCCCGAACAGCGTGCCCTCCCACTCGGACAGCTGTTGGAGGTGCTGACGCCAGGTGATTCTCGAGTTGTGCGGCGAATCGAAGCCGCCGTCGCTGATGAGATCGCGGACCGGTGCGTCGAGATCCGGGATCAGTCCCTGGTCCCGTGCCAGGCCCACGACAGCGGACAGGTAGCTCTTCGTAACGCTGAACGTCATGTCCGGGCGCCGCGTGTCACCCCACTCGGCGACGATGTACCCGTCGTGCAGGAGGATTCCGTTCACTCCGCCACGGTCTTGCGTCGGCCCCACGATGTCCTGCCATCGCTGGCCCTCGAAACGGTCGCGGAGATACTGGCCGGGGTCCGACGGCATCGACGTCTCGTTCGCGAGCGCCCATTCGATGGCCGCGGCGAGCCCGGCCGGATCGAACCCCGCATCCGCGGGATCGCGGCGCTCCCAGTCATCCCCCGCCCCGGGGACGTAGGACCCGGAGCCGACGGGTGGCGTGTCCGCGGCGAACGCAGCGCTCCCGAGGTCGTCGGGCGCGGCGCACCCCGTGCCCCAAGAGAACGCGAGAAAGGCGAGGAGTCGGATATCGCGTCTCATGCGATCGTCACCCCCATTTCGGAGGTCTCCCCTCGCCGTATGCGACGCGGGCCTCCGCATGGTCGGATGACGACGTGCAGATCCGCTGGCGTCGCAGGTACTCCTCGAAGAACTGCGGCTGCGAGAGGTCGGCGTGGAGTGCCAGAAGCACCTTGGACTGTCGCGCGCCTTCTGAACACGTCGCGAGGTATCTGGGGATCAGCGCCTCCACCTCGTCCTCGAGGCGGTCCGGCTCGACCACGTGGTCCACGAGGCCCATCCCGTGAGCCGACCGTCCGTCGACGTTCTCGCCGGACAGGATGAACCACTTCGCTCGACCCCAGCCCACGTAGCGTGGCAGGCGAAAGGTCGACAGTCCCGGGACGATACTCTCGTTGATCGCCGGAAGCCCGATCATGCAATCGCTCGTGGAGATTCGAATGTCCGAGGCGAGCGCGAGTTGCAGACCGCCACCGAGGGCGTAGCCGTGGATGGCGCATATCACGAACCGCTCCATGGTCTCGACTGTCCGCAACGCGCGGTCCCACTGCTCGTAGTACTCCTGCGGCGTCTCGCCTGACGAAAGCTGCTTGAGGTCGATCCCGGTGCAAAACGCGCGCCCGGCCCCCCGTATCACCAGCATTCTCGCGTCCGGATCGTCCCGGACCGTTTCGACGGCCCGGTTGAGGTCCAGGGTACCCTGGTAGTTCATCGCGTTCAGCAGGTCGGGACGGTTGAGCGTCAGGCGCGCGACCTTCCCCTCCCGCTCGAGGGTCATGGTGTCGAGTTCCATCGTGCTCCTCGCGTGGGCGTGATCGTCAGGATCTGGAACCATGCTTCCCCGCGAGGCTCCCGCCCCGCAAGGTCGCGGCGTCACCGGGCGAGGCTCGTGAGCTCCGCCGTCACGGCCGCGGTGAAGGACACCGTGTCCATCGGCGGCAGAGGCGTAGGCGCATCCGAAGCAGGGCTCAAATCGGGAGTGCGGTGGCCGGCGGCGAGCGTGCGGTCGACCGCTGCTTCGAGGCGGCGGGCTTCCGCCGTCAAGCCGAACGTGTGCTCGAGCATCAAGCCCACCGACGCGATGGCTCCCAGCGGATTGGCCACACCCGAGCCCGCGATGTCGGGCGCCGATCCGTGGACCGGCTCATAGAGGTCCGTCTCTCCGCCCAGGCTGGCCGACCCCAGCGGCCCGAGCGACCCGGCAAGCGCCGCCGCCCCGTCGCTGAGGATGTCCCCGAACAGGTTGGCGGTCAGGATCACGTCGAACCGGTCCGGTCGGACCACGACTTCGAGCGCCGCTCGATCCACGAGCATGTGCTCGGTCGCTACGGATGGGTAGTCGTCGGCGAGCGATTCGACGGTCGAGCGCCACAGACGCGACACCTCGAGCACGTTCGCCTTGTCTACAGACGTGAGCTGTCCGCGCCGTTCCGCCGCGAGCCCGAACGCGACGCGGGCGATGCGTTCGATCTCTCCGGTATCGTACTCGAGCGTGTTCCAGGCCCTCCCCACATCTTCGTCGAGTCCGCGTGGCTCCCCGTAGTAGATGCCGCCTCCGAGCTCGCGAACGATGAGGATATCCGTCCCCCGGCAGATGTCCGGACGCACGGCCGAGTACCGCACCAGGCCCGACGAGACGCGCACCGGCCGTAGATTCGCGTAGCAACCCAGCTCCTGTCTCAGCTGCAACAGGCCCTGCACCGGCCGCTCGACCGGGGGCAGACGGTCGGCCGATGGGTCGCCGACCGCGCCAAGCAGAACGGCGTCCGCGGAGCGACATGCCGCCAGGGTACGGGCGGGGAGCGGTTCAAGGCCGTCCCGCATGCCGGCCCACCCGATGGGGTGCTCCCCCGCGACGACCCGGTGCCCGCCGTCCCGGGCGATGACATGGAGGAGCTCGAGGCCCGCCGACGTCACCTCGGGTCCGACGCCGTCGCCCGGCAGGACGGCGATGCGCAGGTCAGCCACGGGCAGTTAGAGCGACGGTTCGAAGCGGCCGTCGATCGCGGTCCAGCCCCCGTCCACGAACAGCACGGTCCCGGTGACGTAGCTCGCCGCATCCGACGCGAGAAACACCGCGGGTCCGGCCATCTCGTCGGCGCTGGCCCAACGCCTGAAGATGTTCCGGTCGGAGTACGCCTGGTACCAGTCCGGGTCAGCCTTGATCGGCGCCGTCAAAGGGGTATCCACGACTCCCGGTGCGATCGCGTTGACCCTGACTCCGAGCGGACCGAGCTCGGCCGCCAGCGTTCGCACCATCTGGACGATCCCCGCTTTCGTCGCCGCATAGACGCCTTGCCCGGGCTCGACGACGAGCGACCGGATCGAGGAGAACGCGATGATGCTCCCCCCCTGCTGCTCGGACATCACCCGACCCGCCGCCCGGAAGACGTTGAGCGTGCCCCCGAGATTGAGGCGAATCACCCGCTCGAACTCCTCGTCGGTGTAGTCGAGGAGCGGTTTCCGGACGTTGACGCCCGGGGTGCAGACCGCGACGTCGACCCGGCCGTGGGCCTCCCGCACCCGGTGGAAGGCGGTCGCCACCGCCGCACTCGCCGTGATGTCGAGCGATAGAACCTCCGCCGTTCCGCCGGCACCACGTATGGTCGCCGCCGTTTCTTCGGCTGCCGCCGCGTCGATGTCGGCACACACGACGAGTGCGCCCTGGGCGGCGCAGCCACGCGCTACCGCCGCGCCGATTCCGGCACCCGCCCCGGCTACGACCGCAGTCCTCCCGTCGAGTCGAAACATCTCCTTCATCCAGCTTCCTTTTCTCCGGAACGACGAATCAGCGAGACGAGCGCGAACGCGATGGCCGACACGACGATACCCACGAGAGTCGGATCGAACAGCCTCGACGCCTCCGTCGTGTCGATGAGACGAGCAACCAGCAGAGCCAGGAGTCCGGCACCGATCGCGGCGAAGGCTTCCGCGACTCCCGGTCTTCGGGTGTAGAGGCCAGCCACGACCGGTACGAAGAGGCTTACGCTGAGCAGCGAGTAGAAGATCGTGAGGGACCCGATGACCGATGGCAGCACAAGCGCCAGTCCCACGCCGAGAACGCCGCCGGCAACGGCGGCCCACCGCGCTACGCGCAGGACATCCCGGTCCGTCGCGTCGGGCCGGACGAACCGTTTATACAGATCCTTCGACAGGGACGTCGAGAGCATGAACAGGATCGCGTCCGCGGAACTGATCTCGGCGGAGAACACCGCCGCGAGCCCCAGGAGTCCGAGGATCGGCGGGAGTCCCTGTGTGAGCACGAGCGGTAGCGCCTGTTCGTGCTGCACCAATGACGGGTCGATCGTGCGGGCTACCATGCCCAGAAGGGCGGGAGCGAACGCGAAGATCATCAGCGCGACGCCTGCCGCCAGCAGCCCGGTCCGGATGGCGCGCTGGTCCACGGCTCCATACACCTTCTGGAGCAGCCCGGGAGAGACGATGAAGGCGGGACCGAGGAGTGCGAGATATATCCAGCCGGATTGGCCGCCCTGTCCGAGCGAGAGATACCCGTCCACGGCCGGCGCGGCGGAGACGACGGCGTCCCACCCGCCCGCGGCGCCGAGCGCCCATGGGACGGCGACCGCGAAGCCCACCACGAGCACGACCAGCTGGACCATGTTGACCCAGGCCGAGGCCACCAACCCGCCGGCGCTGAAGTAGGCCGTCATGACGAGTCCGCCGATCAGGGCGCCGACCCAGCGTGGGGCCCCCGCGACGACCTGCAGGATCTCCGCCATCGCGATGAGTTGACCCGCGAGGATGGCCAGCGTCCCGAGCCAAAGGAGGATGGCGATCATCGCTCGGACGCCCCGGCCGTATCGGTGCTCGAGAAAATCGCCCACCGTGAGGAGGCCGTTGTCGGAGGCCACCCGCCAGATCCTCGGGCCCACCCACAGGGCCAGGACGATCGTCCCGATGCCCGCGGAACCGACCCACCACCACGCGCTCAGTCCGTCCCGGTACCCTAACCCGGCGGCCCCCACCGTGGACCCCGCACCGATGTTCGCGGCCAGGATCGTGCAAAAGAGTAGAAACCCGCCCAGCTTCCTGTCCGCGACGAAGAACCCGCCCGAGCTGTCGACCCGACGTCCGATCCAGACCCCGAACGCGATCAGACCGGCAGAGTAGAGCAGCAGACCGGCCAGCTGGCCGGACATCAACCCGTCACCGGTTCCCGAGCTCGGATGCGGAGGGCAGATTCGGAAGCCCGCTGGCCGCGCGGACCGCGCGGACGATCGCCTCGGCGACCACGTCTGCCGCCAGAGCCCCGATCGTGGAGACCGAAGCCTGGCCGAACGCACCGGTGGCCAATGCAAACATGGTGTCCCCGTCACCCGGCGTATGGGACGGGTAGATCGCCCTCGCGAGCCCGTCCTGGGACATCTGCGCGACCTTCGTCGCCTCCGCTTGCGTGAGCGCGGCATTGGTGGCCACCACGCCGATCGTCGTGTTCGCGCCGCTCGTAGGCTCCGGGCCTTCACCACGAATGAGTCGGCGGGCGTCGGCGAGACCGGTCCCATCCGCGGTCCGCACGCCGGCGACGACCTGTCCGGTCGCCGGGTCGATGACGTCACCCACGGCGTTGACCGCGACCAGGGCGGAAACGACGAGACCGCTCTCGAGCTCGATGGACGCGCTTCCGACCCCGCCCTTCATGGCCCGAGACATCCCTCGCAGCTTTCCGACGGTGGCACCGGCACCAGCACCGACGCTGCCCTCGGCGGGCGGCGCGCTCGTCGCGGCCGCCGCCGCCGCGTACCCGCACCCGGCATCCGGGCGCACGGATCCGTCGCCGACCCCCAGATCGAACAGAATGGCAGCCGGAACGATAGGTACGGAGTTGGCGCCCACCCGAACCCCGATCCCCCGCTCGTCGAGGTAACGCATGACGCCCGTGGCGACGTCCAGGCCGAACGCGCTCCCACCCGAGAGCGAGATCGCGTGGACGATCTGTACCGTATTCACGGGGTCGAGCAGAGAGATCTCACGCGTCCCCGGTGCGCCCCCCCGGACGTCGACGCCGGCGACGACCCCGTCTTCGGTGAGGATCACCGTGCATCCGGTAGGTCTTTCGGAGAGCGTGAAGTGACCTAGCTTGATGCCCTCCACAGCCGTCAGACCGGACCCGCGCGGTCCATCCTGCGCGGCGCATCCACTCGCGACGACGAAGACGCCCACCAGCATGCTCGCCGCCACACCGAATCGGGCCCGAGTAACTCCAGAAGACATTCGCTCTCCCCGTTCACGGTCGACTCCGGAACGTCGCGAATATAGCACGGTGCCACGGTGACCCGAGAGGCGTCACGGGACCGGGTTTTCCGAGAGCTCCGTGGCGCCCGGGACGAGCTGGTGGCGTTCGCGGCCGATCTCGTGCGGATTCCCACGGTCAACCCGCCGGGGAGCCTCTACCCGGAGTGCGCTGATTTCATCGCCGACTCGCTCTCCGGGCTGGGCTTCGCCGTGGAGCGTCTCGAAGTCCCGGGGCACGAGTCCTACCCCCGCGTCAACGTCATCGGCTCGCTCGGGGGGACGGACGGCCCCTGTATGCACCTGAATGGTCATTTCGACGTGGTACCGCCGGGCGACGGCTGGACGGTGGATCCGTTCGGGGGCACGGTTCGGGACGGACGACTCTACGGGCGCGGCAGCGCCGACATGAAGGGCGGGTTCGCGGCCGCTGTATTCGCGGCCGCATGCTTCCATCGTGCCGGCGTCCCTCTTCACGGGACGATCGAGGTGAGCGGCACGGTCGACGAGGAGAGCGGCGGGTACGCCGGCGTGGCCCACCTGGCGGAGATCGGCCGAATCGGCGCAGACCGCACCGACTACGTGATCATCCCCGAGCCCTTCGGACCAGACCGGATCTGCGTGGGGCACCGGGGAGTATACTGGGGCCGGATCAGGGCCCGCGGCCGGAGCGCCCACGGGAGCATGCCGTTTCTGGGCCGTAGCGCCATCGACGATCTGGCCGCCGCGCTGACCGCGATTCGCGGACGGCTCGCGCCGGAGATCGGACGGCGGATCACCGCCATGCCGGTCGTTCCACCCCAGGCACGCGCCGCTTCGTTGAATATCAACTCCATCGCCGGCGGGCAGTCGGGACACGACGCACAAAACGGCACCCCCGTGCAGACACCCTGCGTCGCCGATCTCGCCGAGGCCGTCTTCGACCGCCGGTTTCTCGTCGAGGAGGAGTTCGAGGACGTTCGGGAGGAGATTCAGCACGTGCTCGACCACCTGACCGCGGAGGACCCGGGGCGACGGTACGAGCTCTCGGATCTCATGGTGGTGCAGCCGACGGTCGCGCCGGAGGAGTCGCCCCTCCTCGCGGCCCTCCAGGACGGAATCCAGGTCATCCGCGGCTGCGACCCCGCCCGCGTCGCGAGCCCTGGCTCCTACGATCAGAAGCACTTCTCACAGATCGGGGGCGTCCACCACTGTGTGGCGTATGGCCCCGGTCAGCTCGAACAGGCGCACCAGCCCGACGAGTGGTGTGGGGTCGACGACATGCTGGACGCCGCCTGCGTGATGGCTAGTGCGATCCTGGACCTGATGCACGGCGAGTCCGCCTGAACGGACACGGACGCGGGGGGTCAGCCGCCGCCGACGAGTGCCTCCGCTTCCATCTCGACGAGATATCCCTCGCCGATCAACCCGGCCCGAACCAGCGTGTTCGCGGGTCTGACACCATCGAATCGACGTCCATGCGCGCGCGACACCGCCTCCCAGTCCTCTTCCCGGTGGATGAACACCCTCGTCCGGACCACGTCCTCCAGTCGGCCGCCCAGTGATTCGATCGCCCCCTCCACCTTGTCGATGACGAAGTTCATCTGCGCGCCCGGGTCCCCGCCTCCGATCAGACGATCCCGGTGAGTAGCGGTCGTCCCCGACACGAGGATCCGGTCGCCCGTGCGCACGGCTCTACTGAACCCCGCGAGATCCTCCCAGACGGTGCCGCTCAACGCATGTCGGCGTCCCGGAGGCCCGTCGACCGTCTCGTATGGGGACGAAAACCCCTCCACATGGTCGCTCAGGTCCCCGGCGGCGGTCAGGTAAGGCGGCCTTCGGTACTCGTCCCCCGTGTCCCCCGGGATCGGATCGAGCGCGGCGGCCCCCTCGTCGAGCGCGGCACGGTCCTCCCGGTCGAGGGAGAGTGCGAAGACCCGGGCGTTGTCTTCGATGTGCTCGCTCCGGCCCAGCCGCGCTCCGACGATGACGCCTGCGACGGCGGGCTGGTCCAGGACGTAACGGCACGCGACGTTCGCCATCGACACGCCGTGCTTTCGCGAGACCTTCGACACTACGTCGAGCAGACTCTGAAACCGGTCCCACCCCCCCGCCACCTCGATGAATCGCCGGTACTTCATCAGCGACCACGTTTCGAGGCGGTCGATCCCTTTGGCCGCAGGGTCGGGGCGCCCCAGCCACCGCTCCGTCAGGAACCCACCGGCAACGGTACCGAACGCCAGCAACCCGACGCCGTACTTCTCGCAGACCTGCGCCATCGCTTCGCCGGCCCGGCGGTCGAGCAGCGAATAGCTCACCTGGTTGGACACGACGCGGACGCCCGTTTCGAGCACCATCGCCAGGTGCGACGCGTCGAAGTTCGTGAGTCCCAGGTGGCGGATGAGCCCCTCTTCGCGGAGCTCGTCGAGCCAGAACAGGCAGTCGAGCCAAACAGGATCGGAATACCGCCAGGCGTGAAACTGTAGAAGATCGATCGAGTCGGTATTCAGACGATCCAGCGATACCTGAACGGCGGCTCGCACCTCATCTCGCGTATAGGGGCCGGGGCGGGGGACCCACTTCGTCAGGCACTCCGCCGCGTCCCCAACCCGCTCGCGGTACGCCCCCGCGATGTCCTCGGCCGACCCGTAGTGGTCGGCCATGTCGAAGGTCGTGAAGCCGGCCTCGACGTATGCATGCATCGCGGCTGCCGTCGCGTCCCGGTCCACGAGGTCGCCGCTTCGCTCCAGGTCGGCGATCTGCCAGAGACCCGTCAGGATCCGGGAGACTTCCAGTCCGTCCGCGAGGGTCGTCCGCTCGATCATGGCTATTCTTCGGGCAGGGTGGCGTAGAGCTCCTCGAGATCGACGCCGCTCGCCGCCAGCTGGCGTCGTTCGCGGAGGAAGATCGCGGTCCCGACCGCCATCACCAGGGCCCAGATCCACGTGGAATGGAAATACCACGCTGGTGCCTCGGTCGTGAGGTCCTTGCCGACATGCACGATGAGGAAGACCCCGATGAGCACGGCGCCGACGGAGCCCACGAACCGCTGTGCCCCTCTCGCCGGCAGGACCCCGATGTCGGCCGCGATCGCCGGGTTCTTCCGGGGGAGCATCAGCACGCAGATGCACATTAGAAGGAAGTTCACCAGCATCGATGTGACGAGGATATCTATGCCGAGAAAGAAATCGCCGGCATAGTGGCTTCCGAGGATTCCGGCCGAGGCCACCCCGGCGGAGACCAGAATCGCGAGGTGCGGTGTATGCCAGCGCGGGTGTACCGCCGCCAGCCTTCGCGGGAAGATTCCGTCTTCAGCCCACGCGAACATCAGCCGCGAGACCGACAATAGCATGGCGGGGAGGTCGTTGATCAGCGCGACCGCCGCGCCGGCGACGATCGCGACCGTCCAGCCCGTGGGGAGCACGTAGCCCAGAAGTCCCGGTGCGGTCAGGTCCTGCGTCGGCGCGCGCTCGGCCATGAACTGCCACGGCACCGCGTGGTAGATGGCGGCCGCGAACAGCATGTAGTAGGTGCCGACGGTGAGCACCGCGATCGCGATCGCCAGCGGAAGAGCACGCCGCGGATTCCGCGCCTCCCCGCCGGCCTGGGCGATCGCGTCGAAGCCGATGAAGCTCGAGAAGAAGACCGCCGACGCGGCCAGAAACGTCCACAGTTTGAGCGGTGGCGCCGGTGTGTCGGGGATCGACGCCCCCTCGGTCGCCGCGAGTGCCGCGGCGAAGTCCGCGTGATCGAAGGAGAAGCCCGCGATGATCACGATGCCACCGAGGGCGAACATGATGAACATCATCGGAACGAGCGTACGCTCATAGGACCTCACGCCGCGCAGATTCACGCCGACGAAGATCCAGAGAAACGCGAGGGCCAGGCCTACCCGCACGACGCCTGTATCCAGGGCGCCCGCGAGCCCTTCCCAACCGAGCGCGGCCACGACATCGCGAACGAAGGGGATGATCAGATACGCGACCACGCCGATCGCGATCGACAGCCCGAACCACTGCGAGAAGCTGGCGACGAAGCCGAGGTACGGGTTGATCCCCCGGCTGGCGAAGACGTAGGAGCCCCCGGCGCGTGGCATGGCCGACGCCAGCACGGCGTACGCCAGGGCCGCGAAGATCGCGGGCGTGGCCGCGAACGCGAACGCAATCAGGACGTTGGGCCCGATTCCGGGGACGTTCCGCTGGATCATGATCGGAATCACGTTGATCGCGGCGCCGAGCATGGAGCAGATCCCGGTCGCCGCGAGCCCGATCAGGCCCATCTGGCGGACGAGACCGGTCCCGTGACCCCCGTGATGGGGGCTGGCGGATTCGTTCATGCGCACTCCGTTGCCTCGGGTGCAATCGTCGGGCGCGGCAAGCTAACCGCGCCTCCGGCCGGAAACGACCGCGATGACGAGCTCCCGTCGCCCGTCCTTGCGCGGTCGCGAAACCCGCGAAACAGCCTGGCGTCCGCCCGAGCGTCGTGGGGTTCGGCCGGGACCTCACCAGTCCGGCCTACTCTTCGATCCTGAAGTGTTCGATCTGGATTTCCTCGCCGTAATCCGCATAGTCGCCGGCAGTGCGCGCGGCGCGAAACTCGCCCCAGTTGATCGGGCGGTAGCGAGGAGCGGCGGCGTCAGGGGTCGGCAGCGGGGCGCAGTCCGTCTCGTAGGAGGGGTTGTAGAAGAAAGGGAGGCTGTAGCGGGCCGCCCGCTTCATCGGGCGGACGCGGTGCAGGGCCGCCCGGTAGCGATCGTTCGACCACACCTGAGTCATGTCTCCGATGTTGATCACGAACGCGCCCTCCGTCGGCGGAACGTCGATCCAGTCGGCGCCGTCGTGTACCTGCAGCCCCCCGACGTCGTCCTGAAGAAGGATGGTCAGCGCCCCCGAATCGGTATGGTGACCCAAAGCCATCTCGCCCAACTCGGTGACCTCGGCGGCCTCGGCGGCGGCGAGCGGGTCTGTCAGGGGGTAGTAGTTCAGCCGCACGAAGCTCGTGTGGGGCTGGAAGTAGCTTTCGAGATGATCCGCCTCGAGACCGAGGCCGAGAGAAAACGCCTGAAAGATCCTCGCGCCGAGACCTTCGCAGGCGGCGAAGTACGCGGTCATCGTCGACCGGAGCTCCGGGGCGGCGGCCGGCCACTGGTTGAACCCGTCGACGGGTGCACGGTTCGCCGGGTGGTCGTCGGCCAGATCCGGCCTGAGCACGTACCCGAAGTCGAACACCTCCTTCTGGTCGCGCGCGTTCTTGGTCAGCTCGCGATCGTAGTACCCGCGGGGATTCTCGGCAGTGCGCGAGATCGCGAGCTTCACATCACGGGGCAACTCGAAGAAGGCACGGGTCTCCGACCAGACCCGGTCGATCAGCTCATCCGCGATGCCGTGGTCGACCACCTGGAAGAACCCCCAGTTTCGACACGCGTCCCCGACCTCTTCGATGACGCGGGCACGGCGATCCTCGGACCCGTCGAACCCGCCGAAATCGATGACGGGGATCGCCATCAGGAGACCGGCCGCTCGGCGAGACGCGAGATCAGGAGGGCGGCCCGCTTCGTCTGCAGGGCCAGGGTCGGCAGGTCGATCCACTCGTCCACCGTGTGGTCGTTCCCACCGCCCGGCCCGAGTCCATCGATCGCCATGTCCACGAGTCCCGTCGTGAACGCGACATCGGCGGCGCCGGCATTCCGGGGGTTCACCGCGCTGACGGGCCCCGCCCCCAGGTCGCGGCTCACCTGGTCGAACATGGCGAGCAGACGACGGTTGCCGTCCGAGGGCGCCAGCGGCGGATACCCATCGTCGAAGGTGATCTCGGCCGTCGTGCCGGGGAGGTTCTGACCCGCGACGAACCGCATGACGGAGCGGGCCGACTCGAGCTGATCGAGCGTAATGGTTCGGAGATCGCCCGTGATCGTGGCCCGGCCGGCCACGACGTTGCTCTTCCCGAAGGCGTCGCCCGATGCGGAGAAGGCGTCGTACTCCACTTCCGTCCCCGCCACCACGACCCCCGGGTTGAACGTCAGGAGAGGCTCGCCCGCGAGACGGTCGTAGAACCCCGACAGGATGCGCGAGGCCTCGTAGATCGCGCCCGCGCCCACTTCGGGCTGGAAGAGCTGGGAGGAGTGGGCCGGCGTGCCCGTCACCTCGAGACGCCACCCGGTGGACCCGCGCCGGGCGACGACGGCCGTGGCCGGATTGCTGTCTCCGTTCTCGAACGCGATGGCGATGTCGGCCGCGTCCGCCGCCTCGACGATCGCGGCCTTCGACAGATCGAGTGGCCTGCCGCTGCGCTCTTCGTCACCCGTCATCACCACGGTAATCGTAACGGCGTCCAGTCCTCCCGCTGCCGCCAGCGCCTTCAGCGCATGGACGATGATCAC
Source organism: Gemmatimonadota bacterium (assembly GCA_029861425.1). GTDB lineage: Bacteria > Gemmatimonadota > Gemmatimonadetes > Palauibacterales > Palauibacteraceae > Palauibacter. The sequence continues at coordinate 35,680 of JAOTZH010000002.1, forward strand.
ATCCCCACCCTTCATGTCCACGACGCCGGGCCCGGCCGCGCGTTCACCTTCGCGCTCGAAGGTCTGGAAGGCGCTCTCGGGCTCGAACACCGTGTCCAGGTGTCCGATCAACAGCAGATGGGGGCCGCGGTCCCCATGGCGCGCGACCAGGTGCCCCGCCCTGTCGAACGGCCCGCCGTCGACCCACTCCGTCTCGAACCCGAGGGCATCGAACTCGGCCCGGAGGAGGCTGCCGACTGCTTGCACCCCTTCGAAGTTCATCGTGCCGCTGTTGATGTTGACGAGACGCTCGAGGAGGGCGATCGCGGCGTCGGCCTCACTCTCGACCGCGGAGACGATCCGGCTCTCCCGTTCGCTGAGCTGTTGCGCGTGCAGGGCGGAGGAAACGGTCAGCAGGGCCCCGGCGACCAGGCCGGCGACCAGCGGTTTCCAGGGCTTCGTCAGAGGCGAGACACGGTTCATGGAGGGCGGGTCCTCTGGCTGTACGGGAACGTGGCGACCGCGATCGCTACAATATGCGGTCTACTCATCGTCGTGGGGAGCGACATGCGCCCCGGCCGTCTCCGCGGCTCGGCGCACGGCGGCGACGACAGTCGCACTGGTGCCCGCCAGCGCGGCCCCGGTCTCCCGAAACGTCCCGTGCACCTGCGTGCACCCGGTGCGGCGAACGAGGTCACTCGCGTTCCCGGGCCCGATACCCGCCCCCGGGAGGACTTCGATCCGGCCGCGCGCCTGGCGGATCAGACGCGCGATCTGTGCGGCCCCCTCTGGAGCGGTCCGGGCCCCGCCGGAGGTGAGGACACGGGAGACGCCGGCGGACACCAGCGTCTCGAGGGCGCCCTCCTGATCCTGTATCACGTCGAAGGCGCGATGAAAGACGACCTCGGCGCCGACGACACTGGCGACGAGCCGGACCAGAGCGTCCTCGTCGATGCTCCCCTTCGGCGTGAGGGGGCCGATGGCGATTCCTGCCGCTCCAACCGAGACAAACCGGGCAGCGGTGTCTAGCATGTCGTCGAGCTCGGCCGGCCTGTAGACGAATCCCCGGTCGTGCGGTCGGACCATCGCGATGGTCGGGAGATCGACGGCCTCGACGACGTCCACCAGCAGATCGATCGGGGGCGTGAGCCCGTCCCGGTCCAGCGCCCGGTTGAGCTCGAGTCGGTCGGCCCCTCCCACCGCCGCCGCCTCGGCGTCGGCCACGGATGCGACACAGGCCTCGATCGTCAGTGTCGATCGAGGCCTGTGGCCCTGCGTCGGCGAAGTCACTGGCCGGCGCCCGCGGTCTGGTTGGCGCGCGTCAGCAGGACATGCAGTTGTGGTTGTTCTTCGAACCGAGCTTCTCGAGCAGCGCGACCGTCTCGGGGAACGGCGACACGCGCTGAACCGGCCCGTTGGCCAGATCCGCTGTCGTCTGACCCCGGCGGCTGACCACCGTGACATCGCCGCCCATGGACACGAGGTACTCGATCATTTCGTTGTCGCCGCGCGCCGCCGCATGATGCATCGGCGTGTAGGCGTTGTGGTCGCGCAGGTTGACGTCCGCGCCCAGCTCCTCAATCAGGTAGCGGACCGACGTCATCCAGGCGTCGGGAGCGTGACGGTGCGCATTCCCCGCAAACCCTTCGCCGTATCCGACCCCCGAAGCCGCGTGGATCGGAGCCACGGCGGGTCCACCGGCGGGCACCGGAGACAGCCCCGATGGATCGGGACGCTCGGCACGAATCGAATCGGCGATGTCGTATATCGCGAGTACCTGATCGCGAGCCGTCGTCGGATCGGCCTCGAGGTAGACATCCGGGTACACGACCCCGATCGAATCCGGCAGCTCGTCACGAAGGCTGGCAATCAGCTTGACCGCCGCAGAGTCCTCCATCTCATCGAAGTCGGCCTGCGTCAGCCGGTTCCGCGCCTGGCGTCGCAAGAACTCGTCCGTCGTCAGCCGGGCGCGACGCGGCGGCGCGAGCGTGGCGATCTCCGGATCGGCCCCGTACGACACGAGCAGCCGCATCGCGGCGACATCGGTCGCGTAGGCCGCCCGCCAGAAGGCGGTGGACCCGTTGGTATCGACGAGACCGCAGTTCCGGTTTCCACACCCGGTGTAGACCATGTACCAGGGGTGCTTGGTCAGCCTGGCGTCCGGATCCGCTCCGGCCTCGAGAACGGCAGTCATCAGATCGAGGTAGCTGGTCGCCTGAAGCCCTCGCTGCTGCGGCTGCGGGAAGCGCGTGCGTGGCTGCCACTCCGCGTTGACGGCCGCCCAGAGCGGCGTGACTCCATTCAGATCGGAGGCGATGTTCGGGTCCGCCCCACGCTCCACCAGCAGGCGGGCGAGATCGAATTGACCGTTGATCGTGGCCATGAGGAGCGGCGAAGTCCCGTCCGCCGCGCTCACCTGATCGATGTCCGCCCCGCCGTCCAGGAGGGCCATCGTGGCCTCCGCATACCCCTGGCGTACGGCGTGAAGGAGCGGAGTGAGGCCCCCGGTCTTCTGGATCGGCGGCGTGAAGAGCGCGCGGAGATCGTCCTCCTCGGTCTTTTCTTCTGCCTCCTCGTCCTCTTCTTCCTCGGCCGGCTGCAGGTAGATCTCGCGACCGGCACGGACGGCGGCTTGAAGCTCGGCGGAGGTCACCTGACGCTCCTCCTTGCCGCGGAACGCTTTCATGACCTCGTTCTGACGCGCCTGCGCCGAACGCTCGAGCTTCTGCATCCGGTCGAGGTCGATGACCCTCGACGTCAGGGAGGGATCGGCCCCTCGCTCGAGCAGCATGGCGATCGCGGTCGCACGATTCCGGGCGGCGGCAAACGTCAGGGGAGTCTGATCCCACTCGCTCTCGCGGGCGTCCGGGTCGGCCCCATGGTCGATCAGGAGGCCGACGACCTCCGGGTCGCCGGCGGCTGCCGCCAGGTGGAGCGGGGTGGCCCCCGTCGTGGATGCGGCGGCCCTCGCATCGCTTCCGCCCTCGAGCAGCATGCGCGCGGTCGTCGGATCTCCGCTCCGGCTCGCGAGGTGAAGCGGCGTGTAATGTCCGATGCGCGTGACGGCCTCGACGTTCGCGCCGGCGTAGATCAGCATGCCGGCCAGCTCCGCGTCACCGCGCTCGGCCGCCCAGTGCAGCGCCGTCATGCCGTCGCCCTGCGCGGCGTTCACGTCCGCGCCGGCCCGAAGGAGCTCCCGGACGGCGTCGGCGTCTCCTCTCATGGCCGCGTCCGCCACCGGCGAGTCGGGCGCCGGCGCCGCCGCCACGAGCACCGCCAGGAAGACTGCGGAAATCCCTCGTCTGGCGGCGTCCTTCACGCGGTTCACCCGCCCTGCGATACGGAGGAGGCGGATGTGAGCGAGAGCTCGCCGGTGCTGTCGCCGAAGCTCTTCATGTCCTCGTGGCCCAGACCCCGAAGAACCGTGAGCATCGCGTTCGCCATCGGCGTCTCGTCCGGCGCCTGGATGTGCATGTTGCCCTCGAACATGCCGTTTCCCTTCCCGAGGAAGATCAGCGGCGCCCGGCGATGGTTGTGGAGGTTCGAGTCCGCCATCGGTGAGCCCCACATCACGACGGTCTTGTCGAGCAGGGGGCTGTCGCCCTCCATCGTGTTCTGGAGCTTGTCGATCAGGTACGGGAGCTGTCCGACCCGGAACGTACAGATCTTGTTGAACTCCATGACCCCCTCCTCGCGGCCCCCGTGGTGCGAGGCCGGGTGGAACGGACGATCCGAGCCGCTCTCGGGGAACACCCGATTCTGCGCGTCCCGCCCGGTCTTGAAGGAGATTACCCGGGTCATGTCGGTCTCGAGCGCGAGCACCTGAATGTCGAACATCAGCTGCATGTGCTCGGTGAACGAGTCCGGGACACCCGCCGGAGCTTCCGGAAGCGCCCGCTCTTCGCCACTCGCGTTACGTACCTCGATCATCTCGATCCGCCGCTCGAGCTCGCGGACGTTGTTGAGGTACTGGTCCATGCGAAGCGAGTCCTCGGCGCCGAGCTGGCGCTTGACCGTGGCGACCTCTCCCGCGATCCAGTCCAGGAGGCTCTTGCGGGTCTGCCGGCGCGCCTCGCGCTCCTCCGGCGAACCGCCCGCACCGAACAGCATGTCGAACGCGACGCGCGGATCGCGGATCATTGGAAGGGGCTCGGTCGGCGAGGCCCAGCTGAGCGAATCCGTATACGCGCAGGAGTAGTTGTAGGTGCAACCGCCGGCCTGATCGAGGTTCTCGATGCAGAACTGCATCGACGGCATCGGCGTATCCTGCCCGAAGCGCTGCGCATACAGCTGGTCCATCGACGTGCCGCAGTAGATATCGGATCCCTGCGTCTGTTTCGGGTGCGACTGCGTGAGGAACACCGCGCTCGACCGGAAGTGGTCGCCGCCGATTTCGGGCGGCGTGAACGCCTCCGCCATCCGAACGTCGGTGTTCGAGACGATGGTGAGCTGGTCCTGGTAGGGGCGCAGCGACGCGAGTGCGCTGTCGTCGATGAGCTGGAAGTCACGGCCCACCTTTTCCGGAGCGAACAGGTTCTGCGTGGCTCCCCACTCGTTGCACCCCGCCAGCCCGTGCACCTCCTCGATGCAGATCAGCCGGGTCTGGGAGTTCTTCGCGAGCTCGCGGCTCCAGAGTCGCCCTGCCGGGACCATTGCGGTCAGGAACGGGAGGGCCACCGTCGCCCCGGCGCCCCGGAGGAAGGTCCGCCGCGGAATGTGCTTGCCGCTGATGAATTCCATATTCGTGGGTCTCCTCACACCTCGGTTCCAACCCAGTCGGTGTCCGCCTAGCGGCGCTCTTCCTGGGAGACTTCATCCGTTGCGATCGGCGCGCTCTCCACGCCGCCCAGCTTCTTCAGGAAGGCGTCGCTGCCCACGACGCCCAGGATCAGCGACGTGAGACGATAACCGTCCGACTCAGCGTCGTTCACGATCGCCCGGACCGCGGGCTGATCGAAATGCTCTACTCGCCGGCCCAGCGCATAGGCCATGAGGTTCTCGGTGAAGGTCCGCATGAGCGGCAGCGGTCGACTCAGGAGCACGGCCGTGAGCTCGGCGGGATTGGATACCGGCGTCCCGTCGTAGAAATCACCGCGCGTGTCGAGTGGCATCCCGTTCTCGCGCTGACGCCACTTGCCGGTCACGTCGAAGTTGTCGAGCGCCAGACCGATCGGGTCCATGAAGCGGTGGCACGAACGACACGCCGGGCTGGCCCGATGCATCTCCATTCTCTCCCGGGTCGTGAGCATTCGCCCGTCCTTCGACCCTTCCGTTTCGTCGAGATCCGGGACACCGGGCGGAGGAGGAGGAGGAGGGGTGCCGAGCAGAACCTCCATGACCCACTTGCCCCGCAATACGGGGGACGTGCGGTTCGCGAGCGACGTCAGCACGAGGACGCTTCCCTGACCCAGAACCCCGCGCCGCGTGTCGTCCGGATACTGGATCTTCCGGAAGTGCGCGCCCGCGACATCCGGGAACCCGTAGTGGCCGGCGAGACGCTCGTTCACGAACGTGTAGTCTGCGGTGAACAGCTCGAGCGCGCTGCGGTCCTCGCTCACGAGATTGTAGAAGAAGAGCTCGGTCTCGCGGCGCATCGCGTCCGCCACGTTCTCGTCGAAGTCCGGATAGAAGTTCGGGTCGGGCCGGACCTTGTGGAGATCCTGTAGACGCAGCCACTGCGCGACGAAGCGTGTGCCGAGCGCCTCCGCCCGCGGGTCCGCGAGCATCCGTCGCGCCTGCGCCTCGAGGACGTCCGGGTCCGTGAGCGTCCCCTCGTCGGCGGCCGCCCGAAGCTCCTCATCCGGGGGCAGACCCCACAGGAAGAACGAGAGACGAGACGCGATGTCGGAATCGCTCAACCGGAAGGACTCGCCTGAGGCGACCCCCTCGGGCTCGCGCTCGAGCCGCAGAACGAAGAAGGGGCTCACGAGGATCGCTTCGAGGCCCATCCGGACGCCGGTCTCGAAGCCGCCTTCGGCCGAGCCGATGTCGTAGAAGGACATGAGCCCCTCTAGGTCGCGCTCGGTCGCAGGCCGTCGGTACGCGCGCGTGGCCAGCCGCCGCAGAATCTCCGCGGCACACGACGGCCGCTCCTCGGGAGACGTCGGCCTGCACGTGAATACGCGGGCGCGCGTCTCCGATTCGGAGACGCCGGTCGCATTGTACGGTCCGCCGATCGTCAGACCCTCGAGATGGGGGAGCGTCGTCACGCCGCTGCCGCCAGATCCGCCGCCGGCGTTCGACCAGTCGTGCGGGCGAATCAGGTCCTCGTAGGGTCCGTCGGAGCGTTTGATGAAAGCCGCGGACACCCGGCGCTGTCCAGCCCGCACGAAGATCCGCTCGGTGCCGACCGGCGCCGCGCCGCGATTGTCCGCGCCCTGGCCCGTACGGGTGAAGTGGACGAGAGAGACGCGCTCGCCGTCGATCGAGACATCGACGTCTTCGAGTCGCGAGTTCGCTCCTGAGCCGAACGTGAGCTCGAAGACGTACTCCCCGTCCGCTGGGAACACGTGATCGACCACGATTCCGCCGCGCGTCCCGTAGGGGGCCCCTTCGACATGGTCCCAGGGATGCTGAGAGACGTATTGCGAGTTCCTGTACGTCTTGTTGATCGCCGGAGCGGCACGATCCCCGATCGCCATGCGGCTGATCTCCGCTGCGGCGTTCAGATAGGCGTCGATCAGGGTCGGGGAGAGCGCCTGCACGTCGGCGATGTTGTCGAAGTTCGCGCTCATCTGATCGAGCGGAAGCCAGTCGCCCGCGTCGACATCGAGACCCAACAGATCGAGCACGGCGCGCTCGTATTCGGGCCGGTTCAGCCGCTGGAAGGTCCGGCGACCCGGATTCGGTCTGTCGATCGCTGCCTCATCGAGGATTTCCTCGAGCCCTTCGGCGAGACTGAGCAGGGTATCCGCGCCGGGAGCCCTCGTCCCGGGTGGAGGCATCATGCCCGCCCGCAGCTTGCGGATCATCTTCTCCGCGACCTCGCCGTACTCGTCCGGCCGATGGGCGTCGAATTCCTCTAGCGAGAGATTTCCACGCAACCGGTCGTCGTTGTGGCAGCGGACGCAGACACCCTGAACGACCTCGTTGAGGTCGATTTCGGCGGTCGCGTGTCGAAGGCTGGGGCTTGCCGGCGTTACGGCGGCCAGGCGCGCCGCGATGGCGGCGACCTCGTCGCCGGATCGAGCCGGGACAGACGTCGCCTGTTGCGGCATCGACGCGTGGAGCGCGGAATGGCCGCTGATCACCATCAACGCGCCCATCGTCCAGCGCGCGGCGTGTAATTTCATAGGGTCGGCTCCGTGCAACTTCCAATCCCTAGCCTAGTTGCGAAAAGCCACTAATGGCAAGGTTGAAAGGCCCGTCGGACCTTCGAGTTCGAGGGGTCGTGAGCGTGCAAGAATCGAGCGCTCGCACAGTCCGGGGACGCCTTCTCCGATCCGCTCATGGAATCAACACATGAGACGGGCATCCGCTTAATGCGGTTTCTCGCAAGGACCCGACCACTACGGGTAAGGCGTGAACTCGAACTTCTGACCGGCAAGCGATGCTTCGGCCATCGCCCCGCCCTTCGGGCGTGTGAAGACGGCGAGGCCGTTGCTGTAGTTGGCGCTCGCCGCCACACCCGAGGTGACGATCACCGCGGAAACGGCCGACGAGAACTCCAGGTTGCCGTCGATCAGGCGCTGGAGAGCTCCCTCGTTCTGGAAGAAGATGACCTCGCTATAGGACTGGCCCCCGATCTGGAGGCCGACCGACACGAGAGCCATCTCGAGCTCGCCGATGAGGTCGCCCCCCTCGAAGACCTGACCGGTGCCGTGCGCGGCGCCCACGATGAACCCGCCCTTCCCCACATTGGGAAGCACCGCGTAGGCGTGGGCCGTCTCGAACCACTCCTCCATCCCCTCATCGGCCTCGACGAAGGCGTCGATCGTCTCGGTCACGTCGTCCCGAACGTCTTGTGCGCCAAGGGCTTCGGCCGCAGCGAAGGAGGCCGCCACCGACAGGGCGATCGCGGTCGGCAGGTGTCTCATATTCCCTCTCCAGTCGGTTGTTTCCGGCATCCAACGGAAACGTAATCGCCGCTCCAGGCTGCTGCCACCAGCCCCTGTTCAGGACGTGGCGTTTCCCCGAGCTTGGGAGCGCCAGGCACCTGAAACCGGTCAACCGCGGCTGGCTGACGGGCACCGACACCGATCTGCGAGACCATGGCTTACTCGATAGAAGACCTCGTCCACCTGCTCGAGCTCGAGCCCCTCGAACGGAACATCTACCGCGGGCGAAACCGCGACATCGGTTCCGGGCGGATCTTCGGCGGCCAGGTGCTGGCGCAATCCCTGGTCGCGGCCCGTCGCACCGTCGAGGAGGAGGACCGCGCGGTCCACTCGATGCACGGCTACTTCATCCTGTCGGGCGATCTCGAGACGCCGGTGGTCTACTTCGTCGATCGCCTGCGTGATGGCCGGAGCTTCGCGACCCGGCGCGTGACCGGGATCCAGCACGGGAACGCGATCTTCAACATGTCGGCCTCCTTCCACCGGACGGAGGATGGTTTCTCACACCAGGCGGAGATGCCTGATGTGCCGGGCCCGGAGGGTCTGCCGTCCGAGCTCGAGATGATCCGGGAACGGGCGGAGCTGATTCCGGAGAAGCTCCGACCCGTCCTCACGCAGGACCGACCCCTCGATGCCCGCCCGGTCGAGCCACGGGATCCGTTCGACCCCGAGCCCAGCGAGCCTGTGAGGAACACATGGGTCCGGACGGTCGGCCAGCTGGCCGACGATCCCCTCCATCACCAGGCGGTGCTCGCGTACACGTCGGACTACTGGTTGCTCGGAGCCGCGCTGCAGCCGCACGGCCGGTCGTTCCGCGAGCCGGGCATCATGGCGGCGTCTCTCGACCACTCGATCTGGTTCCACCGGCCCTTCCGAATCGACGACTGGCTTCTCTATTCCGTCGACAGCCCGATCGCGTGCGGCGCGCGTGGGTTCGCGCGCGGTCAGTTCTTCACCCGCGACGGCGTGCTCGTCGCATCGGTGGCTCAGGAGGGGGTGCTCCGGTTTCCACCGAAACGCGAAATGGAGGGTGACGAATGAGGACTGCACGCCCGGCTTTCGCGCTCGCCTTCCTGCTGGTCGGTGCCTGTGCTTCACCGGAAGCGGACGACCCCAGCGCGACGTCCTACGATGTCGTCGAGGCGACGATCCCCGATCTGCAGGCGGCGATGGAGAGCGGGGCCCTCACGGCCCGCCAGCTCGTCGAAGCCTATCTCGCGCGCATGGACCGCCACGAGGATCGACTGAACGCGGCGATCACGATCAACGCCAGGGCGCTGGCGGAGGCCGACGAGCTCGATGCGGAGCGCGCGGCCGGCCGCGTGCGAGGGCCCCTGCACGGGATCCCCATCGCCCTCAAGGACAACATTCAAACCACGCATATCCCGACGACGTACGGCGCCCTGGCCTTCCACGACTACATCCCTCCGTACGAGGCGACGCTGACGGCAAACCTCCGGGAGGCCGGGGCGATCATCATCGCCAAGGCCGGGCTGACGGAGTTCGCCAACTGGATGGCGGGCGCGCCGAACCCGATGCCGGGCAACTACACGGCCGTCGCGGGCTACGGGTACAATCCGTACGACCCGCGGGCGGACCCGCGCGACGGATTCGATGACGGCCGGCCGGCGCTCTCGACGGGGGGTTCGAGCTCGGGGATCGGAACCGCGGCGAGCTTCTGGGCGGCGAACGTGGGGACGGACACGGGCGGCTCGATCATCAGCCCGTCGAACGCCAACATGCTGGTCGGCATTCGGCCTACGCTCGCGCGGGTGAGTCGATGGGGGATCGCACCCGTGACCCTCGACCACGACATGGCCGGGCCCATGGCGAGGACCGTGACCGACGCGGCGATCCTGCTCGGTGTGCTCGAAGGCGCGTCGCCGGACCCGAACGACCCGGCCACGTCGGTCTGCACCGCGCCCCCCGGGGGCGACTACACGCCGCACCTCGACGCGGACGGACTGCGAGGAGCGCGAATCGGGATCCCCCGGGCGTTCTATTACGACCCAGTCACGCTGGACGGCGATGACCGGCCGCGAGGCGGACTCACGGACCAGCAGGCGGCGCTCATGGCCGAAGCGATCGTGGTCCTCGCCGAGGCGGGCGCCACGATCGTCGACCCGGCCGACGTCCCGAGCTTCGTGAACCCGAACCCGGACGACAACTTCAACGCCTGGCCGCTGTGCGTGAGCGGGAGTCAGGACCGGGCCGGTGACGCCGGATGTACCGTGAACTTCAAATACGGTGCGAAGCGGGATTTCAACGCGTGGCTGGCGACGCTCGGCGACGGAGCTCCGGTGAAGACGCTGACGGAGCTCCGCCAGTGGAATACCGAGCATGCGGACGATGGCGCGATGAAGTACGGGCAATCGCGGTTCGACATCTCCGACGAGATGGATCTCGAGCGAGACCGCGCGCGCAACGATGCGGACATGGCCAAGGACGCCCGACTGAGCCGGACCGAGGGGATCGACGCCGTGCTCGTAGAGCATGACCTGGACGCGATCCTCACGCCCGGGTCGCGCGGTGCCGGGCTCGCGGCACGCGCGCAGGTTCCACACATCGTGGTGCCGTTCGGGTTCGCGTCGAACGACCCCGACCCGGGCTTCCCCGAGGGCTTCGATGCGCGGCCCGCCCCCTTCGGAGTCGGCTTCACGGCATCCGCCTGCAGCGAGCCCCGTCTTATCGAGTTGGCGTTCGCGTTCGAGCAGGCAAGCCGGAGACGCGTACCACCACCGGACCTCCCGTAACGGTCCGGCGACGCAAGAGAAACGGGGTCAGGCATGATCGAGGTGGAAGGGCTCACGTATTCCTACCCGAACGGCGAACACCCCGCCGTGCGAGACCTTTCGTTCAGCATCGAACAGGGCGAGGTATTCGGCTTCCTCGGCCCGAGCGGCGCCGGCAAGAGCACGACCCAGAACATCCTGATCGGGCTTCTCAAGGGCTTCGAGGGGAATGTGAAGGTCATGGACCGTTCGCTCGTTGACTGGGGAGCGGAGTACTTCGAGGAGATCGGCGTGTCGTTCGAAGCACCGAACCACTTCGCGAAGCTAACGGCGAGAGAAAACCTGTCTTTCTTCGGGTCGCTCTACGAGGGAGAGGGCGAGGACCCCGGGAGTCTCCTCGAGATGGTCGCGCTCGACGGGGACGCCGACGTGCGCGTCTCGCAGTTCTCGAAGGGGATGAAGCACCGCCTCAACTTCGCTCGGAGTCTCTTGAACAGGCCGCGCCTGTGGTTCCTCGACGAGCCCACCGCCGGGCTCGACCCCATCAACGGGCGGAGGGTGCGGGACATCGTGAGGGAACAGCAGGGGCGTGGCGTCACGACCTTCCTCACGACGCACGACATGGCGGTCGCGGACGAGCTGTGCGATCGCGTGGGTTTCATCGTCGACGGGCGGGTCGAGACCGTCGACACGCCCCGTGCCCTCAAGCTCGAGCACGGGACGCGGTCGCTCCGGGTCGAGTTCGATGACGAGGACG
>JAOTZH010000260.1 GCA_029861425.1 Gemmatimonadota bacterium
CCCAGGGCCGCCACCACCAGCACTACCTTGATCGCGCGTGCGCGGTGGTCGACAGACCTCGTGAGCCGTCTGACGAGCTCGATGTCGGCGAACTGTTCGAGGGCTCGGCGACGCGCGCCCACCGCCAACCACAGGAAAACCGCCAGGGCGGGAAGCAAGAGGAGAAAGTAGAGCGCGGACGGAGTGCCGAACCTGAACATCAGGGCAACCTCCGCAACGCGGTGTTGGACAGCACGACCTCGAGCAGGAGCAGGAGGAGCCCCGCGGCGAGCGGGAAGTGGAAGAGCTCTCCGTACCGGGTGAAGCTCTGCACATCGATCTCGGTCGTTTCCAGCGCGTCGATCTCGGCGTAGATCTCCTCGAGGCTCTCACGATCCGTGGCGCGGAAATACTGGCCGCCGGTCAGCTCGGCAATCGCCGACAGTGTCTCCTCGTCCACGTCGACTTCCATGTTCACGTACTGACGTCCGAAGCGTGGGTCGTCGACCGGAACCCTTGCCGTACCTCGGGATCCCGCCCCGATCGTGTAGACCCGAACACCGAGCGCTTCCGCCATCTGGGCCGCGGTCGTGGGGTCGATCTGTCCGCGGTTGTTGCGCCCGTCGGTCAGGAGAATCACGACCCGCGACTCGGCGTCGCTGTCCTCGAGCCGCTTGAGTGCGGTGGCGAGCCCCAGTCCGATCGCGGTCCCGTCCTCGACCATGCCCACCCGGAGCTCGGACATCACCGAGGAGATGACGCCGTAGTCGAGAGTCAGCGGCGCCTGCGTGAAGGCCTCCCCCGCGAAGACCACGAGACCGATCCGGTCGCTCGTTCGTCGTTCCACGAACCCGGCCGCCACCGCCTTGGCCGCTTCGAGCCGGTTGGGCTCGAGGTCCTCGGCCAGCATCGAGCTCGAGATGTCGATGCCGAGGACGATATCCACGCCCTCGGTGGAGACGTTCTCCGACGTGACACCCGTCTGCGGACGCGCGAAGGCGAGCACCAGGGCCGCCAGACCGAGGGCACGCAGACCCTTCGTGACCAGACGCCGTCTCCCGGTTCGGGCGCCGTCCGAACGCAGAACGGCCGAGAGGTTGGAGTACCGGAAGGCCCCGCGGCGAGCCCCCGGGCCCCGGTTCTGCCAGTAGGCGAGGGCCGGGATCGACAGGAGAAGGAGCAACAGCCAGGGATCCGCGAATCGATGGATCATGCGGCCTCCGGCGTGGGGAGGGCGTCATCAACGCGCTCGGCGGAGTCGTCCCCGTCCGACTCCGTGACGTCGACCGGACGCGTCTCCTCGACGAAACGTCGGGCCACCGGGATCAGCCGCAACGACTCCGCCGTTTCCGGCCGACGCTTGGCGAACTTCACGAGATCGCACGCCTCGAGGAAGCCGCGCGTGTCCTCGAGGAGGTCCGCATCGGTCCCCGCGAGGTGTAGTGCCGACACCAGTTCGCGGGTGGTCATCTCGAGGGCGTCGATCCGGAACCGACCCTCCACGTAGGTTCGGACGATCTGCGACAGCGCTATGTGGAAGTCCTTCACCATGCCGCGTTCCAGCAGACTGGAGGCTTCGAGCGACGCCAGCGCGTCCATCGCCGTCTCGTAGGGCGGACGTGGAGGCACGGCTGGCGCCGTCCGATCGCCGGGCGCGCGTCGCCGGCGGGCCAACCAGTAGGCAACGCCGGCGGCGGCGAGAATCGCGAGCAGCCACGGCCACATGAGCACCCAGTCGCGCGCGATCCCGAGCGGGCCTTTGACGTCGCGAATGTCGTTCCCCTCATCGAGCCCGACGGACACCACCCCCACCACGTAAGGGTCGGTCGAGACCACGGTCTCGACTCCGTTCGCATCCGCCAGGGTGATCCGGATCGGCGGAATCTCGAGCTCTCCGAGCTCGAATGCGGCGAGCGAGAGCGTGGCGACGGACACCGCCAGGTCTCCGTCGATACGCGGCGGGGTCGGCGCGAAGCCCAGCGCCTCGAACGGTGCGACGTTCAGGGTCTCGGGCCACTGCGGGGATTGATCCGCCCGGTGATCGACCGTGATCGTGGCGGTCAGGCGGTCGCCGACGGTGACCTCCGTGAGGTCCGCCTCCAGCGATGCCCGGGGCTCCTGGGCCGTGAGCCCGACCGGCAGGAGTACGGCGATCGCCGCGAAGCGCCACGCCCTCACCGGACGCGCCGCTCCCGGTCCTGGAAGAACCTCATCAACGGCTGGACGTAGGGCTGATCCGGGTGGAGGTCGATGACGTCGACCTTGCTCCGCCTGAACGTCTTCTCCAGTCGTGCGTCAATCTCGGCGACCTCGGCCGCGAACGCCTGCCGGAACCTCCGATCCGACGTGTTCACCACCACGCGCTCGCCCGACTCCGCATCCTCGAGCTCGATGAAGCCGATCGATGGGATCTGCGACTCGCCCCGGTCGCGGACCCGAACGGCGATCACATCATGTCTGCGACCCGCGACCGCCAGGGCCTTCTGGAAATCCGGCGCCACGAAATCGGACACGACGAACACGACGGCGCGTCGCCGCGTCACGTGCATCAGGTACTCGAGGGCGACGCCCAGATCGGTACCTCTGCCTTCGGGCTTGTGGTGCAGCAACTCGCGCAGGACCCGCAGGACATGCTTCTTCCCTTTTCGCGGGGGCACGAACTTCTCGACCCGGTCGCTGAAGATGATCAGACCGACCTTGTCGTTGTTCTGAATCGCGCTGAACGCGAGCAGAGCGCAGACCTCGACCGCGAGCTCGCCCTTCATCCGCCCCCGCGTGCCGAACTCGCCGGAAGCGCTCACATCGACGGCGAGCATGACCGTCAGCTCACGCTCCTCCTCGAAGACCTTCACATGGGGCGCCCCGGTGCGTGCGGTGACGTTCCAGTCGATGTTCCGGATGTCGTCGCCGTAGGCGTACTCGCGCACCTCGGCGAAGCTCATCCCACGCCCTTTGAAGACGGAGTGGTACTCGCCCGAGAATACCTGATTCACGAGCCCACGCGTCGAGATCTCGATGCGCCGCACCTTCTTCAGGATCTCGCGCGAGATCAGCGGTTGCTCGCCGTCCGCGGCACCGGACCGCACGGTTCGATCGGAGGACATCCGACGCTCAGGGAACTTCGACACGGTCCATGATGCGGGTCACGACATCTTCGCTGGTGACTTCCTCCGCCTCCGCCTCGTACGTGAGCAGGACCCGGTGCCGCAGCACGTCGAGTCCGACGGAACGAACGTCTTCCGGCGTGACGTATCCGCGGTGGCGCAGGAAGGCGTGCGCGCGTGCGGTCTTCGCCAGACAGATCGAAGCCCGTGGCGAACCGCCGAATGAAATGAGGTCGGTCAGATCGTCGAGGCCGTACTCGGCGGGCTCTCGCGTCGCGAACACCAGATCGACGATGTACCGCTCCACCTGGCTGTCCATGTAGATCATCTCGACGGCGTCGCGCGCGCTCAGGATCTCGGCGGGGGTGACGACGGACCGGACCTCGGGGGTGTGTCGCCCCGACATCCGCCGCATGATCTCGAGCTCCTCCTCGCGGTCCGGATACCCCACCGAGAGCTTGAGCATGAACCGGTCGATCTG
>JAOTZH010000109.1 GCA_029861425.1 Gemmatimonadota bacterium
CACGCAGGCGCAGACGCTCGACCAGATGGCAGCGGGCCGGATCCTCGGGATGAGGCCGGATCAGATCAACGTCCACACGACGCTTCTGGGCGGCGGCTTCGGCCGTCGTGCCAACATGACCTCCGATTTCGTAGCCGAGGCGGTCGAGGTGGCGAAGGACGAGGGCGTCCCGATCAAGACGATCTGGACCCGCGAGGACGACATCATGTGCGGCTACTACCGGCCGCTGTTCGTCCACAAGGTGAAGGCCGGCGTCGACGAGGACGGCAACATCGTCGGGTGGCACCAGCGGCTGGCCGGCCAGTCCATCATGGCGGGTTCGCCCTTTGGCGGCGGCGACATCGATCCGTCGTCGGTGGAAGGCTCGGCGGGCATGCCCTACGCGTTCTCGAACCGAAAGATCGAGCTCCACTCGCCCACGCAGCCGGTTACGGTGCTGTGGTGGAGATCGGTTGGGCACACTCACACGGGGTTCGTGAACGAGAGCTTCATCGACGAGGTGGCGCACCTCGCCGGCGAGGATCCGTTCGAGTTCCGGCGGAAGATGCTCCAGGACGAGCCTCGGCACCTTGCGGTGCTAGAGCTCGCGGCCGAGAAGGCCGGCTGGGGCAAGCCGCTTCCTGACGGCCACGCACACGGTATCGCCGTGCGGAAGTCGTTCGAGAGCTACGTGGCCGAGGTCGCCGAGGTCTCGATCGAGGACGGGATGCCGAGAGTGCACAAGGTGACGGCCGCGATCGACTGCGGAATCGCCGTGAATCCGTGGAACGTCGTTGCCCAGGTGGAGAGTGGGATCGTCTACGGGCTGTCCGCCGCGCTGTATGGCGAGATCACGCTCGAGGGCGGCCGCGTGCAGCAGTCGAACTTCGACAGCTATCCGGTGCTCAGGATGAACGAGATGCCGGACGTCGACGTGCACATCGTCGACAGCTCGGAGGCGCCGACCGGCGTCGGTGAGCCGGGTGTGCCGCCGATCGCCCCGGCCGTCACGAACGCGATCTTCGCGCTGACCGGAAAGCGGCTTCGCAAGCTGCCGATCCGACTGGACGAGGCGGACTGAACAAGCAGGGAGCGCCGGCTAGAGACGCTGGCGCTCCCTGACTTCGTAGTGCGCCGACATCGCGTCGAACCGGTCCAGCACGGCTCGGGCGGCTTCGGGCACGTACGCTGTCTCGTAGTCCTCGCCCGCGAACTCCCGGACGGCATCGATCGAGTCGAACCACATGATGGTGACGAACTCGACGTCGCCATCAGACAGAGGTCGCCGCAGGAGCTCGATCCCCTTGTAGCCGGGCACGCCCTTCGCGCCGATGCCCGGGAAGATCTCGTCGCGCAGGAGCGTCTCGTAGGCGTCCGCGTTGTCGGGCTTCGTCCACCCGTGCCACACGCGCGCGATCATCAACTCACCTTGCCGGTCTTGTTGCGCATGTAGTCGAGCAGCAGATACTGGCCGAGCGTCATCGGGGTCGTGAAGTACGCCTTCCCGCGACAGATCTCCGTCATCTTCTTCACGAATCCCACGAGGATCGGATCGCGGGCGAGCATGAACGTGTTGATGGCGATGTTCTCGCGCCTGCAGGCCCCGACCTCCTTGAACGCTTCGGCGAGCACCTGGCGGTCGAGCCCCATCGAGTTCGTGTAGATCTGTCCGTTGGGAAGCGTCATCGCGCTCGGCTTCCCGTCGGTGATCATGATGATCTGTCGCATGTCCTTCCGTTCGCCCTTGAGCATGCGACGGGCCAGCCGGAGCCCCTCGGCCGTGTTCGTGTGGTAGGGGCCCACCTGGGCGGTCGGGAGCTCCGCGAGCGGAATCTCCTCGGCGGAATCGTGGAAGAGCAGGCACTTGAGCGAGTCGCCGGGGAACTGCACCCGCAACAGGTGGGCGAGCGCCAGTGCCACCTTCTTGGCGGGGGTGAAGCGATCTTCGCCGTACAGGATCATCGAGTGGCTGCAGTCGAGCATGAGGACGGTCGCGCAGGTCGATCGGTGCGGGGACTGGTGCACCATCAGGTCCGAGTACTGAAGATCGAGCGGGAACTTCAGCCCCTCCCTCGCGATCGCGTTCAACAGGGTCGCCGGACCGTCCAGGTTCATGGTGTCCCCGAACCGGTAGGGTCGCGACGCGGCCTCGGCCTCGATCCCGGTGGACAGCGCCGCCGTCTCGTGGGAGCCGGCGACTCCCTGGCCGCGCGGTCCGAGCAGACTCCGGAGCGCACGATAGCTGAGGAAGTCCAGGCCCTTCTCGGTCAGCTCGAACTTCACGGAACGCGCGGCGGCCTGGCCGACGCTCCCGGGCCCCGACAGCGGCTGATGCGTGTCGTCGGGCATGGCCGAGCCGCTGTCGACTCTGAGGTACCCCTCGTCGACGAGCGCCTCGATGATGTCGTCGAGGAGCTGCGAGATCTCGGCGAGCGTCTCCGGGTCGGCCTCTCCACCCGAGCGGAGCGCCTCGATCATCTCGGGAGTCAGCTTCCCGCTCTCGATCAGCTGCCGGAGGATCGCGTCGCGCAGCGCCTCCATCGAGTCGCGCTCGTCCCCGTATTCGTCCCACGGATTCCAGCCGTAGCCGCCGGCGAACCCGCTCTGGAGCAGGAAGTCGGACAGTTTGTCGAGGAGGCCCTGGAGGTTGAGCGCATCCAGCAGACTTCCTCGAAACTGTTCATAGGTGACGTATCGCATGGGCCGCCTAGAGCAGTGGCTCCTCGAAATTCGGGCCGCCCGTGGGACCGCCGAAGTCGGCGTCGAAGTGCGGCTTTCGGCGTTGCTTTCTCCGCGCGTACCCGGTGTCCGACCGACTGATCCGCCGTTTCGCGTGCAGTCCCTCGAGGACCAGCTCACATGCCGCCACCCGTTCCGCGTCCGTGGGCTCTGCGGACAGGACGTGAGACGTGTCGACGAGGGGGAGAAGGCCCGGCACCGTCTCGAACCCCTTCAACATCGTCGCCTCGCTCGCGGCTTCCGAGATCTTGAGGGCCCCTCCGCGATCGAAGTATTCGACGATCGGGTCGGCGGCCTCCTCCGAGAAGAACTGGTCGAAGGTCTCGGCGCAGGCCCGGGCGATGAGATCCCGCGCCACCTGGTCCGCGCCCTGAAGCTCGCCTTCGTACTCGAGCTCGAGCTTGCCGGTGATGGCCGGGAGCGCCGCGTAGATGTCGGCCAGCCGCAGAGTTGGCGCCGTACCGTTTCCGCCGATCAAACCCCGCCGTTCCGCGTTCGAGACCGCGTTCTCCAGCACGGTGATCGGCAGCCGCTGGCTGACGCCCGAGCGCTGGTCCACCCGCTTGTCGTCGCGGGCGACGAACGCGATGCGTTCGATCAGCTCCGAGACGAACCGCGGACGACGCACCTCGCGGTCGCGCTCCACCCACGCTTCCTGTTCCGTGATCCGCGTCCCGAGATCTACGTCGCGGGGGTAATGCGTGATGATCTCGGAGCCGACCCTGTCCTTGAGCGGGGTGATGATCTTTCCTCGCGCCGTGTAGTCTTCGGGATTCGCCGTGAACACGAGGAGCACGTCGAGCGGCAGGCGGACCGGGAATCCCTTGATCTGTACGTCGCCTTCCTGCATCACGTTGAAGAGAGCCACCTGGATCTTCCCGGAGAGATCCGGAAGCTCGTTGAGCGCGAAGATCCCGCGGTTCGCCCGCGGCAGGAGGCCATAGTGGATCGCGAGCTCGTCGGACAGAACATGCCCGCCGCGGGCCGCCCGGATCGGGTCGAGATCGCCGATGATGTCCGCGATCGTGACGTCGGGCGTCGCGAGCTTCTCCACGTAGCGGCGGTCCCGGTCGACCCACGCGATCGGCGCGTCGTCCCCGTGCTCTTCGACGAGCGTTCGCCCGTACCGGCTCAAGGGGGCCAACGGATCGTCGTTCACCTCCGACCCCTCGAGGATCGGCAGCCGCTCGTCGAGCAGCTCCACCAGACCGCGCAGGATCCGGCTCTTCGCCTGGCCTCGCAGACCGAGAAGGATGAAATGGTGTTGAGACAGGACCGCGTTCACGATCTGCGGGATGACCGTGTCCTCGTACCCGACGATTCCAGGGAAGAGCTCTTCTCCGGCTTCGAGCCTGCCGATCACGGCCCGGCGGAGCTCCTCTCGCACTGAGCGTGAACGATAGCCGCTGGCCTTCAGGTCACCGAGCGTGGTGGGTCGTTCCACTGCACCTCCGCAATGCCAGCTCTTCGCCGGCTCGGTCATGGTCCCCGTTTCCGCCCCGCCCGTTTCGCCTCGGCGAAACTATCACACGATGGAGGGGTTCGTTTACTCGACGAGAGGGTTCGCGCGGCGTGTCCGTTCGGTTTCCTCCCGGCCGCCGCGCCGATAGCATCATGCGTTCGTGGTAGCCGCTTCGATTCTCAGGCCCCGTGGGGTTCCCCTTTATGAAGATCTTGGTAACGCGTACGGCACTGTCCGTGCTGGCCGCGCTCGTCGTCTCAGCGTGCGCCGGCGAGACCGACGCCGGCTCGGATGAGGCGGCGGCTCCTGCGGCCGCGCCCGTCGTGGGCGGTGCTCCGGCTCTCACGCCCGAGCAGCAGCAGCAGCAGATGCAGATGATCGCCGAGCTCCAGTCCATCGATCAGCAGCTCGGACCGCTCCAGGATCAGGCACTCGCCGATCCCGTCATGGTGGCCAAGCAGGACGAGCTCGTCGCCACCGTCGAGGAGGCCATGGAGGACGCGGCCCCCGGGAGCAAGGCGAAGCGCGAAGAGTTCGACACGCTGCTCAACGAATACAACGCGGCGCAGGGCTCCGGAGACCAGGCCAAGATGGCCGAGCTGACGCCCCGCCTGCAGGCGCTCGACACGGAGCTTGGCCAGGCGCAGGGTGCGGCGATGGAGCGCGAGGAGATCCGGGAGGCCGTCGAGGCGTTCCAGGATGATCTGGCCGCCAAGATGCGGGAGCTGGATGACGGAGTCGGCTCGCTCCTCGATCGCCGCGAGGAGCTCACGGGCGAGCTGGAACAGATGATGGAAGGCCTGTCCGGGCAGTGAACACGGGGCGGTGAGCGACCGTTCCGGCTTTCTCGAGGCCGACGGCAAGCGCCTCGAGTACCGCTGGTTCGGCGGCGGCCCATCCCCTCGGGCCGTCGTCCTCCTCCACCATGGACTCGGCTGTGTCGGCACGTGGCGGGACTTTCCCGATCGCCTGGCCGCCCTGACGGGCCGTCCCGTCTTCGCGTATAGCCGGGTGGGGTACGGAGCGTCCGACCCGGTCGACCTTCCACGCCCCTGGACGTACATGCACCATGAGGGCGAGGTCGTTCTTCCGCAGGTCCTAGAGGCGGCCGGGATCGAAGAGGCCGTGCTGGTGGGCCACTCTGACGGCGGCTCGATCGCGATCGTCTACGCGGGCCTCCAGGGGAGGGGCGAGGGGCCCCCGACGACCGGGGCGCGCGTCACGGGACTCGTGCTCATTGCAGCGCACGTGTTCAACGAACCCGTGTCGCGCGCGACGATCGAAGATGTCGGTCACCGGTTCCGCGAAACCGATCTGCGGAAGAAGCTGGCGAAGCACCACGGGAACAACGTCGAGTGCGCCTTCTGGGGGTGGCACGACGTCTGGATCAGCCCCGATTTCGAGTCATGGAATCTGGAAGAGTTCATGCCATCTATCACTTTACCTGTCATGTTGTTACAGGGTTCCGACGACAACTTCGGCACCCTTCGCCAGGTCGACGTGATCGTTCGTGGCATCGCCGGGCCGGTGGAGCGCGTGATGATCCCCGACTGCGGGCACTCGCCCCACCGCGAACAGCCGGAGGTCCTCCTCGAAACGATCGGTCGTTTTCTCGCGTAGTTCATCACGAGAGCGGCCAGGACGGTCGTTCGGCGATCGATGTCTTCGACGCGTGGAGGGATAGATGCGTAACGCAGGAACGGCCGCGGTACTGAGCTTCCTCGTACCGGGAATCGGACAGATCTACAACGGGACGATCTGGCGGGGAGTATTCTGGCTGATCATCACCCCGGGTCTGTGGATCGGGAGCGGTGGATTGCTCGGTTGGGTGTGCCATATCTGGGCGGCGGTGACGGCTCACCGCTTCGCCACGCAGAATCCGGTCAGGTATCTGAGCGCGTGACGGCGGCGGCCCGGCCTTCACGGTCGGGCCGCCCGACTATCTGACGATCGTCCGCCGGCCGCGGGCTCGTCGTCGCGCTACCGCTGGCTCCCCTCCAGGAACGCCTCCCCCTGCCGCTGCACCAGATCCACCAGATCGCCCATCGCCACCGCGACGTCTATCAGATGTAGACCCCATGTGGCGCTCGGCCCGCCCGCCGTCATGATGTCGCCCCCGATGTCGTCTGCCCGTGCGTCCCGCGGATTCCCGTTGACCGTTACCTCGAGAAAGCTGAAGCCATCGGCGGACACGCACTCGCCGGTCAGGAGCCCCGGGACGCTCACGTACGCCGTCTCGACGTCCGTACCCCCGTCGACCCATGAGCCCCCAGGTGTGACGTTGCCGGCCCCCAGATAGGAAGAGAGCTCGGCCGCGCCGCCCGCGAGAGCCGCCGGGTTGGTGCAGCCCGCCACATAGTCTCCCTGACCGCGCCCGAAGAGGGCGCGCGGGTCGGGCGGGATCGTCGATCGATACGTGGAGTAGGTGACGATGCACCCGGTCTGCGTGTCCGATCGGCAGAGGGGAAGATCGCGGAACGAGCCTCCGACGCCTCCTCCCTCCGGCACCTGGACATTCGTGCCGAGCAGGATCGCCGAGACGACGTTCTCCTGGGCCGGGTGGCCGTCGATGTGCTCCGCGATCATGCGTAGCAGCACGCTGGCCCCCTGCGAGTGGCCGATCAGGACCACCCCCCGCCCGTTGTTCTCGTTCTCGAGATAGTGAGCCCAGGCAGCACGAACATCGTTGTACCCGAGCTCCACGTCGAACGCCATCTCGCCGCCGCTCATGCGAGACCGGAGGGCGGTGAGCGTGGCCTGCCGGTAGAGCGGCGCGAACGTGCGGCACACGGACCCGAACCGGGCGAACTGGGCGCCCGCGACACCGTTCTCGCCCGGCCCGGCCGTCATGTCGCTGTTCGCCGTCTCGTCACGCGACACCGTGGGGTAGACGTAGAAGCAGTCGATCGGTGCGTACGGATCGCGACGCCAGCCCTCGTAGGCCATGGAACCATCGCCTGCGATGAACGTCGTGGTCTGGTCGACGGCGCAGGCATCGTCCCGGTCGGGGAGACACAACCAGGCCGCGGGGTCTCCGTAATCGACGGGCGCGGAGTTCTGCGCGAGAGCAGGGGCGGCGCAGACGGCCGCGATCACCGCGAAGGCGGCGACCCATCCGGTCACTGGCTTGGACATCACGTTCTCCCGTTCTGAAGCGCTACGAGACACCGAACCCACAGTAGGCGCATCACAAAGCTACGCCCTCGACCGGCGTATCGTCGGCGACGCCGAGCCGGTCGAGCTCGTCGAGCGTCCACATGCAGGTCTGTACGAGCTCCCGCAGCTCCGACACATCGTGGACCTTGCCCCTCTTCAGTATCTGGACTTCGCCGACCGTGTCGCCGGCGATCTTGCGAATCGGTCTCCCGGGGCGGGCCACCGAGAGCTTGACCGGCTCGCGCATCATCCCCTGTCCAAGGGCGGTGCCACGTAGCATCGATCGCGTCAGGTCGGCACGGTCGGAGCGGACGAACAGCGCCTTCTCGAGCTGACTGTAGCCGATCGGGACCGCACGATAGCCGAACAGGACGCCGAGCGAATGGAACGGATTCCTCTTCGTCACCGTCAGGCGAAACGGTTGCGTACGGACGAAGAGCGCCCGCACGCGCGTGTACGTCGTCGATCCTTCCCCGTGGGACTGGACGTGGATGTCCGTCACGATCCGCCAGACACGGTGCGGTACGTCGAGACGGTCGGGCTCCTTCTTGCTCTTGCCCCAGAACGTCTCGCCCCCGAAATCCGCGGCGACGCGACTCCAGGACTCGGCCACGGGGGTCTTCCGTGGCCGGGACTTCGTCTTGCGCTTCATGTGTCCGACCCGGCTTTCGCTCGGGACTGGAGGAGGGGACCGACGACTTCCCAGACGGTCTCGGCCATGATCCGATGTCCCGCCGCGGTCGGGTGGATCCCATCGGACTGGTTCAGATCCGGGTCGGCAGCGACACCCTCGAGAAGAAAGGGAACGAGGGCCGTCGCGTTTTCCTCCGCCAGCTCGGTGAATACCGCGGCGAACTCGTTCGCGTACTCGTCGCCCATGTTGGGGGGCGCCGCCATGCCGACCAATACGATCGTTGGCGTCGGCGACGACTCCCGGGCGCGGTCCACCGTCTCCTGCAGGTTCGACCGCATGTTTGCGGGCGGCACGCCGCGCAGCGCGTCGTTGCCACCAAGCGAGATCACCAGGACGGACGGGCCTTGCTCGACGAGCGATGCGACTCGGCGGAGCCCGCCGGCCGTCGTCTCGCCGCTGATTCCGGCGTTCACGACCCGAAAGTCGAGTCCGGCCGCGTCGATCCGTTCCTGAATCAGGGCGGGGAAGGCCTCGCGGGGGCCGACGCCGAGTCCGGCCGTCAGGCTGTTGCCGAGGAACACGATGGCGGGCCGGGAGTCGCCCTCCGCGCTAGCTTGCCGAGCCTCGGACTCTACCGCCGGATCGGGAGAGGGCCGAGACGTGCGGGGGAGATCGTCCCCTGCGCAGCCAGAGAGCAGGATTGCGCAGATCCACAGGCCGGGCGTGCCGAGGATCAGGCCGGGCGTCCCGAACATCGAGCGTCTCGTTGACATGGCGATGATCGTAGCGGATAGGGTGACCAAGACCTACCCCAGCGGGGGCGATCTGCTGACGGTGCTCGAGGACATCGATCTCGAGGTGGAAGCACGCGATTTCGTCGCGATCGTCGGGCCATCCGGTAGCGGTAAGACGACGCTCCTCGGGCTGCTCGCCGGTCTCGACCGGCCGAGCTCGGGCACGGTCACACTCGACGGTGTGCGTCTCGATTCGATCGACGAAGACGCGCGCGCGCGGCTACGCGCGGAAAAAGTCGGTTTCGTCTTTCAGACGTTCCAGCTCCTCCCGACTCTGACCGCCGTCGAGAACGTCCGGGTTCCGCTCGAGCTCGCTCCGGGGGAGACTGCCCCGGACGCGGAGCTCGAGGCTCGAGCGAACGACTTGCTGGCACGCGTCGGGCTGGCGGACAGGGCGGATCACTATCCGGTTCAGCTCTCGGGCGGGGAGCAGCAGCGTGTCAGCCTCGCCCGGGCGTTCGCGCACGAGCCGACCGTTCTGTTCGCGGATGAGCCGACGGGAAACCTGGACCGGCAGACGGGGGCGGGGGTCGTCGAGCTCCTGCGCGAGCTGAACGAAGAGGCCCGGACGACGCTCGTTCTCGTAACCCACGATCCCGAGCTCGCGGCGCTCGCCGACCGGGTGATCCGACTCGAATCGGGAAGGCTCGTCAGGGCGTGAGTCCACGGTGGTCGCGGGAGGAAAGAGCGTCGGCCCGGTTCGTCTCCCGCATGGCGCGACGGGAGCTTCGGGCTTCGGGACGGCGTCTCACCCTGTTCATCGCATCGGTGTCGGTCGGCGTGGCGGCGATCGTCGCCGTCGGCGGCTTCAAGGCGAATGTGCTCGCGAGCCTCCAGAACCAGGGCCGCCTGCTTCTCGGGGCGGACCTCGAGCTCGAGAGCCGGTTCGAATTCCCACCTGAAGTCCGGGCGCACCTGGACTCCCTGGTCGCCGCCGTCGGCGCGCTCGCGGACGTCACGAGCCTCCCGACGATGGTGGCCGCCGGTGAAACGGGACGGAGCGCGCTCCTGACGGTACGTGCGGTCGAGCCGACCTATCCGTTTTACGGGACGGTCGAGACCGCCCCCCCGGGCGCGTGGGCGGGTCTCGCCCGAGTGGGCGGGGCACTGGCCGACGAGGCAGCGATGACGCGTCTCGGGGTCACGATCGGCGACACGATCGTCGTGGGCGACCGCAGGCTCGCGGTGAGAGGCCGCGTGACCACGATCCCCGGCGACCCCGGCATCCGGTCGGCGGTGAATCCGCGGGTGTACATCGCCCATGAGGACCTCGCGGCGACCGGGCTGATTCGCGAAGGGTCGCTCGTAGCCTACCGGACCTACGTTCGGGCGGAGGAGCGCCGCTCTGTGTTTCGCTTCCTCAGGGTGCACCGGGAGGAGCTCGGAGCCGCCGCGATCACCTGGGACACCGCGGCGGAGCGGGAGCGGGACCTCGAGCGAGCCTTCGACGCGTTGAGCCGGTTTCTGGGCCTTGTCGGTCTGGGGGCGCTCCTGCTCGGCGGAGTCGGGGTGGCCTCGGCAATGCACGTATACGTGCGGCAGAGGCGCGAGAGTGCCGCCGTGCTCCGCTGCCTTGGAGCATCAGGGTGGACGCTGGTCCGAATCTACGTGCTCCAGGCGGTGGTGCTCGCCCTGGTCGGTGCCGCCATCGGAGCCCTGCTCGGTGTGGGACTCCAGGCCGCAGTCCCGGCGGTGTTGGCGGACGTCCTGCCGCTCGACCTCGAGTTCCGGGCGGACTGGGCCTCGATCGGCACGGGCATCGCGGCTGGTCTGTGGACTGCGACGGTCTTCGCCTGCCGCACGATTCTCCCGATCCGGCACGTTCCGGCCCTGGGGGCGGTGCGAGATGCGGCGATCGGAACGTCGGCTGCCTCCGAAACTGAGACAGGATCCCGGCTGGCGGAGCGGGTCGTCGGGGCTTCGATCATCGCGACGATCGTGGGGCTGTGTATCTGGCAGGCGGGGAACGTTCCGGTAGGCCTCGGCTTCGCGGTCGGAGCGGCGGTCACGCTCGCGGCGCTCACGGGCGTGGCGAATGCACTCGTTGCGCTGATCCGGCGGGCCGCTCCCCGGAAGTCGCCGTTCCCCGTCCGCCAGGGCGTGGCGAACCTGTTCCGTCCCCAGAATCAGACGCGAGCCGCCGTCGTGGCGATCGGCTTCGGTGTCTTCGTGATCGGAACGATCACCGTAGTCGAGACGAACGTCCGTGATCGGTTCTCCCTCGCCGCCCTCGGGATGTCGGCCAACATGGCGGTCTTCGACGTGCAGCAGGACCAGACAGCGGGGGTCCTGGCCCTTCTCGAGGAAGGCGGCCATCCGCCGCTCGACGTGATCCCGATCATCCCGGCCAGGCTCGCCGCCGTGCGGGGGCGTCCAACGTCGGAGCTTCTGGCAGAGATCGAGCGAGGGCGATTCCGTCGGCGTGCGAGTCCCCCCGACACGACGTCGTTCGGCCCGCCGCAGGGCTGGGCGCTCCGACGCGAGTACCGCAACTCGGCCCGCGACACGGTCGTGGCGGGCGAGCGCATCGTCGAGGGCGACTGGTGGGGGGCGGAGGCCGCGAGCGGTGTACAGGTGTCACTCGAGACCGAGGTCGCCCGAGCCCTCCGCGTCGGGGTCGGGGACACGATCAGCTGGGACTTCCAGGGCCGCACGATCGCGAGCGAGGTGACGAGCCTGCGGATCGTCGACTGGGCGCGGCTCGAGCCGAACTTCGTGGCCGTGTTCCGTCCGGGAAGCCTCTCCGGCGTCGCGAGCACGGATCTGATCCTGACGCGGATCGACGATCCGGAGGCGCGGGCCGTGTTTCAGGACCGCGTTGCGACCGGACTTCCCGGGGCCCTGGTCATCGATCTGACGAGCATCCAGCAGACCATCGGGCGAATTCTGGATCGGGCCGCCCTCGCCACCCGCTTCATGGGCGGCTTCACCCTGTTCGCCGGCCTCCTCATCCTCGCGGCGATCGTGGTGGCGTCTCGCGCGCTCCGGCGTCGGGAGAACGCGCTCCTCCGTGCGCTCGGGGCGTCCTCGTCAGCGCTACGAACGATCCTGGTGACGGAGTTCCTCGTGCTCGGGGCGCTGGCGGGACTCACCGGTGCCGTCCTGTCGGCAATCTCGGGCTGGGCGCTCAGCGTGTGGGTGTTCGAGATGCCGTATCGGGTGCCCGTCGGCCTGCTGCTCGTGCTGTGCGTCGGAACCGCGATCGTGACGCTCGTGATCGGAGCGCTGGGCAGCCGGGCCGTCGTCCGCCCGAGCGCCCTCGGGGCGATCCGGGCGGCCGAGGCGACCGGCTAGACGGGCTAGACGGGCGGTCGCCGGGGTCGGGATCGCCGCGGTCAGGCGTCGATCGACAACACGATCTTCCCCAGGTTCGCGCGCGCATGAAGCCGCTCGTGAGCCGCGACTGCTCCCTCCCGATCGAGCGAGAAGACCGTGTCGATCACGGGTCGAAGCTCGCCCGCCACCACGCGCCGGAAGATCTCCGCGGACGCCGGCATCAGGATGTCGTGCGACCGGTGGTCCAGGTGGAGCAAGTGGATTCCGAAGATGCCCTGATTCGGCTCCGCGAGCTGAGCCGGGTGGAACCGCGGCGTCTTCAGATACGCCCGGGCGGCCCGTATCCAGTCGCGTTTCTTACCGGGCAGCGCCTGGCTCAGCCCGTAGAAGACGAGCCGCCCGAGGGGAGCCAGAAGCCGTCGGCAGGCGAGCGTGGCGTCGCCCCCGACCGGATCCAGAGCGACATCGAGATTGCGATGGCCGATGGCGGCCCGAACATCCGGTTCCCAGTCACCGCGCGAGTCGAAGCAGGCCTCAGCGCCGAGTGTGCCCGTGACGAAGCCTCGCTTCTCCGGCGTCCCGGCCGTTCCGAAGACCCGGAGCCCGTATGTCGCCGCGAGCTGTACGGCCGCCGTTCCGACACCGCCGCCGGCTCCGAGGATCAGAATGCTCTCGCCGTCGCGCACGCGTGCCGCCTCGAACATCGCGACCCACGCGGTCAGGAAGACGACGGGGATCGCCGCCGCCTCGACGGCGGAGATCTCCGAGGGCCGGGGGAAGATCTGATCGGCCGGGACGACGACGTCCCTCGCGTACCCGCCATGCCGCAGGAGTCCGACTACCTGGTCGCCCGGGCTCCAGTCTTCGACGCCCTCGCCGACTCTCTCCACGATGGCCGCGACCTCGAACCCCGGGCTGAAGGGGCGTGGAGGCACGGTCCCGTACAGGCCTACCCGCATCATGACATCCGCGAAGTTCACCCCCGCGGCCTCGATGCGGAGGTGCACTTCCCCCGGACCGGGGTCGGCCAGAGGGACGGAGCGCTCCACGAAGACGTCGGGTGCGCCGAGCTTGTCGATGAGTATCGCCTGAGTCGAGCTCAACCGGGCTCCTGCGGGCAGGGGGATGGCCGGCCTCGAAGCTTGCCGGGGGGGTCGGT